>NZ_JBWEYV010000002.1:0-258566 GCF_056329745.1 Epilithonimonas sp. | reverse complement strand
ATATACGAAATTTTCGTATTATGAGTAACCTTTTTTATAATGCACTACGGGTTCTTTTATTATAAAATTAATGCGCTTTTTTATCACCAAGTGCTGTGATCACGATGGTTTTGAGGATAATAACAATATCCATACTAAAACTCCAATTTCTTACATAAAAAGTATCTGCAAGAATTCTTTTTTTCATTTCAATATTCATATCGCCCTCATCGCCTCTTAGTCCATTAACCTGTGCAAGCCCTGTGATACCCGGTTTTACTGTGCTTCTTAAACTGTATCGGCTAATTTTTGGTTTGTAGTAATCATCTACCAAAAGCATATGTGGCCTAGGCCCAACCACAGACATATCGCCGAGGAAAACATTAATAAACTGCGGCATCTCATCCAGGCTGGTTTTGCGAAGGAACCGGCCCACTTTGGTAATGCGGCTGTCGTTTTTAGAAGTGGTTTTATTGGTAGATTCTTCGTTAGTTTTCATTGTACGAAACTTGATACAGTCAAAAATTTCATCGTGGAAACCATATCTTTTTTGGTAAAAAAAAACATTGCCTTTTGGATCATCCATCTTTATAAATAAAGCAATGATTGGAAATAGCCAGGAGCAGATACCAATTAATATAATACTTGAAAATACGATATCAAAAAGCCTCTTGATGGTGTAATTAGTATAAAAATCAAGTGGATTCTTAGCTTGCGAAAGAATAGGCACAGTTTCTACATAGTTAAACTCATACTCAGAAAAAGTATTCTTAATAATATCCGGAACCAGAGAAATTTTGATTTTATTCTGTTCAGCATTCCGGAACAGTTCATTTTCGAACTTTTTTTCTAAAGCAATTTCAGAAGGTAAAAAAACAGTGTGGATGCCATTACGTTTCCAAAAAGTGGTTAATTCTTCAAAATTATAATGAACTCGGCTATAGTCAAAAACTTTATAGCCATAGTCTTTTCTTTGGCTAATAATATCCCTCAAAACATTGGTGGAAGGGCTCTCTCCAATGAACATAATGTTCCGGTGATTGATCCCAACAGAGCGCAGATACTTTAGCAAGAAAAATATTAATGACTTTATGGGCAGAATAACCACTAAAATTGCCAGAGCCAGATAAAACCGCTCGGTCTTCAAAAAATTATTGTTACTCACTTTCCCTAATAAGATAACACCAAGCAAAAAGAAAAATACATGAATAAGAATCCGCTCAAGGTATATGGTGTAAGTGACATGTCTTGGGACATAATATAGTCTGGTTCTGCCACTTAACAGGATCCAAAAAAAGCATAACAATAAAATTGATAACACATTCTGCTCCAACGATTCAGAATCATATTTTACTTCGAAATTTCTCCAATAGCACAATATAAACACAGATGATACCAGAATCATGTCCAGTAAAATCACAAATGCCTTAAAGTATCTAGAATATCGAAGTCGTTGCATCAGAAATCAAATTTAAGGGATATTAAGATACTTATGCGTTTGGATAGAAGACCTCCATCTTGGGTGTTCCAGGATAAAATCCGTTATTTTTGGATACATCGCATCGCGTCTGCTCCATTCGCTCTGAAGGTAAAGTTCGCAAGCTTCTGATACTTTTGCGGCTTGTTCCTGAGCAAATTTAAAATCATTATTGTTAAAGATAATCACCTTCAGCTCACTGGCCTTTTGATAAATATCATCCAAAGGAAGACCTGTTTTTTTTGGGGAAAGGGTAATCCAGTCCAAGTGTCCACTCATGGGATAAGCACCAGACGTTTCGATATGGATGGTGCAGCCTAATTCCTTTAATTTGGAAGTCAGGATTTCCAAGTTCCACATGAGCGGTTCCCCTCCGGTCAGAACGATCGTTTTGCAATATTTTGCAGCCGTTTCTGCAATTTCTACAGCATTCATCAGCGGATGCAGCTTGGGATCCCAACTTTCCTTTACATCACACCAGTGGCAGCCAACATCGCAGCCACCCAAACGGATAAAATAAGCCGCTTTCCCGGCGTGGAATCCCTCGCCCTGAATGGTGTAAAAATGCTCCATCACCGGGAGCATTTTTCCTTCTTTTAATAATTGATTTTCTTGTTCTTTAGTCATTATTCTGTCCTAAATTCCGCTTCAAAAGGAGAAGGGTTTTTAGTAAATTTAATTTGTGATTTAGTCGTTATAGACAGACGTTTTGTAAGCAATAATGGTATTTTTCATCAGCATAGCGCGGGTCATTGGGCCTACGCCTCCCGGCACAGGCGTTATCCAGCTTGCCTTCTCGGCACAGCTGTCAAAATCGACATCCCCTGCCAAATGATAACCTTTCTCAGAATTATCATCTACCCTTGTGATGCCAACATCTACAATCACAGCACCGTCTTTTATCATTTCGGCTTTCAGGAAGTGTGGGTCGCCAAGGGCTGTTATCACAATGTCTGCCTGTTTTGTATATTCTTCTATATGCTCTGTGTAAGAGTGCGTTAGCGTTACGGTAGAATTCCCCGGGAAATCTTTTCTTCCCATCAGGATGCTCATTGGTTTCCCAACAATACGGCTTCTGCCGATGATAACGCAGTTTTTTCCTTTGGTCTCAATATTATAACGCTCCAGCAAAGTTAAAATCCCGAAAGGCGTTGCCGGTAAAAAAGTGTCCATTTCCAGGGCCATTTTCCCAAAATTTTCCGGGTGGAAACCGTCTACATCTTTTCTTGGGTCAATTGCCATAATAATTTTTTCCTGGTCAATCTGTTTTGGCAAAGGCAGTTGTACGATGAATCCGTCCACATCTTTGGATTTGTTGAGCTCATCAATCTTTTCCAACAATTCCGCTTCCGAAACCGTGCTTGGAAATTTGATTAATGATGAGCTGAAACCCACTTCTTCACAATCCTTCACTTTGCTGTTTACATAAGCCTTGCTGGCGCCATTGTTTCCAACGAGAATCGCTACCAGATGTGGAGCGCGCCTTTTGTTGGACTGGATTTTCTGAACTTCATCTTTAATTTCAGCCTTTACTTCTTTTGAGACCTTCAGTCCGTCTAAGATTTGTGCCATTTTTCTTTCTTTTTACTTTTTAGATTTATTATTAAGGATACTTTTCAGGGTTTTGATTGGTATTGAAAACGGAAAGTATATAGATTGTTTTTATTTCCTCATCGACTTCATATAAAACAATGAATGGAAATTTTTTCAATGTCAAAAAACGAACATCTCCATATTTCCTTTGAAAAAATGGATTGATTGAGATTTTTAATAATGCCTCATCCAATCTTTTATTAAAGCTTTTTAAAACTCTTACTGAAATGTTTGCGTAATAATCTGTAGCATTCTCGATATCTAATTCTGCCGAAAGCAAAAATTTCATATCATAATCCATACTTTGCTCGGATTTTTCTTAAAGATTCTCCTGCATCAACGGCTTTACTTTTATCTTCTTTCAATCGCTCATCAATCACTCTTTTCATCTCATCCGTCAATTCAAAATCATCCTCTTCGTTCTTTTCAAAACGGATTTTCATCTTTTTGAGGAAGGTTTCTACAAATGTTTGCTCTTCTTTATCTTTCAGTTGGATGGTAATCTGTGTCATCGCATTTAAGTTTTAATCAAAATTAATGAAAAAATCCTATCTGTTTGATTTATAATAATTAATAAGGCCATTGGTAGAACTGTCGTGGGTCTCCACCTTACCTTCGGATTCCAATTCCGGAAGTATGGCGCCGGCCAAAACTTTTCCTAATTCTACACCAAACTGGTCAAAACTGAAAATATTCCAGATCACGCCTTGCACAAATATTTTATGCTCATAAAGCGCAATTAGTTGCCCTAATGAAAACGGTGTCAGTTCTTTAAATAGAAGTGAATTGGTTGGCGTATCTCCGGCGAAAATTTTATAACTGATAAGTTTTTCAATTTCTTCTTCGGATTTGCCTGTGGACATCAGCTCTGCAAACACTTCTTCTTTTGTTTTTCCGAAGGCCAATGCTTCGGTCTGCGCAAAAAAGTTCGCCAATAACTTATCTTGATGGTCAGAAACTGCATTGTTGGATTTGGCATAGGCAATAAAATCTGCCGGTATCAATTCCGTGCCTTGGTGGATCAATTGATAAAATGCGTGCTGCCCGTTGGTGCCAGGTTCTCCCCAGATTATCGGTCCTGTTTCGTATTCTACAAATTCACCATTCCTGTCCACAGATTTCCCGTTACTTTCCATATCGCCCTGTTGCAAGTAAGCCGCAAAACGATCCAAATACTGAGAGTATGGTAAGATAGCATAAGTTCCTGCCGCATAAAAATTGCGGTACCAGATTCCCAATAACGCCATCAAAACTGGAACATTTTCCTTAAAATCCTTGGTTTGGAAATGGACATCTGTATCATAAGCACCTTTTAATAATTGTTCAAAATTCTCATAGCCAACAGCCAAGACAATGCTTAATCCAATGGCACTCCACAGCGAGTAACGGCCACCAACCCAATCCCAGAATTCGAAAATGTTTTCTTCTGCAATCCCAAAAGCTTTAACGGCTTCTATATTGGTCGACAAAGCCACAAAGTGTTTCGCAACATCTTCATTGTTAGCACCAGATTTCAAAAACCAGTCTTTTGCCGAATTGGCATTGGTCATCGTTTCCTGAGTGGTAAAAGTCTTGGAAGCTACGATGAACAAAGTGGTTTCAGGATCCAGATTTTTGACGACTTCTGCGATATGATTGCCATCCACATTAGAGACAAAATGCACATTAAGCCTTGTTTTGAAATGCTTGAGGGCAGAGCAGACCATCACCGGTCCAAGATCAGATCCCCCAATTCCTATATTGACAACATCGGTAATTTCTTTCCCTGTAAAACCTTTGTGCGAACCGGAAATAACAGACTCCGAAAATGCTTTCATATGATCCATCACTTTCTTGATCCCGGGTTTGATGTTTTCGCCATCTACAAAAATTTCTTTATCAGAAAAATCCCTCAAAGCGGTATGTAAAACAGCCCTTCCTTCGGTTTCGTTGATTTTATCACCGGAAAACATTTTTCCAATGGCTTCCTTCAGCTGCGTTTCCTCTGCCAGATTTAGCAGTAATTCCATGGTTTTGGCATCCACAAGATTCTTCGAATAATCAAAAAGATAAGAATCATTCTGGATAGAAAACTCCTGAAAACGATTGGGATTGTACTGGAACAAAGTCCTCAATTCGAAATTATTATTGGCAAAATGTTGGTCAAGGGCCTTCCAGGATGCAGTTTGTATAGGATTTATTTTTGGTAACATTCGTTAGGTTTTAATGAAATTAATCTTACAGAAAGAATCTATAAGACCAGCAAATTTAAGAAAAATCAACGATTTGATTTCAATTAGTTTTTGGGATACAAACGTTCTTTTAATGTTACTAGATGTTTTTTTTGAGTTTAAAACCCTAACTTTACGATCAAAATTGAGATTATGGATGATTTCCTAGCGGCCCGGTCTCAGATGGCAATGTCTTTGGGCTTCCACATTATATTTTCCTGTGTTGGGATGGTGATGCCTTTTCTGATGGCTTTTTCCCATTACAAGTACCTAACAACTAGAGACGAAGTTTACAAAGGCGTTACAAAAGCCTGGAGCAAGGGTGTGGCAATTCTTTTTGCAACTGGAGCCGTTTCCGGGACAATGCTTTCCTTTGAACTGGGCCTACTTTGGCCAAAATTTATGGAACACGCCGGACCAATTTTCGGAATGCCGTTTTCATTGGAGGGAACCGCATTTTTTATAGAAGCTATTGCGATTGGCTTTTTCCTCTATGGATGGGAAAGGTTTAACAAATGGTTCCATTGGTTTTGTGGTGTTGTAGTGGGTGTCAGCGGATTAGCTTCGGGGATTCTTGTGGTAGCAGCCAATGCGTGGATGAACAGCCCGGCAGGTTTTGATTACATCAATGGAAAATACGTCAACATAGATCCTATAAAAGCAATGTTCAACGAAGCTTGGTTTCCGCAATCATTTCATATGACGGTGGCCGCATTTGCAGCAACGGGTTTTGCGGTAGCAGGCGTTCATGCCTTTATGATCATGAAGAAAAAGAATGTCAGTTTCCATACAAAAGCTTTCAGGATTTCTGCTGGCTTTGCTGTTATAGGGGCTTTGCTAGCTCCCATAAGCGGCGATGTGGCGGCAAAATCCGTAGCCGAAAGGCAGCCCATAAAACTGGCCGCTATGGAAGCACATTTTGAAACGGAGAAAGAAGCAAGTTTTGTGATTGGTGGTGTTCCTGACGAGCAGAATGAGCAAATAAAATATGCGATAAAAGTCCCGAAAGTTCTCAGTTTTCTGGCTTTTGGTGATTTTGATGCGGAGGTAAAAGGACTTAAGGATTTTCCTAAGGATCATTGGCCTCCGGTAGCGGTTGTCCATTATGCTTTTCAGATCATGATTTTCTTTGGCGTTGTGATGATGATTATTGGGATCCTTTTCTTAATAGCCAATTTTTGGAAAAAAGAATGGCTTGGTAAACACTGGTTTCTCAAGATGTTTGTGATTGCTATTCCATTCGGGTATATTGCCCTGGAGGCTGGCTGGACAGTGACCGAAGTTGGCCGGCAACCGTGGATTATTTACGGGATTATGAAAACGGTGGATGCGGTAACGCCAATGCCTGGGATCCAATATTCGTTTTACTTTTTCACATTGGTATTCATTTCATTATCATTAATTATCATATTCTTATTGCTGCGCCAAATCAAAATGGTTCCGAAATTATATGATCCTACCGATCCCAATTTTAATCCTAAAAACAAGAAATTATGATTTACGTTGTTATTGCATTTCTTTGGGTCTCCATCTGCCTTTATGTCATAATGGGTGGTGCAGATTTTGGTGTTGGGATTGTAGAACTGTTTTCCAGAAAGTCTTACCGGAGCAAAACCGAGAAAATTATGTCGAAATCTATTGCTCCAATTTGGGAAGCTAACCATATGTGGCTGATTATTGCTGTGGTGATTCTTTTTGTAGGTTTCCCCACCATCTATACTACCGTTTCCACTTATCTTCATATTCCGCTGGTCCTAATGCTGATTGGGATTATTGCTAGAGGAACCGCATTTACATTCCGCAATTATGACGCTGTAGATGACAGTTGGCAAAAAATCTACGCCAGGATTTTTTACTATTCCAGCCTGTTTACACCGTTTTTCTTGGGGATTTTGGCCGCAGCCACCATTTCGCGAGCCATTGATACAGAAGCCAAGGATTTCCTGAGTCTGTATATTTTCAGTTGGTTTAATCTTTTTGGAGTTTGCGTGGGGCTTTTTACAGTTGCCTTGTGCGCATATCTGGCCTCTTTGTTTTCTCTTTACGAAGCGCGCATGAGCGATGCTTTACCCATTATGATCCGCAAAGCAAGGCAAACTGCAGTTTATGTAGTACTTACCGGAATTTTGGTTTTTCTGAGTGCTTATTATTCCAGTATTCCCTTAATGCATTGGGTTTTTTCCAAAGCGTTAGGAATCATTGTAATTACAGTGGCAACCATCAGTCTTTTGTTTACAAACGAAGCAATCAAGAAGAAAAATTTCCTTTTGGTTCGTTTTTTAGGAGGTTTCCAGGTGGTGATGATTTTGGTGGCTGCTACTTATCAGCACAATCCAGATATTATATTGTTTGCAGATGGATCATCCCTCTCTCTCTTTGACGAGAGTGCAGCACCAAAAGCTATTGCGTCTTTAGCTTGGGCATTGTTGTTGGGAAGCATTTTTATTTTACCGTTTCTTTTTTATCTGCTGTTTTCCTTTGGAGATCAGAGTAAAAAAACGTCAAATCAAAATCTATAAGCCTGTTTTCTCCTATTGGTGTTCTCTTGGTCTTATTTTTGATACTGAGTTTTTCATACGAATAAAATAAACTTATCTTTTATGAAAAAACTATTATTAACAATCGGGCTTTTTGCCGGCGTTTTGTCTTATGCACAGGCATGGACAGGTAAAGGTGACCAAAAACTTCAGGTAGGTCTTAATGCTTGGGGAAATGGTACGGGAATTACAGGAACCTATGATTATGGTTTATCAAAAATTGTATCACTAGGTGGTGGTGCCAATATTTATTTCAGCGGTTACAAAGACGATAATAAGGATAATAATTTTTTCATCTTTGGTCGTGTGAATTTCCACTTGCAAGATCCTTTGAATTTACCTAGCCAATGGGATATTTATCCAGGTGTGGATCTAGGTGTATTGGGTAGAGATTTTGGTCTTGGCGTTCACTTAGGTGTAAGATACTTCTTCAACGATAATATCGGTGCTTATATCGAGGCTGGGAACAACGGTAGTATCGGGGTTTCTTTCAACTTCTAGTTTCTGCACCATATCACAACATACAAAAGCATCCCTAATTTTCAGGGATGCTTTTTTTTTCTTGCTTTTGATATGATATCAATTCTGTCATAAAGGAGTTATTTAAATTAGATTTCAACTGCATTACTGTAGTGCGCAAGCTTTACTTTTTCCTCGGCTTCCAATTCTTTCAACTTTTTCATCAAGTCTGCGTCTTTTTCATCAAACATTTGCATCATCTGCCCCATTGGATTATTACGATATTGATAACGTTTTTTTTCAAAAACTTCTTTACTTATTTTCTTTGCCTCTCCCATTTGAGCTTCAAGATAGTTCAGTTTATTGATGTCAATGTTTTGGTTAATTTTTTTGTTTCCATCCAATATCCAACTATAGTTTTGTCCATCATCTTCAATTTTGACAATCAATCCTGGCAAGCCAGAAAACTTATACGGTCCATCCTGAATCGGAATTTCTGATGTAAACCAAGCGGTCCATTTTCTGCCTCCAAATTCTGTGGTCGCTCTTTGGGATTGATAAATTCCTATTTTTTCTTTCTCGGGAGTAATGTTCCACTTTAGAGCAGGTTTCTCCTCATAGAAATAATATTCTGACTGACCGATATAATCCTTGTATTGAAGTGTTCCATTTTTCAACTTACTGATTCTGTAACTCAAAACTGGTGGTTTCCTTGTCATCAGCGTTTCGTCAACATTTGCTCCAAATTCTCGTGCTTTCGTAATTGCGGCTGTCAAAGTAGAATCATAATCCAATTGTTTGTAAGGCATAAAAAGCGATTCATCTTTCCCAACGTCCAGAAGCATAATTTCTTTTTCGGTTTTTGCCGAGTCTTTAGTAGGTTTATAGGTTAATTCATAATAGAATCTGTGAACTTGGGAATTGGCTAATGTCAATATGAATACCAGGTTAAAAGCAATTAGTTTTTTCATTCCTTCAATTTCAGGTTTTTATTCTGTGGCGGAAGCGGAACATATCCGTCATCATTTTTTACTTTTGGAAACTCGTGGTTCGCCCATTTGGTTTTGGCCTCTTCGATGGTTTTTGTTTCTGATGAAACAAAATTCCAGTAGATGTGCCTTGGCTCCGGAAAAGCTTCTCCGCCGAAGATATAAACGGTGGAATTTGGCTTGAGTGTAAAATGACACAACTTGGTGTCTTTTGCAATCAGGATATGTTTGGGATTGTAAAGGTTGCCTTTACTTTCGATGTTGCCTTCTAGAATATAAAGCGACGATTCTCCGAAAAGATAATCTCCCAAAATGATTTCTTTATCTTCTTGCAGTATATTCTTAACCTCGAGAAAGTACAATGGCGAATAGACCGGCACCGGCGATTTTCGGCCAAGGATTTCGCCTGCAATCAATTTATAATCGATACCATTATCTTTCCAGCTTGGGATATCTTCTTTATTAATATGGAAAAATTCAGGTTCCATATCTTCCAATTCCTTGGGCAGAGCGACCCAAATCTGCAACCCATGAAGGCTTTTATCTGTGGTTCTAAGGTATTCCGGCGTTCTCTCTGAGTGTGCTACGCCTTTACCAGCAGTCATCCAGTTCACGGCACCTTCTTGGATTTCGATCTCGTTTCCTAGAGAATCTCGGTGCATAATGCTTCCTTCGAACAGGAAAGTGAGTGTGGACAGGCCAATGTGGGGATGAGGTGGCACATCCAGGTTTTCAAAATCTCTAAGCGCGGCAGGTCCCATGTGGTCTATGAATACAAACGGCCCCACACTTCTCTTCTGCGAGAACGGTAATAGCCTACCAACTAGAAAGTTTCCAATATCGGCAGCGCGCTCTTCTATAATCATCTGAATATTTGACATAATCCCAATTATTTTGACATAAAAATAATGAATAATAAGTTAACGACAAGCCTTAATAAGTGGACTTGTATTGTGGGAGTAACAATTAATAAGATTAATGTTGTTCTACCGCCCCAACTGCAGCCCGACCTGAACGGAGCTCTTTTTGCGAGGAGGCAAGACGACCAAAAAAGCGGGAGTGGAGGGCGGAAATAGCTGCCCAAATCATTGCGCTTTATGAAGGGACTAATGACTTTTTGACAAAGATTCTGCAATGGTATAGTTTCTGAGTAAATGACTACCTTTGCATACCTTTAATATTAACATTAATCAATGACACTTACACAATTATTTCAATTTATATTAAGTATCTCTATACTTGTAACTTTACACGAGATTGGCCACTTTTTACCGGCCAGATGGTTCAAGACCAAAGTAGACAAATTCTTTCTGTTTTTCGATCCTTATTTTTCCATTTTCTCTATGAAGAAAATCAATGGGAAATGGCAATACAAATTCTTTTCGCCCAACCAGCCTACCGAAGAAGAGGTTGTGGTAGATGGTAAAAAAGTAAGCCAACCGATTGATATTAGCCAGCTGCCAGACAACGACTGGAGGAAACATGACGGCGTGAAGTACGGTATTGGCTGGTTGCCATTTGGTGGTTATGTGAAAATTGCCGGAATGGTAGACGAAAGTATGGATACCGAGCAGCTTAAAAAACCGGCTCAACCATGGGAGTTCCGAGCAAAACCGGCTTGGCAGAGACTGATTATAATGATGGGCGGCGTAACGGTTAATTTCTTTTTGGCGTGGCTGATCTACTCAAGTTTGTCTTATTTTAAAGGGGAAACGTTTCATGATAATTCAAAATTCCAAGATGGTATTTCGGTTTCCGATGCGGGTCAAAAAATGGGATTGAAAACCGGAGATAAAATTTTGAAAATTGATGGCAAACCAGCGGAAAGAATGGAAACATCTACCGTTAATATGCTATTTGCGGATAATGTAACGGTTCTAAGAGATGGTAAAGAAGTAACGTTCCCCGTGAATGAAGACGGTGTGGCAGAAGTTTTACATGCCAATCAGGCCAAATTATATTTCATGAACCGCTTTCCAACAGTCGTAGATAGTTTGTTAGCTAACCAACCTGCGATAAAAGCAGGATTGAAGAAAGGTGATGAAATAGTGGGCGTAAATGGTAAAACAACACCTTATTTCGACCAAGTGAGTGATATTTTGAAGCAGAATAAAGGCAAATCGGTAGAGTTGTCTATCATTAGAAATCAGCAACCACAGACGGTTTCTGTACAAGTTAATGATGAAGGAAAGTTAGGGTTTGCTTTTGATAGTAAGATTGCTCAAAAATACCTTGACAATAGCCAGACTACAAAAAATTACAGCTTTTTGGAAGCTATTCCCAGAGGTTTTACGAGAACCATTGATGTCTTGACGATGCAGATTAAGCAGTTCAAGATTATTTTTAACAACAAAACCAAGGGTTATAAAAAAGTGGGTGGCCCTATCGCTATTATCAAACAAATGCCGGAAACCATCAACTGGGAGTTTTTCTGGGGTTTTACCGCGATGTTTTCTGTTTGGTTGGCTTTCCTTAACCTGATCCCAATCCCAGGATTGGACGGTGGTCATGTTCTGTTTACCCTATGGGAAATTGTTACTGGCAAGCCGGTTCCGCAAAAAGTTTTGGAAAATGCACAGATGATAGGCGTTATTTTTCTTTTAGGCCTTATGGTGTTAATATTTGGAAATGACATCGTTAAGTGGATTACCGGAAAATTCTAAAGAAAAAATTGAAAAAACTTCCTGAAAAAGTTTTGGAAGAATAAAAAAAGTTTCTATATTTGCACACGCTTAAAGCAAAAAGAAACATTCCTCCTTAGCTCAGTTGGTTAGAGCATCTGACTGTTAATCAGAGGGTCGCTGGTTCGAGCCCAGCAGGAGGAGCAAACCATCACAGAAATGTGGTGGTTTTTTTGTTGTAGGGTTTTGGGAATGTTTAAGGACAAGACTGAATTGTCAACATAATATGTATTTATGATTTCCAGGCTTAATTTTCGGTTCTTATTTAAATTGATGACTAAGTTTTTTAAATTGTGGGAAAAACAAATACATCAAGATCACATACATGACATTTATCCAAAATTCCCATATTAATTAGAGTTGCCGTATATTCGCAAAATCGAACAAGTGTTTGATTTTCGATTGGAATCATTCATAATATCTTTTAAAAATTATTTATAGTTATTCCAAATAATCCCATCTTTGTAAATGATCTGATCTTATCAGTAAGTTTTTAAAGTTTGAAATAAATTACGATCCAAATGAACATTGAGCAAATATATACCGGATGCCTAGCCCAAGGTGCTTACTACATCGTTTCAGAAAACGAAGCGGCTATAATTGATCCTCTGAGAGAAATTAAACCTTATCTTGATAGGCTGGAAAAAGATCACGTAAAGCTCAAATATATTTTTGAAACCCATTTTCATGCAGATTTTGTTTCGGGACACCTGGATCTTTCTGCTAAGACAGGTGCTCCAATCGTTTATGGGCCTACCGCTCAGCCGGACTTTAAGGCTGTTATAGCAGAAGACGGGCAGGTTTTTGTGATAGGGAAAATAAAAATCAAAGTTCTTCACACGCCAGGCCATACGCTGGAAAGTTCTACGTTTCTTCTAATTGACGAGGATGGCAGAGAGAAGGCTATATTTTCTGGTGATACCTTGTTTTTGGGAGATGTAGGCCGACCGGATTTGGCACAAAAAGCAGGAGAAATTGGTGAGAAAGATCTTGCGGGAATGCTTTATGACAGTTTAATGAATAAGATTATGCCTTTGGATGATTCGGTGATTGTTTATCCGGCACATGGCGCTGGATCTGCTTGTGGAAAGAATATGCAAAAGGAAACGGTAGATACACTAGGCAATCAGAAAAAGACTAATTATGCGCTTAATCAGCCGGATAAAGCATCTTTTATTAAAGAAGTTTTAGACGGATTGACGGCTCCTCCAAAATATTTTGGGATGAATGTTGCCATGAACAAATTTGGTTACGAAAGTTTTGACCAGGTTCTCAAAAAGGGAAAGCAACCATTGTCTATAGATGATTTTGAAACCGTTGCAGAAGAAACTGGCGCGTTAATTTTAGATACTAGATCAGCTGCCGATTTTCACAAAGGTTTTGTTCCTAATTCTATAAACATTGGTATAAAAGGCGATTTTGCCCCTTGGGTAGGTGCCATGATTGTGGATGTAAAACATCCTATTTTGTTAATTACCGAAAATGGAATGGAGGAAGAGGCTATTACAAGACTCAGCCGTGTGGGTTTTGACAATGTTGTCGGTTATCTCGACGGAGGTTATGATGCTTGGAGAAATTCTGGGAAGGAGAGTGATGCCATACAACGGATCTCTGCGGATGAATTTGCTAAACAATATAATCATCAGGCAAAAGTGATCGATGTTAGAAAAGAGTCAGAATACGAATCGGAGCACATCAACGATGCCTATAGCAAACCGTTGTCTTATATCAATGATTGGGCAAAAACGTTGGATCATGCAGAGCACTTCTATATTCATTGCGCGGGTGGTTACCGAAGCATGATTGCGGCAAGCATTTTGCAGTCCAGAGGTTACAGGAATTTTACGGAAATTGATGGTGGTTTCAATGCTATCAAAAAGACCGAAATAGTACCGCTCAGCAATTTTGTTTGCCAAAGTAAAACTCTTTAGAATTTGTAAAGGCTTCGAGAACCTCGTTCTGACAGTGGCTTAATTATCAGTATTATAAATGTCATTCTGAGATTTTTCGGAGAGTTTATTTTCTAAACTTAATATTTAATTTCCATTATCATGTCACAGAAATTTCAGGAATTGATACAGTCCGAACGTCCGGTTTTAATCGATTTTTTCGCCACTTGGTGCCAGCCTTGTAAAGTGCAGTCTTCCGTTCTCACAAGTGTGAAAGAACAGGTGGGCGATAAAGCTAGAATTGTTAAAATCGACATCGATCAGTTTCCATCCATTGCTAATGAATATAGCGTGAGAGGCGTTCCTACGCTAGCAATTTTTAAGAATGGCCAGATGCTGTGGAAGGAAAGCGGCGTGCATGATGTTAACTCGCTGGTTGGGCTTCTTAATCAGTATTCCAATTAATCAATTATTTCAGTTCAAAATCATCATGCTCTTTCAAAAAAGGAAATTTTGTGCGAAATTCCTTTAATTCATCAAGATTCCATTCTGTGATGATGATGTAGTTTTGTCTTTTAGATAATTCTCGCCCGTCGGGGAAATAGACCTGTGAACTTTCTTCATAATCAAGATTATAGCCATCAGTTCCAATTCTGTTAAGACCAAAAAGGAAAGCTTGGTTCTCAATCGAACGTGCTTTTAAAAGAGTTTTCCAGGCATCAACCCTAGATTTTGGCCAGTTGGCAACATACAGCACGGCGTCATAATCATCCTGATTTCTAGAAAAAACCGGGAAACGCAAGTCAAAACAAACCTGAAGCAGAATCCGGAAACCCTTATAGTCAACAATTTTTCTTTCGGTTCCGGCATTGTAAATCTTATCTTCTCCAGAGTAGGAGAATAGATGCTTTTTGTCGTAATATTCAAAACTTCCGTCTGGCAAAACAAAGTAAAAACGGTTATAGAATTTCCCATTATCTTCTACGGACGCGCTTCCTGCAACTGCTGAGTTTTTATGATTTGCAAAGGATTTCATCCATGTGAGAGATTCCTGCTTTCTGTCTGCCACTTCGGCTGCTTCCATGCAAAAGCCTGTTGAGAACATTTCGGGCAAGAGAAAAAGGTCTGCTTCTGTGGAGGCAAATTCGGATTCAATAATTTTGAAATTGTCTGTCTTATTTTTCCAAACAATATCCAGATTTAAACCGGCAATTTTAAGTGTTGACATTCTCAAAAAAAGTTTAATGCAATTTATCACTTTAAAATTCGTTTTCATTACAAGTTCTTAATAAAAATCATGTTCAATAATTCTTTTAAAGTTAAAGTGTGCTAAAAAAAAGTTAAAAAAAAGAGTTATAACAATCTGAAAATGATTTATATATACTTTTGCCTGACTAAAATAAAAACTTAATATTATTAATTAATGAAGAAATTCCCATTATTGTTAGGCTTGGTTTATTTGGTTACAACATCTTTTTATCTTGCAAAAATTGAATTCAAGAACGAAGAGAAAAAGACGGTTGCCAAAGAAGTTAAACTAAGTCCCAAAAAGAATTTCTCATCAATGAGCTCTGCAGAACAATTGTACAATGAGATTCAGTTTACGGATGAAAAATTGAATTTTGAAGTCTTCGAAAAAGCGTTTCTAGGATTCCAAAATTTAAAAAAATCTGGTAAATTGGATGCTTCGGCACATTTGCTGTCTGTTTGCGATTTCAGTTTGTCTTCTTGCAAAAAGAGGCTTTGGGTGTTTGACCTTGATGAGAAAAAAGTATTGTTTAATTCGCTTGTAGCCCATGGTAAAGGGACTGGCGATGAGTATGCAACCAGTTTTTCCAATACAGAGGATTCTCACCAGTCAAGCCTTGGCTTTTACATTACGGAGCAGACCTATAATGGTGATAATGGCTATTCCCTCAGATTATTTGGTATGGATAAAGGTTATAATGATGCTGCATTGGAACGGTGTATTGTGATGCATGGTGCCAATTATGTGAGCGAAGATTTTATCAAATCTGAAAAAAGATTGGGCAGAAGCTGGGGTTGCCCTGCGGTTCCGCGAGAACTGGCAAAGCCTATTATTGATAAAATAAAAGACCGCACATGTCTGTTTATCTATTATCCGGATCAGAACTATATGGCCAGCTCAGAATGGCTGAAAAACGCAGAGGTTAAAGACCAAATCCTGAATAATGCCGCAGCCAAAATGGCCACCAACTAAGCTTAATTATAAAAACCCATTCAAATCATGAATGGGTTTTTATTTTTGTCAATCTTAAGGATTTTTGACCAAAAGTCTGAAGCCTTCTCCGTGAACATTGATGATTTCTAAACCATCGTCGTCTTTCAAAAGTTTTCTCAATTTGGCGATATAAACGTCCATACTTCTCGCCGTGAAATAATTTTCTTTTTTCCAGATTTTTCTAAGTGCCAGATCTCTCGGCATAAAGTCGTTTCTGTGCAAGCATAGCAATTTAAGAAGTTCGTTTTCTTTTGGTGAAAGTTTGTATTCGTTCTCGCCAACTCTTAGCTGTCTCAGCATAGAATCAAAGAAAATATTGCTGATTTTGAACTGCTCCTGATCTTCGTTTTCCAAAACGGCACTTCTCTGTAAAATAGCTTTAATTTTATATAAAAGAAGTTCGGTATCAAATGGTTTTGTAATGTAATCGTCTGCGCCAATCTGATAACCTTTCAGGATGTCTTCGCGCATGTTTCTCGCAGTCAGGAAGATGATTGGCGTATTTTTATCGATTTTTTTTACGTCCTCTGCTAGAGAAAAACCGTCTTTTTTCGGCATCATCACATCAAAAATGCAGATGTCAAATTCTTTTTCTGTAAACTCCTTCAGTCCCATTTCTCCGTCGGTAGCCAATGTCACCTCGAAGTTATTAATGGTTAGGTAATCTTTGAGAACGGCTCCAAAACTTTGGTCGTCTTCTACTAATAATATTCTGTTGCTCATAGCTTTATAATTGATGGTTGATATTTATAATTGATTAATTGTTGTATACTTATTTACTTTAATTTTTTGTTTACGGCAAGGGATTAATTAGTTAATTGATTATCATTCGTCAGCGATGGTTTTTATTACACCATGGGGAGTTTGATGGTAAACGTGCTGCCCTTTCCTTTGTGCGAATCTACATGAATCTGGCCTTTATGAATTTCCACTATTTTCTTAACATAAGACAATCCTAGCCCTTGCCCTTTTACATTGTGGATGTTTCCTGTTTCCTCGCGGAAGAATTTTTCAAATATTTTATTTTTATTCACCGCATCCATTCCCATGCCTTTATCAGATATTTCGATGACATACCAATTGCCTTCATTCCTAGTTGTCAATTTGATTTCGGGTGTTTCGGGTGAATATTTATTGGCATTGTCCAAAAGGTTGATTAATGCATTGGAAATATGAAACTCATCAATCCTGAAGTTGTATTTGGTAGCGTCAAACTGCGTGGTCAAACTGCCTTTGCGTTCGTCCACAATCAGTCGGAAGGATTCAGCAATTTTTTTAATAAGTTCCCGTACATTGGTTTCTTTCAGGTATAGAGGCATTTCGTTCCGTTCCAGTTTAGACATATTAAGGACCGTCTCTACTTGTTTTTTCATTCTCAGGTTTTCCTGCTTTATCAAACCCGAATAATACTTCACCTTGTCGGGATCTGTAGCAATTTTATCGTTGGCTAAAGAATCCGTTGCTACGGAAATGGTTGCCAGTGGTGTCTTGAATTCATGCGACATATTATTGATAAAGTCGGTCTTAATCTCTGCAATTTTTTTCTGACGCATCATATAGTTAATTGAAATAATATAGATGCCCAATATAGTAAGCAACGATATAAAAGTGCCCAGAAGCATAGGCAAATTATGCTTGACAAGGGAATAATCTTTCCTTGGGAAAACCAGAGCTAATGTGTAAAGCGTAGCATCTTTACTATCTGTAAAAATAGGATAGGTGTAATTAGTCTTATCCTTTTGATCCAGATAGATATTGTTAGCAATCGGTGTAAGCTTGTTGTGTTTATCTATAATACCAAAACCAAATTTTGTATCAATACCTTTTAATTTAAGTTCTTTGGTAATTACAGAGTCCAGCATTTTGTTGTTCGTTCTTTTGTTAATGGGCAAATTGGACGCATTAAGACGAACAAAAGCCTTCATCTGGTAACTGTTGTTATCCAAATCTTTGCTGAGAACTGTCGTTAAAGGTTCTGGCGTTGCTCTTTTGACATTCAATTGGCCTTCGTCTTTGTAAAGTGTGGTTACGTTGAGCGAATCGCCTTTTGATGAAATGGGTAGACTCTGTTTTTCAACAATACTTGTCTGAAACAGGATGTTGGACTTTTTACCAGACTCCGTATTTTGTTGTATGTAAGTCTTATTGGGCTGTTTGCTGTTTGCTGCAATCTCTTTACCCAAATTTTTATAATTCTCATTCCAGAATTTGTTAGCTTCCAGCGTATTGATTTTTTCGGTAGAGGTTTCCAAAGCGGTATAAACTTTATTAGAAAAATCCTGTTGCAATGCGCTGTATAATTCCTTTATCCAGTATAACTGAAGTGAGACGAAAACTACCAGAGAGATCGTCATAAAAATTGAGATAATAGGAATGAATTTATTATTCATTTTAAATTTTAGTTTTGAAAAGTTAAAATTACTCTTTTTAAGAATATAACAATAAAAATAACCCTTTGTAATTATTAAATATTTCTTAAAACAAACTTTTTTAACATTTTATTGTGAATATCAAAAATGTTGCCATAGGAATATTTGGTGTGATTTTTATTATTAATTTTATAATGCACTTGATTAAAATTATCTTCAGTTCAGACTCTTTATAATTTTGGGACAAACTCAATCAGATGCAGTTAATCTAGCTCATTGTAATTGGAAGGATGTTTTTTTGAAAAAATAGGTCATTAATCACAAATCTATAGGAACTATATAAAATTGAATGGTATGAATTCAGAAATTACATTTAACAAGGATTCAGAAAACGGAATTTTTGTTATGAAAGTTTATAAAGCCGATGTCTCAACACTTTGGGATTATTTTACAAAATCCGAGCTATTAGACCAATGGTGGGCACCGAAACCATGGCAGTGCGAAACCGATAAAATGGATTTTCGGGAAAACGGAACCTGGCTGTATGCGATGAAAGGACCAACTGGGGAAAAACATTTTGGTGTTGTAGGTTATGGCGAAATAACGCCTCACCGCAGCATTGCATCTACCGATGCTTTTGCAGATGACAAAGGTATGGTCCGCACAGATCTACCACAAACATCCTGGCTGATTGGGTTTACCGGAATTGATGAAGGCACCAAAATGACCTTTAACCTCAGTTTTAATTCTGCCGAAGAGATGAAGCGGATTATCGAAATGGGTTTTGAAGAAGGTTTCAAAATGGGACTTAACCAGCTTGAAGATCTCGTACAAGAGAAATAACTAATTAAGGTTAATTTCCTCATCTTCAAAATATTGGATGATTGCTTTTTTCATTAGAAGCGACTGCTCGTTGGGTTTTAGTTCGGGCAAATCTTCCAGTTTTTCAAACTCCGGCCAGCCTTCGTTATAATGGCTGAATTTATAATAACCAAAAGGCTCTAGCAGTCGGCAAACCGCGATATGAATGAGGTTAACTTTGTCATCCTTAGTAAATTTTTGCTGACCACTTCCTAATTCTTGAATGCCAATTAAAAACAAAATCGTTTCGATGGGCGGATTCTTCTCCGTTTGGAAGTTGTCCTCAAAAAAGAGTTCTATTTTTTTCCAGATTTCTGCTTCGCTCATAGTTTTAGATAGTAATTGATAGATGATGAATGATAAGAAAGTTCTACTTTCTCATTATCCATTCATCAAGCAATCATTTAATTTCATTATTTTTTTACTCGTTTTGTTCTTTGCCAGATTATCCATCCGTTTCCCTCAGATTTATTGTTAATCTCCTATGATTGACTATCTATTTTCAAAAGAAAAGCATACTCCAAAGCGATTTCTTTCAGGCTTTCAAATCTTCCGCTTGCACCTCCGTGACCAGAACTCATATCCGTTTTGAAAATCAGGATGTTGTTGTCCGTTTTCAAATCTCTCAGTTTTGCAGTCCATTTTGCTGGCTCCCAATATTGTACCTGAGAATCATGGAACCCTGTCGTAATCAATGTATTTGGATAATCTTTAGCTTCGATATTATCATAAGGCGAATAGGATTTCATATACTCATAATATGCCTTATCATTAGGGTTTCCCCATTCGTCATATTCCCCGGTTGTCAAAGGAATGGTCTCATCCAGCATTGTAGTAACCACATCTACAAAAGGAACCTGTGCCACAATACCGTGGAAGAGTTCGGGATTATAATTCATCACCGCGCCCATCAACAAACCTCCTGCACTGCCGCCCATGGCGTATAGGTGTTTTGGGGATGTGTAATTGATTGAAATCAAATGTTTTGCTGCATCTATAAAATCAAAAAATGTATTCTTTTTTTGCAACATTTTTCCATCTTCATACCATTCTCTGCCAAGATATTCTCCACCACGGATGTGGGCAATGGCATAGATAAAACCTCTGTCTAAAAGAGATAACCTTACGCTTGAAAAACTCGCATCCACGGTGTGACCATAACTTCCGTAACCGTAAAGTAAAAGGGGGGTGTCTGCGGATTTTTTGGTGTCTTTATGATAAACCAAAGAAATAGCCACGTGTTGTCCGTCTCTTGCAGTGGCCCAGATTCTTTCGGAGGTATAATTTTCGGGGAAAAAGTGTCCACCCAAGACTTCCTGTTGTTTGAGAAGTGTTGTGGTTTTTTCCTTCATATTATACTCATATGTAGAAGATGGTTTGGTTAAAGAGGTGTATCCAAATCGCAAGATACTGGTGTCAAACTCCATATTAATACCAATATATGCTGTGTAAGTCGGGTCGGAGAATGGAAGGTAATAAGAGATATTGTTCTGATTATCAATGATATTAATTTGTAAAAGACCTTTTTCGCGCTCTTCGGTTACAAAATGATTTTTGAAGATTTCAAAACCCTCCAGCAATACATTTTCCCTGTGTGGGATAAAATCCACCCAGTTTTCCAAAGAAGGATTTTGGACTTTGGTTTTCACAATTTTGAAATTGGTGGCGCCGTCAGCATTGGTAATGATGTACAAATCCTCCCCGTAATGTTCTACAGAATATTCCAAGTCTTCAGTTCTTGGCTGCACAATTGTCCACTCGGCAAAAACATCATTGGAAGGGATAAACCGCATTTCGTCTTCGTTTGTAGATGATGTAGCAATGAAAATGTATTCTAATGATTTGGTTTTGAATAAACTAACATCAAATGTTTCATCTTCTTCGTGAAAGATCAAAACATCATCTTTGGGGTCGGTTCCCAGTTGGTGCCTGTAAATCTGGAACGCCCGCAAACTTTCATCTTTTCTAATATAGAAAACGTGTTGGTTGTCATTGGCCCAAACGGCTTTCCCTGTCGTATTCTCTATAAAATCTGGATAGATCTCCCCAGTTTTGATATTCTTAAAATAGATATTGTAAATCCTTCTGCCCACATTGTCTGTAGAATAGGCGAGAAGGTCATTCTTCACGCTTACAGAGATGCTGCCGGTGTCAAAAAAAGATTCGCCCTCTGCCAGTTGGTTCACATCCAACAGCATCTCTTCCTCACTTTCCAAAGATTGAAATTTCCTTGAAAATATGGGATATTCTTTCCCCGATTCGTAGCGAACGATGTACCAATATCCATTAAAGAAATACGGCAAAGATTCATCATCTTTTTTATAACGAGCCTTCATTTCTTCGTAAAGTTCATTTTGAAGATCTTCGGTATCCTTCATTACAAAATCGGCGTAGGCGTTTTCTTCTTCCAGATATTGAACGACCTCGGGTTTGTCCCGCTCGTTCATCCAGAAATAAGGATCGATTCTTTTGTCGCCGTGATTATCAAGGATCTTTTCTATTTTTTTTGCTTGTGGAGCATTCATTATTTCAATCAAAATATTATTCTGAAGTTATTTCAGATTAAACAAATGTAAACAAAAAACCATCTTCTGCAGGAGAAGACGGTTTAGGAGGATGTCAACAATTAATTACTTATTAACTGTTTTGATATATTTTTCTATAGCCATCGTCATAGATGGGTTTTCCTTTGTAGGTGCCATTACATTGACTTTTAATCCGGCTTCTTCTGCCGCGGCTTGTGTTGTGGTTCCAAAAACTGCAATTTTTGTATCACCTTGTTTAAAATCAGGGAAATTAACGCCCAAAGATTTGATGCCTGGGTGGCTAAAGAATACAAGCATATCGTACTCTTTGATATCAATATCGGTCAAATCACTAGAAACTGTTTTGTACATTATGGCTCTTGTCCAGTCTATGTTGGCTGCATCCAGAACTTTTGGGATCTCGGGACTTAAAATATCAGAAGATGGCAAAAGATATTTTTCGGTGGGATGTTTTTTAAACAATGGAGTCAAATCTGAAAAATGTTTCTCCCCAAAACTGATTTTCCTTTTCCTGTAAACAATATGTTTCTGCAGGTAGTTGGCGATAGCTTCGGACTGGCAAATGTACCTCATGGTATCTGGCACTGTGAAACGCATCTCTTCTGCAAGTCGGAAATAATGATCTATGGCATTTTTGCTGGTGAAAATGATACCTGTGAACTGTGATAGGTCTATTTTTTGAGTCCTTAAGTCTTTGGCATCTACGCCTTCTACCTGTATAAATGGCCGGAAATCAATTTTGATTTTCTCTTTTTTGGCCAATTCCAGATATGGAGAAGACTCATTAGGCGCGGGCTGTGAAACTAAAATAGATTTGATTTTCATCTTAAAATGAGACTATTACATTTAAAAAAACAGAAACTTCCAGAGTACTAAAACGGGTACTATTTGGAGCGTGCAAATATACAAAAATTTATAATACCATTTTTCCGGCAATACAGGCTGATTGTGAAACAGGTATATCAGATTTTTTAGGACAAATGATCCCAGAATAGTCAAAATAATGATATAGAAGTAACTCACAAGATCTATCGGGTAATAAAATAAAACAAAGCCTCCTACAAAAAATCCGATCGATTCTAAAAAATAATACTTACTAGAAACCAAAGTAAGACCTTTAAGGTTTTTGGCACTTCCTGTGCCAGCATAAAAGAGATAAGTCAAGATATTACGGATAAGGTCAAATATTAAAAGCGCAAGAAAGGTAAAACCAAATTTGTTGAGCTGTAAGTCTGCCACCTGTATGTCAGAAAATATCTTGGGAACAATAGGGACAAACTGTGAAAGCAACAAGGCAAGCACGATGTTTCTGACGATGGATATCAGTAACCAAGATGGCAAGAGATTGCTGGAGTCATCCACCTTCTGCGTAAGAAAATCCTTGATATTAGCGTCGCGCTGAAAAACAGACATCAGGATAATGTATGCAAAAATACTTCCCACGATACAGTATATCACCCAATCATTATGTTCAGCAATCCGAATCAACTTTTATATTTTTTGCAAAAATAAGAATAACACTTGTCTTTATAGTTAAATAATACGTTAAAATCTTTGGGTTAAAAATAGTTAATTTCCAAACACACAAAAAAAAATTAAAGGTTAAAAGATTATCTTTGCGAATTATTTGCCGAATGAAGAAACTTGTCATCATCCCAACGTATAACGAAAAAGAAAACATCGAGAGAATTATTTCGGCAGTTTTTGCTTTGCAGCAGGATTTTCATGTGTTGGTTGTGGACGATTCTTCTCCAGACGGAACCGCTGATATTGTGAAAAACCTCCGGGAAAGATATCCAGTTCAGCTTCATCTGACGGTAAGGAAGGTTAAAGATGGTCTCGGCAAAGCCTATATCCACGGTTTCCAGTGGGCGATTGCGAACGGATATGATTATATTTTTGAGATGGATGCGGATTTTTCCCACAATCCCAAAGATTTGATAAAATTATTTGAAGCCTGTAAAAATGCAGACATGTCTGTAGGATCCAGATACTCGCAGGGTGTAAATGTGGTTAACTGGCCTATGGGACGTGTTTTGTTATCTTACTTTGCGTCCAAATATGTGAGGTTTGTTTTAGGATTACCAATCCACGATACTACGGCAGGATTTGTATGTTTTAAAAAAGAAACGCTGGTTGCCATTGGCTTGGATAAAATTAAACTGAAAGGATACGGTTTCCAAGTGGAGATGAAATACCGTGCATTTTGTAAAAATCTAAAGATTGTAGAAGTGCCAATTATTTTTACCGACAGGACAGAAGGTGTAAGTAAAATGAATGGTGGGATTATTAAAGAAGCCGTTTTTGGTGTTTTAAATTTGAAATGGAAAAACCTGATTGGTCAACTTTAACATGAAGAATTTTATACTTTCATTAATCCTAATTCCTCTTGCTTTATCCTGTGGTAAAGCCATTGCAAAACCAGATCATCTGCTGGACAAAGATAAGATGGCCGCCATGATTGCTGATTTTGCAATTAACGAGCAGAGTTATACTATAGGAGCCAATATAAATGCAGAAAATGCCACACGGTTTATTCTCAAAAAATATAATGTAAAAGCAGAACTTTTTACAGAAAGTTATCAATATTATATGAGCAAGCCTGCCGTGATGCAGGATATTTTTAATGATGCAGAAGATATTATTAAATCAAAAGATCCGAAGGCAGAATCATATATTAATAAAAAACTGAAAGAGTCGGGTAATATACCACCTCAAGTAAGACAATAATAAAATAATAAGATCAGTTTATGACATGCGGTTGTAGACAGAAATCATATAGACGAATGAATTTTTTTGAAATCGAAAAGACGACGGAATCCAAAGCCAGAGCCGGCGTTATAACGACCGATCACGGGCAGATACAAACCCCAATTTTTATGCCGGTGGGCACAGTAGCCTCAGTTAAAACAGTTCATCAGCGTGAGTTGAGGGATGACATAAAGGCACAGATAATCTTGGGGAACACCTATCACCTGATGTTGCGACCTACCATGGATGTCATGCAGCAGGCCGGCGGGCTTCATAAGTTCATGAACTGGGAAAAGCCAATTCTTACAGATTCTGGCGGTTATCAGGTTTTCTCATTGGCAAAAAGCAGAAAAATTACTGAAGAAGGTGTAAAATTCAAGTCGCATATTGATGGAAGTTTGCGCTTTATGTCGCCAGAAGTTTCTATGCAGATCCAAAGACAAATTGGTGCCGATATTTTTATGGCTTTTGATGAATGCATTGCTTATCCTAGTGATTATAATGCAGTGAAAACATCAATGGAATTGACGCATCGTTGGTTAAAAAGATGTATCGATTGGACTGGGCAAAATAAAGAATTATATAGTCACAAACAACGATTGTTCCCTATCGTTCAAGGTTCTTGTTTTTCAGATCTAAGGAAAATCTCAGCAGAAGTTATTTCGGAAGCGGGCGCTGAAGGGAATGCCATTGGTGGTCTTTCTGTGGGCGAGCCCGAAGATGAAATGTATCGCATCACCGATGAAGTTACCGATATTTTACCCAAAGAAAAACCTCGTTACCTGATGGGTGTTGGTACGCCTTGGAACATCCTTGAAAGTATAGGGTTTGGCATCGATATGATGGATTGTGTAATGCCAACCAGGAATGCCAGAAATGCCATGCTCTTCACTTGGCAAGGCATCATGAATATGAAAAACGAAAAGTGGAAAACCGATTTTTCACCATTGGATGAGTTTGGGACAAGTTTTGTGGATCAGGAGTACAGCAAGGCTTATGTGAGGCATCTTTTCGTAGCCAAAGAATATCTGGCTAAACAGATTGCATCTATTCATAATCTTGCTTTTTATTTGGATCTGGTAAAAGTAGCGAGAGAGCATATTGTGGCTGGAGATTTTTACCAATGGAAAGATCAAATTGTTCCTCAGTTGAAAAAGAGATTGTAAAAGAAATTAACGATATTACATTGGCTCAAAAAAAATAGTCAGATCCAGATGATGAAAATAATAGACCTTTATGTTCTTAAAAAATACCTCGGAACCCTCATATTTATGTTGGCTTTGTTGTCTATTATTGTATTGGTGGTAGATGTCCAGTCCAAAACGCCCAGAATAGAAAGTAATGGTTTTACAGTTGGATATTTTTTACTTAATTTTTATCCCTTCTGGATTCTCAATCTTATATTGACTTTTATGTCGATTTTGGTTTTCATTACGGTTATATTTTTTACTTCCAAGATGGCCAATAATACCGAGATTGTCGCAATTATAAGTAGTGGAGCCAGTTTTCATCGGTTTGCACGCCCTTATCTTACTACATCTCTACTGATTGCGATTGCCACTTTGGCGCTTAATCATTTTATTCTGCCTTGGGCCAATATTAAGAAGAACGTGCTGGAGCCCTACACTTATAACTCTATTAATAGGGAGAAGTTGCTTGGGAATGTTACCATAGCGTCTAATCTTAATCCCAGCGAATATATTTTTGTCAACAGTTATAACAAGAAAGATAATCGGGGCTCTGGTTATATGTATCAGAAATTTGATAACAACAAGAAATTAATACATCAGATTACGGCCTCGGATATCCAATGGGATCAGAAAAAAAAAGTTTTTAATCTCAATAATTATTCTGAGAGAAGGGCCGGTAAAAATGATACTGAGATTCTTTCCAACGGATCTACCAAAACACAGGATTTCAAATTGCCACCTTCAGAACTTTTCCCCGATGTATTGGTTGCTCAAAATAAAACAACACCCGAACTTCTTGAACTAATAAGGCGTGAAAAGATAAAAGGAAACACCAACGTAACGTCTTTTTATAACGAGCTCTACCAGCGCACATCAATGCCATTTTCCATTATTATTTTGACATTCTTGGGATTGTCTTTGTCATCACAGAAAAAGCGCGGCGGCCTCGGTCTTAACCTCGCATTGGGAATTGCACTAGCGTTTTTGTTTGTGTTCTCTTTTCAGGTGCTTAATGTGGTATCCGAGAACAAGACATTGCCACCATTGTTAGCCATGTGGCTGCCAAATATCGTGTTTGCCCCTGTGGCTGCTTACCTCTACTTCAAACGTGCCAACGAGTAATCGCAAGGGTTAGTAGAGCATTTCTATTTCTTTGTGAAAGAATTTTTTAAGGCCTTCATTTTCCAAGTCAATCCAAAGAAAGCCATTTGCATCAGCTTTTTTAATAATGCCATTTTGTCTTATTTTTTCTTTATAAAATACAGAGATTTGGTCTTTGTGAAAGAGAAACTTATTATAAGTCTCCAGGATAAAATCTTCAGAAATGTTTTGGATAATTTGTGAGCTAAAATATTTATGGAACTGCTCTGCAAAAATTGGGAGATCCATTAATTGTCCTGTTGTCGTATAGATGGAGCCTGCTTTGGGTAAGTTCGAGAAATCTTTCTGCAATACATTAATGCCAATGCCAATGATAAAAAACTCTGCATCCACGACCTTCTTTTTCTCAATGAGGATACCGCAGACCTTTTTTCCATTCATAATAATATCATTGGGCCATTTTATTTTAACCTCTGCTTTGGTCATATTGGCCAGAAAATCCCGAATAACTATTGCGGTATAATAGTTGAGCAGCGTATTGGGAATACTGATATTTGTGCAGTTGACAGCAATGGAGTAGGCTAGGTTTTGATTGGTGTTGGCATCCCATACATTCCCATACTGCCCACGACCTCTGGTCTGATTAAAGGTAAATACGGCAGTTGATTCGTCTTTATGAGTGTGAATTAGTATTTCGTCATTTGTAGAGAAACATTTTTCCAGATATAGCAGCGGGGTCATTTATGAAAACTTTATGAGATTATCGGTGAGGAAACAAAAGATAAATAGATAAAAATCAATAAATTTGCAATTACACAATTTTTTTGAATGAGTAAAAGTACAGAAAAACAATTATTAATAGACAAAATCATAGAGTCTATACAGGATACAAAAGGAGAAGATATTCAGATTTTTGATCTTTCGGGCATAGAAAATTCGGTAGCAGAGACATTTATCATCTGCAGCGGAAACTCCAATACGCAGGTTTCTGCTATTGCCGGCAATATAGAAAAAAAAGTGAGAAACGATCTTAAGGAAAGACCTTGGCATGTAGAAGGTACAGAAAATGCCATGTGGGTTTTGGTAGATTACGTTTCTGTAGTGGTGCATGTTTTCCAAAAACAGATCCGCGAATATTACGATATAGAGGAACTGTGGGGCGATGCGAAGATCACATCCGTAGAAAGCTAAAAGATGCCAATTCTGCATCATAATAATTTTAAAAAGTAAGAATGAATAATAAAGGATTCAATTGGTTTATCCCCGTTTTGTTAGGGATTATTTTACTCATATTTCTGCCAGGTCTTCTGGGAGATTCTATGGTGAAAAATATTGACGAAAAAGAATTTTACAGTCTTGTACAGCAAGGTAAAGTGAGCGAAGTAATGGTCTACAGAGACAATTACAAAGCAGATGTTTACCTAACCAAAGAAGCGAAAACGCAGCTGGCTGGCAACGAAAAGAAAAACGATCCGCTGTCTATGATCAATATCAAGCCAAGCCCGGATTTTGTGCTCACTTACGGTGACCTGAGATATTTCCAAGAAAAGTTTGACGAGATCAACTCTCTTCAGGCCAAACAGGCCAGGATGGAGTTTGGGAAAAGCCAAGGGTTTTTCTCAGACCTGCTATTTACAGCACTTTTCTGGATTGGGATCATGGCTTTGTTCTATTTTGTTCTATTCAGAAAAATGGGCGGTGGTGCCGGAGGCCCTGGCGGACAGATTTTCAGTATTGGGAAATCCAGAGCCAAGCTGTTTGACGAAAAGGATAAAATCCAGGTGACTTTCAAAGATGTAGCTGGATTAGAAGGTGCTAAAGAAGAAGTTCAGGAGGTGGTAGATTTCCTGAAAAATTCAGACAAATATACCAAACTGGGTGGTAAAATTCCTAAAGGTGTTCTTTTGGTAGGGCCTCCAGGAACAGGGAAGACTCTTTTAGCCAAGGCAGTTGCCGGTGAAGCAAAAGTTCCTTTCTTCTCTTTGTCCGGGTCGGATTTTGTAGAGATGTTTGTAGGTGTGGGTGCCTCTAGGGTGAGAGATCTTTTTGCTCAGGCCAAGGCAAAATCTCCTGCCATTATCTTCATCGATGAAATTGATGCTATTGGTAGGGCAAGAGGAAAAGGCGGTTTTCAAGGAGGAAATGATGAGCGTGAAAATACACTCAATCAATTACTGACAGAGATGGACGGTTTTGGAACCGATACCAATGTTATAGTAATGGCTGCCACCAACCGTGCTGATATTCTTGATAAAGCTCTGATGAGAGCCGGTCGTTTTGACAGGTCAATCTACGTGGATCTTCCGGAATTGCATGAGAGACAACAGATTTTTGATGTCCATTTGAAAAAAATCAAATTGGATGATTCTATAGACCGTGAATTTTTAGCTAAGCAAACGCCAGGTTTTAGTGGGGCAGATATTGCCAATGTTTGTAACGAAGCGGCACTTATTGCTGCAAGAAATGCGCATGAAGCGGTTAACAAGCAGGACTTTTTGGATGCTGTAGATAGGATTATTGGAGGTCTCGAGAAGAAAAATAAAGCGATCAAACCATCTGAGAAAAAAAGAGTGGCTTTTCACGAAGCTGGTCATGCCACTATTTCTTGGTTGGTAGAGCATGCTGCGCCATTGCTAAAGGTAACGATTGTTCCTAGAGGACGTTCACTTGGTGCTGCATGGTATTTGCCGGAAGAGCGGCAGTTGACCACTACAGAACAGATGTTGGACGAGATTTGTGCAACATTAGGCGGTAGGGCTGCAGAACAGGTCACTTTTGGCAATATTTCAACAGGAGCTTTATCGGATCTAGAAAGGGTTACAAAACAAGCGCAAGCCATGGTTACCATCTACGGTCTTAATGACAAAGTAGGTAATATCTCTTATTATGACAGCTCTGGCCAATCTGAATACAGTTTCGGAAAACCTTATTCTGAGGAAACAGCCAAGTTAATTGATGAAGAGATTTCCAAACTGGTGGAGACCCAATATCAGCGAGCAATTACGATACTGTCACAAAATAGTGATAAATTGCAAGCCTTGGCCCATAAATTGTTGGAGAAAGAAGTGATCTTCCGCGAAGATTTGGAAGAAATATTCGGAAAACGCGCTTGGGATCCGGAACTTACGGAGCAACCAGTCTCTAGCGTAGATAATCCTGCAGATGCTGGAAATGTCTTAAATACAGAGAGTTAAAACCAGTAAGTGAAAACAAATAATAAAAATCCTAAATTTTATTTAGGATTTTTTTATTAAAATAAAGTTTTGGTTTTTAGAGTATTATAATATTCTTTACATTTGTACTAATTAACAAAAAATACACAGAAATTGAGTCTGTTCAAGAGAATCGTAAATAAAATAATGAATCAGCCAGAAGAAGAGCAGCCGGATGTTACCAAACTGGCAGATCAGCTTCGGGATGCTGATCTTGATTATAAATTTGCACAGCTTTTTACGCACTCAGGTGGTTTTTTTAATTATTGTGCCGATGAGTCGGAGGCTTTGCAGACGCTTAACCAGATTATCAAGATAGAGCATATCCACGATGTGTTCTGCTATGATCCGGATCTCAAAAACTTTTTGGATGTTATCAAAACGCCTTACACAGAGCAATTGACAGAGAATAACGACGCGGCCTTTATCACCTGCGAATATCTTATTGCTTTTGACGGGCGCATTATGTTGTCCCACAATAATATCCTGCATTACCATTCCTCACGGCTGCCTTCAAAAATTATCATAATGGCCAATGTTTCGCAAATTGCAAGCAACCTGAACGAGGCTATGATGAAGGTAAAACGTGCCGGCAATCTCAAAAACCTCACTTCAATAAGTGGCAGCCATTCCAAATTGGACACGCCTAATAAGGATAATACCAAACTTTTCTTACTTTTGCTGGAAGATTAAAATTCGGTTTTGGATAAAAATTTCATTCAGCGTTCTTTGTCGGGGCTCGTTTATGTCCTGATTATCACAGTTTGTACAACGCCATTGGGCGAATATCTTTTCAGCAGTTTTCTGCCGGAGGTTAAGCAGCAATACCTTTTTTATGGATTGATCACATTTCTTTTGGCGGTTGGCCTTTATGAATGCATCCGTGTGATGAAGTTTGACAACAGCTTTTACAAATGGCTGGTTTTCCCCATTGCTGCGATTGTTTACTATAGGTTTAGCAAACGTTTTTTCTACCACGGCTTCTTCTTCGATGTCAATTTTAGTGAGTTGATGGCTTTGGCCCTAATTCCCATTGCCGTCATTACGCTTTTCAAATATCCGCGCGAACTTTATTTCGAAAACGGAAAATTGATTTTTACCGTTGCTTATCTTGCGCTTCCTTTTGGATTTGCGCTGGGATTGCCAAAATTCAGTACGCTAGATCCTGACAAGCCTTTTACGCTGGAGGTGTTTATGCTGTTTGTTCTCATCTGGAGCAGTGACACCTTTGCATATCTTACCGGGAAATTCTTTGGTAAGCATAAAATGGCACCCAAAATTTCACCTAAAAAAACATGGGAAGGTTTTGCAGGCGGTGTTGTTTTAACATTGATACTGGGTTTTTTTGTAGAACAATATTTCCCGGATTTACGAGGGAACTGGATGATTGTGGGACTTTTGACGTCTATCTTTGCGCCATTGGGTGATTTGGTAGAAAGTCAGTTAAAACGTAGTTTTGCAGTCAAAGACAGTGGGAATATTATTCCAGGGCATGGTGGCGTTTTAGACAGGCTGGACAGCTTTATCATCTGCGCACCGGTAATTTACCTGTATTTTATTTTAGAAAAATTATTTTAGACTGTATATATGAAACTTCATAAAGAATCGAAGGGAACATTAGTAGTTGCCATCCTGTTTATAGCATTTATTGCTGCCATCTCTATTTATTATTTGGGGATTGGGTCATTGCTTATTCTATTGCCGCTATTGGTAATGTTAGGATTGATATTTTGGTTTTTCAGGGTTCCCAAAAGAGCCATCCTGGATCATACCGAAAATGTTGTGGCTCCCGTAGATGGAAAAGTGGTGATGATCAAAGAGGTTTTTGAAGATGAATTTCTAAAAGAAAAATGCATCCAGGTTTCAATTTTTATGTCACCGCTTAACGTGCATATCTGTCGGTATCCGGTAAGTGGCGATGTTATTTATAAAAAGTACCATCCCGGCAAATATCTTGTGGCTTGGCATGAGAAATCTTCCACAGAAAATGAGAGAACTACCGTAGCTGTGAAAAGTATGACCAACCATAATGTGGTGTTCCGCCAGATTGCGGGTTATGTTGCCAGAAGGATCGTTTTCTACTGTAATATAGAGGACAAAGCCAAAGCAGGACATGAGTTTGGATTTATCAAGTTCGGTTCCCGAATGGATGTTTTTCTGCCTCTGGATACGGAGATCCTTTGTAAGATTGGAGACAAAACAAAAGGCGGTATTGATGTAATTGCCAGACTAAAAGATTAATGATTGAGAGAACTTTTTGGGTTCTCTTTTTAATTAAGGCTAATTCAGAAATAATATCTAAGATGTTTTTACTTTTAGCTTCCGCCAGATTTTTTGGCCAAAAATGATCACGGCAATCAGCAGTACAATTGCGATCAAAAATGCAATAACGGGTAAAAATAAAGACAATGCCGACATTACCCCAGCTCCTGCCGTTTCTGTTGTGGTAATGACATTGTTGCCGATGCCCGCCGTAGAGGCAGAAGACGCTGCCCTGGTTCCTGCAAATCCCGTGGCAATAGTGGCCGCAGTTCCGCCGCCGGCGATTAAAGCCAAAGCCCATTGCGAAAAGCTTCCCAATTCTATAAACTGGCTTGCAAACAATACAGATCCGGCAATGGTTGCCAAAGGGATTGCGAGGCTGTCCAGTATATTGTCCACAAAAGGGATGTAGTAAGCCAATATTTCTATAACCGTAGCAACTCCGGTTGTGATAAGTGCCAGCAATCCGGAAAGCCATTCAAATTGATCGGAGATTGGGATCCAGCCGAGATAGGATGCAAGGCTTACAAAAAAGAAAGGTAAAAACACCCGGAATCCCGAAGCTGCTGCCAGGCCAATGCCAATAAAACCACTGATCAGATAGGGTAGGAAATCGCTCATTTGTAATGTTTTAAGAACTAAAGTTACAAATTAACTGCTGATGATGGATTTTTTTTTGAACAAAGTTTAACAAACTGATTTTCCACAACAGAAAAATTTTCGGGCAAATCTTTGGAAACCCAAAATAACATCGCCAGCGATTTTTCACCAAAAGCATCTTTATACAGCTGTTTATTCAGCCGGTAAGATTCCCGCAAAAGGCGTTTGATACGGTTTCTGTCAACCGCCCGTTTAAAATATTTTTTAGAAACCGACACGCCTATTTTCTGAGTTTCAGTTTCTGGAATGTTGAGGTGGATAATCCTGATTTGATCCACAGAAATCCATTTGCCTTTTTTAAATAAAAGATCAATATCCGCCTTTTTTTTCAGCTTTTCTGCGGTAGGATAACTGTTTGTTTTGGGCATTATTTTCTTCCGGTTAGGTAATTGATAACTTCGGCGGCAGCGTACAGACCAAATAATGCCGGGATAAAACTGATGGTGCCATAGAAAGACCGTTTAAAATTCTTTCCATCAGTCATTTTCAGGCTGTTTTCGTCCTGCAGTTCGGTAGAAAATACACAACGGAAACCCTTGTTGATTTTCTCTTTTTTCAAACGTTTTCTTACCTGTCTTGCCAATAGGCAGTTGTTGGTTTTGCTGATGTCGCGTACCATAACTTTGCTGGGATCTGTTTTGCCACCGGCACCCATAGAAGATACCAGTTTTATTTTGTGTCTTCTGCAGGTTCTTATAAGAGCCAATTTTGGCGTTAGAGAATCGATACAATCCAAGACGTAATCAAACTTCTCAGATTTGATTAGGGCTTCCATCCTTTCGGGTTCCAAAAATTCATTGATTTTCAAAAGCTGAAGATCTGGATTGATATCCAATAATCTCTGGCCTACCAGTTCTACTTTATGTTGCCCAATGGTAGAATGCAGCGCAGGAAGTTGCCGATTGATATTGGTAATGTCCACGGTATCGCCATCTACAATAATCATGTGGCCTACGCCGGCTCTGGCCAAAAACTCTGCCGCAAAAGATCCTACACCGCCAAGTCCTATAACCAGAATCTTAGCATTTTTCAACGTTTCTATTCCATCGTCTTTTATCAGCAGCTCGGTGCGCTCTAACCAAAATTTATCCATAATTAGTTACCGTTTCCAGATTTTCCCACATTTGATTTTTCAAATCTTCGATGCCAATCGATTTGATGGCCGAAACTTTTTCATATAGTTGCGCGATGTCAAAATCTGCATCATCGGTTTCAAGAAACATTTTCTCGATGGGAAATCCTTCAATCAATTTTTGCAAAGATACATGTTCTAACACTGCTTTTCCAAAACTCAGGTAAAAGCCGGTGTCCAGAAGTTCTTCGGCAATATTGGATTTTTTGTTAAATCCATGAATGATTTTAGGAATCGGCTTGTTCTTGTAATGTAAAAGTTGCGAAAACCGGCGTACACAGTGAATGATTACTGGTTTATTGATTTCCTCTGCCCAGGAAAGATGCTGAGAGAAAACCGTATTCTGAATTTTTTCATCAATGTCGATTAAGCCATCCAGCCCACATTCGCCTATGGCAATGCAACTGGGAAACAGGGAAATTTCTTTAATCATTTCAAGATCAGATTCCCAATCGTCTGAAATATCTTTGGGATGCAATCCTGCGGAAAATGGGACATCAGGTGCTTTTTCTCCATAATTAAGGTTATAAATGCCTTTTTTTGATGGTGAGTGGTGATGAAAATCCAGAAAATCCATTGGATAAATATAATTAATTCTTGTCGATAATGGTGAATGTATTTAGAATTAATTTGGGTTAAAACCGAGTTCAGATTAATAATGCCACACATGTTTTATACGTCAAAATCTGTTGGAGTTGTTGAAAAATAATTATAATTTTACATGAAATCTTTGAAAAGAGGATGAGGAAAAAATTTACAGAAAAACAAACGAAAATCTTGGATGTTGCAGAGGAACTTATTGCTAAAAAAGGCTATGACGGAACATCCGTAAGGGATATTTGCACCAAAGCCAATATCAATGTGGCAATGATTTCTTACTACTTTGGGTCCAAAGAAAAAATGATGTCGTATCTCTATCAATACCGCGTACAGCGCACGAAGGAGAGTTTTTCTGAATTTGCCCAAACCATCAAAGAGGGCAAACCCGAGATGCAGATGAAGGAGATTATCAATTATATCATTTCTTTGCTTTACAAATACAGCTATTTTCACGGGTTTGTAACCCAGGAAATGAGGACGCTGGATAATGTAAAAGATGACCTTTTGGAATTTTACCAGACTTGTGTGGCAAGACTGGATGAGATTATCAAAAGAGGGATTATTTCCGGGGTTTTTCATAATGCGCCCAAGTCCGAAGATATACTGACCATGATTATTGGGTCAACATTATTTGTCTTGAGGAATAAAAATTTCTACGAAATCTATGTTCCTGCCCATAACGAAGCGCAATACACCAAAGAATCTGAGCAAAAGCTGAAAAACAGCACGCTGCTAAGTGTTTTCGCCTTGTTGGATTATGATGCCGATTGATTTTTATCGGCCATCTTTAAGACTTCATTGATATAAAACTCGACTTCAGTAGGCCGGTTTTTTTGGTCTTTTTTAGGATCTTCTAGGTTACCCATTCTTACAATTACGAGATCGTACTGGGGCACAACAATCACATATTGCCCATAAAGCCCGTGGAGATAATAATGTTTAACTTTAGTATCATTATTAATCCAAAGCCCCATGCCGTAAGTCCCATTAGAATGTTCTGCAGGTGTAATCATTTGGCTGATAAAAGACGCGCTGATGATTGGGATCTCATCTACTTTACCATCATTAAGTAAAAGTTGCCCAATTTTTCCCCAATCTCTGGCATTGGATTGTATACAGCAAAAACTCTTCTCTATAGAAAGGTTATCGGTAGTCCACTGCGCATTTTGCTCCATACCCAAAGGCTTCCACAACTTTGAAGAAGCGTAGGATGCAAGCGGTTCGCCAAGACTTTTCCCAATTGCAAAACCCAATAATTGTGTAGCACCGCTCTGATATTCGAAATGGGTACCAGGGTTCTCTTTTAATGAGGTACTAAAAACAACATCGGCAAGAGAAGATCCATAGTAAGCTTTAGCATTCGGGAGGAACGGGTTTTTATAATCCTCTTTCCAATCTAGCCCGGCCTCCATAGATGCCAGTTGTTGTAAAGTCAGGTTTTTCCCCCATTTTTTTTGCGTAAACTCGGGGTAAAAATCGGAAAATCGGGAGTTAATGCCAGTGATTCGACCGTCATCAATAGCTTTGCCCAACAATAGGACAGTAATCGTTTTTGCCATAGAAAAAGAATTGCTTGCGGTGCTGCGCGTATAATTTTCCCAATAATGTTCCTGAAAGATTTTCCCGTGCTGTATCGCCACAAAAGACACGGTTCCAGTTTCTTCCAAATGTTGCTGAAGCGCGGGCGATAATTTTTTCTGATTATAATCTGAAGCCAGTGGCCATGGTTTTGGATTTCCTTTTAGGATGAGGTTCGATGCAAAATATTTGCCGTCATCTATGCTGGAGCTGTTTTTTCCTCGGAGGTAAGTCAGGCGGATGCCCGTAAAAAGATAATTGTAGCCGCTGATGTAAATTGCTAAAATAATTGCAGCAATGATTAACAGAACGATATTGAATGTCTTTTTCAGCATGGCAGATCCTTTGTGTAAAAATAGATTTAATTTAGTCAATTATCAATAAATTTGTTTGGAATGATTTTCTAATTTTAATAATCATGAACGACTTACAGAAAAAAAAGCAACTCAGAAATTATAAAACACTGGCTACGGGATTATTTATCCTAATGGCAGCCATTTTTATCAGCATGACGGTTTTGCAGAAAGAGCATGATTCTCATTGGATTGGTTACATCAGGGCTTTTTCCGAGGCGGCTATGGTTGGGGCACTGGCAGATTGGTTTGCTGTGACGGCACTTTTTAATTATCCTATGGGCATCAAGATTCCGCATACCAATTTGATCCAGAATTCTAAAGATAAAATCGGGGACAATCTTGGCAATTTTGTAGTAGAGAATTTTCTGTCGCCTCAAAACATACGGCCATATATCCAAAACCTAAAAGTTTCGGTTTATGTCGGAGATTGGTTGTCAAAGGATAGAAATCAATCGATTTTGATTAACGAATTATCTTCTGTTCTCAAAGATATTCTGATAAAACTGGACGATAAAAGTGTCGAATCATTTATCACAGCCAAAGCAACGGAAATGGCTGACTCTGTTAAAATAAATGATGTGATTGCCAATGGAATTAGTTACTTGCTAAATAGGAACGACCATCAGGAAATCATTACCAACCTCAGTTCTCAGATTAAAAATTATATATTGGCGAATGAAAGCCTAGTGTCGGAAAGGGTAGAGAAGGAGAGTTTTTTCTTCATCCCAAAATCTGTGGATCATAAGATTGCAGAGAAGATTACCGAAGGCCTCAGTCATTATTTTCAGGAGGTAGAAGAGAATCCCAACCATCCACTGAGGGCTAAGATTACGGATAAAATTCTTGATTTTGCTAAAGGTTTAAAAACGGATGCCAAATGGGAAACGGAATTTAATGATATCAAAACCGAGTTCCTTAAAGCAGAGAAACTTCAAAAATATGCTGCTGACATCTGGCAGTCGCTCAAGACATCATTGTTAAAAGAGTTGACGGAAGATCATTCTAACCTGAAAATCTATATCAAAAAAAGTCTTACAGATTTTGTTCATAACCTTCAGAATGATGTAGTTTTCCAACATCGGATAGATCATTGGGTTCGTGTTACAGCTTATAAATACATTTTGAAAAACACCAAGAATTTTGGCAATCTTATCAGCAATACAGTGGGTAATTGGGAAGGCCGGGAACTCAGCAGAAAATTGGAGCTGGAAGTGGGCAAGGATCTTCAGTTTATCAGGATCAATGGGACAATTGTTGGCGGATTGGTAGGATTGCTTATCTACACAATAGCCAATTTTATCTGATTGAAATTATAAATAAAATAATGACCGACAAAATTGCCGGTCATTGCTTTTTAAAGATCTTTATTCGAAAATATTTTCTCGAGGATCTTGTGTGTAATCATATATGTTGGTTTCACTCCGGTGAGGCCTAATCCTCCAGAAGATAAAGTGCTTCCTGTTTCCAATGGGTTGTCAGATGCGTAATAAGCGTACATTACAAATAAATCCGGCGAAATGTGGTGGCGTATATTACTTGCTACTTGGATGGCTTTTTGATAATGGGCGCCTTCCATTTCCAATCCAATCGCTTTCCAAGAAGTGGTCATGAAGTAAGATAAAATATCTTTATTCTGAAGAGATGTTCCTAATACGGTAACCATTGGTCCTTCGTAAGCTTTTATCTCGTCATCTACAAAGTCTGTTGCTTTCAACGCATTATCAAAAACGTAGTTATCAGCAGTCCCTTCAAAGATATGAGAGGTCGGAATCATGATATCGCCTTTTTTCCCGGTTAGGATCCCGGCTTTTCCCATGATGGATATTGATTTAACCTTCATCATATAGACTTCGCCATTCACCTCGTAAGGTCTTAGCAATTCATCCATTACCTCAAACGCCTGCTCTCCAAAGGCATAATCAAATACAAGAATAATGTCGTCGCCAGAAAATTTTTGACCTGCAAAGACCGTGTTCTTAAGTTCAGTTTTTGAAAGATCTATAATCTGAACATCAATATTGCTACCGCTATTATCATCAATATAAATCATTCCCTCACTTAATGCATGGTCAAGAATTTTATTCTGCAAATCTTTTTGGTTGCTGATATCTGCAAACAATTTATAATCGACTTCCTTCGTACCTTTTTTACCAAGTGCATCGTTTGCAAAAATCATGTTCTTTACCGAGTGCATGTTGGCACTGATGATGTGTAGCGGCCGCATTTGAAGATTATTATCTACCAGCACTTTTTTGATTTTGTTGGCCCATCGTTCCCCAAAAAGGTGGTGTCCCACTCTTTCCTGTAGTATAGATGAAAAATAAATTTCTCTTTCACGGCTTTCTCTCCAATCATCCAAGCTGTTTTGACCTAGCCAATAGATGATTTTGAATAGGCGATCTGGGTTTTTATCATCACCAAAGTTGTTGTAAGAATTAAGCGTTTCATCAAAAGTCCTGCCCAGGAACGAAGAAAGATGGATTAAAGCAACCTCTTTTTCTTTGCGGCTGTATTTTTTTTCACCTTTCGCAACTTCCTCAATGATCTTCCAAACCCTTCTTGGACGGCCCTCAGATTCAAGGTCAAAACCAATATTTCTAATCTTATCTGCTTCCAGATAAAGAAAAGTAAGGTGGGTAAGGATATCATAGATTTCAGATCTTCCCAGCAAAACCTCAATGTTCATTTGGTGCTCATCAATCCGGTAACAGTTTCGGCGTCTTTTTTTAGGAACAATAGGCTCAAAGCTGCCTTTATCAAAACCTTCATCAGACGTTAGGTGGATGAATGAACATTCCTCTATTCCTTCTGGCAGACGGTCAAGAACATAAAGTAAACCATCCAGTTCTATCTTGTTGGGGATGCTCATACTGCCGTAGATCTCTGGGTTGATCACCATTAAGAGTTTTCTTAACGACGCACCCGAAACTCCCGAAGGTTTGAAGAATCCTCTGTAAAACAAATGTCTCATAGAGACGTAAAGTCTTTCGATAGCTTCTGTGGTTTCTCTTGCTCTTGAATTTGCCATATAATAAATTTTTGTAAAAGTCTGCAAAGTTACATAATTTTATTTAAATCAATTTTAATTGAACTAAGATGTTTTTTTACAGGCTGTTACGCTGGTGATGTCTTATTTTTTTTGAGATTTAAATTTAATATTTATACTTTATATTGGATAAAAAAGAATGATAATTTTATGTAACGATATTGTGAATGTAGCAAAATGTTTGTTTGGTCTGTTTTCTTTGGGGTTTATTTGTGAAATAGATATTAAATTTCATAAGCCATATTAATTTTATAGGGTCTTAATTATTTGGATGTCTATTTTTTGTAAATTTGACCTGTTTAAATATGAAACACCTATGTCAACATTAAGATTCAAGGCTCTGGCTGAGCTACCTTTTAAGAGCTACAGAAAAGACAATTTTGTAGATGTACCTGCAAAATTATCAGAATTATTCTGTCAGAATGTTTTCTCCGAAGAAACTATGAGAGAATACCTGACCAAAGAAGCATTTACATCAATACTAGATGCCATTAGAAAAGGGACCAAAATCCAGAGGCATATTGCGGATCAGGTGGCAGTTGCTATGAAGGACTGGGCAATGTCCAAAGGTGTTACCCATTATACGCACTGGTTTCAACCTTTAACGGGGGCAACAGCTGAGAAGCATGATTCTTTTTTCACGCCTATCGGTGGTGGTCGTGCCATCGAGAGGTTTAGTGGTGCTTTATTGATTCAGCAAGAACCAGATGCCTCTTCTTTCCCAAATGGTGGAATCCGTAATACATTCGAGGCTAGAGGTTATACGGCTTGGGATCCAACTTCGCCAGCTTTTATTATGGGAACTACGCTTTGTATTCCTTCAATTTTCATATCATATACCGGCGAAACACTGGATTATAAAACACCATTGTTAAGAGCGCTGAACGCTGTAGACGAGGCTGCTACAGATGTGATGAAGGCTTATTTCGACAAAAATGTCGGTAAGGTTTCAGCTACATTAGGCTGGGAGCAAGAATATTTTCTTGTAGATACCGCATTGTACCAGTCTAGGCCAGATCTTGTGATGACCGGAAAAACACTTTTAGGACATTCACCAGCAAAGGGTCAACAATTGGATGACCATTATTTTGGTTCTATCCCTACCAGGGTGATGAACTTTATGAAAGAGTTGGAAATTGAATGTATGAAACTGGGGATTCCTGTAACAACCCGTCACAACGAGGTGGCGCCTAACCAGTTTGAGTTGGCTCCTATGTTTGAAGAAGCTAACGTAGCGGTGGATCACAACTCATTATTAATGGATGTGATGGCCAGAGTGGCTCACAAGCACCATTTCCATATTTTATTTCATGAAAAACCATTTGCGGGCGTAAACGGTAGTGGTAAACATAACAACTGGTCCTTGAGTACCGACACTGGCGAAAATCTTTTGAGCCCAGGGAAAAACCCAAAGAAAAACCTACAGTTTTTGACATTCTTTGTAAATACTTTGAAGGCGGTTCATGATTATGCGGACTTATTAAGAGCGTCCATCGCATCTGCCAGCAATGACCACAGGTTAGGCGCTAATGAGGCACCACCGGCTATTATTTCTGCCTTCATCGGAAGTCAGTTGTTTGGCGTTTTGGAAGAATTGGAAAAAGTAACCGACGGTAAATTGTCACCCGAAGAAAAGACAGAGCTTAAGCTGAACGTTGTAGGTAAGATCCCTGAAATCCTTTTGGACAATACCGATAGAAACAGAACATCCCCGTTTGCCTTTACGGGTAACAAATTTGAAATTAGGGCAGTTGGTTCGTCTGCAAACTGTGCAGAGCCGATGACGGTGATGAATGTGATTATGGCTAAGCAGCTTAAAGTTTTCAAAGCAGAAGTTGATGCATTAATCGAAACTAAAGGCCTTAAGAAAGATGAGGCTATCTTCAATGTGTTGAGAGAATACATCAAAGAATCTAAAAACATTATGTTCGAAGGCGATGGTTACTCCGATGACTGGGCCAAAGAGGCTAAAAAAAGAGGTCTTCACAACTTGAAAACGACGCCGGAAGCTCTTAAAAAAGAGATGGACAAAAAGTTTGTTGATCTTTATGACGAGTTAGGAATCTATTCTCACCGCGAGTTTGAAGCCAGAAACGAAATTAAACTGGAGAAATATTCTACAGTCATTGATATTGAAGCCAGAGTGTTGGCAGATATTGCAAGGAACCACATCATTCCTGCAGCTCTTAATTATCAAAACAGATTAATAGAGAACGTAAAAGGCCTTAAAGAAATTTTTGGTGACAAGGAGTTCAAAACATTGGCAAAAGAACAGCTAAGTCTGATTGCTGATATTTCAGGTAATGTCTCCTTGATCAAGTTAGGCGTTGATGAGCTATTGGCAGCAAAAGAAAAAGCCAAAAACACGGCAGGAGGACAAAAGCAGGCAGAGGAGTATTGTAATAAGGTTAAACCTCTTTTCGACAATATTAGATCTGGTGCTGATGCGTTGGAAATGATGGTGGATGATGAGCTGTGGCCACTGACAAAATATAGAGAGATGTTGTTTACTAGATAAATATCTACAAAACGTTAAAAAATCTTAACTAAAAATTAAACCGCAAAGCCTAAAATTAAGCTTTGCGGTTTGTTTTTTTTTAACATTCCCAAAGAGATTGTTAAAATGTGTTAAAATGAAAGTCTGTTCCTTTCATCAGGAATAGCCTTTAAACTCGATTGGCTACATTTGCTATGCATTCACAAAAAACCAACTCAATTTAACACAGGTAATTAAATATATATGAAGAAAAGAGTTCTTATTTATGCTTTATTTGTGGCCACATTTTTTTCTATGCAATCTTGCGTGTCTAACTATGTGGTTTCTAACAACCAAACATACAAAACCGATGCCAAATTTGCATCGTTAGATATTAACCCAGTTTCTAATAAATCTGATGATAACAAAGGTCAAAAAGTTTTGGCGTCTATTGCCAATACCAACGAGGTTATCAAAAGATCTGCGATAGAAAATGCGATCAAGCATAGCAATACAATAGACAACATCCTATCCGAAGCTGAAAGTTATTTGGGAACGCCTTACCGTTTCGGAGGAACTTCCAGAAGTGGAATAGACTGCTCAGCATTTGTACTGTCCGTATTTGGAGCAGCCGCAGGGATGAACCTGCCAAGAGTTGCAGCAGAGCAATCTCAGGAAGGTGATTCTGTAGAACGCACACAATTGCAAAAAGGCGATCTTGTTTTCTTTTCGCACGGTGGCAGAAGAATCTCCCATGTCGGGATAGTAGAAAGTGTAACCGCTGATGGTGAGGTTAAGTTTATCCACGCAGCGACATCCAAAGGTGTTATGGTTTCCTCATTAGACGATAATTATTGGGGACCAAAATTTAAATTCGCCAAGCGAATTGTAAGAGAAGGATTGAATTTGTATTAAATAATTAGAGAGACTGAAGATATTCAGAAAAAACCTCAGAATTCATTCTGAGGTTTTTTGTTTTGTTAATATTTTATTGATTAATCAACTCCTTTATTTTATTGCTGATATCTTTATCCTGTAGTTTTTGGATAATCTTATAGAGCTCCGGAAAATCATCTCCTATAACATCCCAATCATGGCTTAGATTGACGATGTTTTGTATGCCTAATGTTAAACTGCTCAAAAAATGCGCTTTTCTTTGAATCAACCCACGGAAACCATAAGCGCCCAAAACCTGTAAAAAACGCATCATCCTGATCCAGTTAAAAGATTCGGAGAGATCAGCCTTATCCCTGCTGCTTTGCCAGAACGAAGAATAATATTGGAGCATTTCGTTTTTAAAATCCTCCGGGAAATTGGCTTTAGCCTGATAAAGAAAAGAAATAACGTCATAACTGGCTGGGCCATACATCGCCGCCTGATAATCAATAAAAAAGACATCGCCATGCTTATCAACTAAAATATTCCTGGACTGGAAATCCCTAATCATTAATGTTTTGGGTTCCAAAGACTCAATTTTAGTAGCAATTGCTTTGAATTCTTTAAGCAAAGTAGATTTGTGGTATTCGATTTCCAAAATATCTACCAAAAAATTTTTGAAATAATATAAGTCGTGTGTAATAGGCAGATCATCATAATATTCGTATTCAAAGCTTTTGCTGTAATCTACTTTTCCGGCAGTTTTCGTCTGTAATTCATACAGTTTCTCCAGACTTTTCTTAACTAAATTTTTAACACGATCCGATAATCCTTCGTCAGAAATAATTTCGGAAAGTGTTTGGCTGCCCAAGAATTCCTGAACATAAATATTTTCGGATGCATTGATTTTGAGGACAGAAGGTGTATTAAGCCCTAGTTCTGAAAATAATTTTGAAAAATAAAAGAAAGCTTCATTTTCCCGAATATTATCATTGTAAGTAATGACAAATTGTTGGTTGCCGGAGCTGCCGATATAATTGATTCTAGAAGATCCACTTTGAGGCAGCGCAATGAACTCGTCAGCCCTATGACCCAAAAAATCCTCGAAAAATTCTCTATGCATAAAACAAAGTTAAAAAATTATCAAACTAATTACGCTATTGCGTATTTTTATCACATGAAAGATTTTCTGCCAGTCCTCAAAATTCTCCTGCGCTTTGTAGTGATTTACATCATCTTGGTTTTGCTTTACCAGTTTTACCTTAATAATTATGCTAATGATGTAGTAGATCCTTTTACAAGGGTAGTGGCGGAGCAAGTGGCGTATTTGCAGAAAATCTTTGGTTTCCCTACTAAGTTAGTAGATAGCATGCCTCTTCACAGTGTATATTTTCTCACAGCAGGAAAATATACAACCAGAATGGTAGAAGGCTGCAACGTTATTTCCGTAGCGGTTCTGTTTGCGGCATTTATTTTTGCATTTTACAAAGGTGCCAAAACATTTCTGTTTGTCTTGGGCGGTCTAATTTTGCTTCATATCCTTAATGTCTTCAGGATTGCCCTTCTTAATATTATTTATCTTAAATATCCGCAGTACGAGAAAGTGGGGCACGATTACCTTTTCCCGGCTATCATCTATGGCGGCGTGGTTGTTCTTTGGCTGGTATGGATTCAGTTTTTTGCATTAAAAATTGTGAAGGATGCTTAGGTGGCTATTGGTTTTACTCGGGTTTTTGGGACTAGTTGCTGTCCGCGGATTAGAAGACCGGATTTTCTATGACCCTTTCTTGGGCTATTTTAAATCTGCAGACCATGCGGCAGTATTTCCAAATTTTGTATGGGGGAAATTGATCGTAAGTTACTTGTTCCGATTTGTTCTCAATACGTTTTTTTCACTTTTGATTATTCAGTTTTTATTTAGGAATACAACGTGGACCAAACAGGCTTTTGTCCTGATATTGCTCGTTTTTGTTATTGTTTTCCCGATTTATTTAGTCTGTATCAATGACCAGTTCCGCTTTGGTTATTTGTTTTCTTTTTATGTAAGAAGGTTTGTTATTCAGCCATTGACAGTAATCCTGATTATTCCGATTTTTTTTTACAGGAAGAAACTCTTGAGTGGAACCAAGGCTTAACAGTCAATTGATCAATTAATTCTCAATTGTATGCTTGTCCGGCTGAGAAATATTTTCGCCGTTCCATTCTACTTTTTTGATAAAGTCGTGTTGTCTAACTGGGCAATTTTCAATCTGGCATACAGCGCAGGAAGTCGGTTTGCAATCATCCATATGAAAATTAAATTCTACCTGGCGGTCTGTGTTTTTTGCAATCATTTTGATAACTTCTTCCATCTCCTGATGTGCAGATCTTAGCTCAAAGTACCAAGGCAATGTAATGTGCGCATCAATATGAAGTCTGCTACCAAATTGCTGAATCTTCATGTTGTGGATATCAATCCATTCTTTTTTGCGGTTTTTGTTGAGGAATGCAGCCAGCCTGTTGAGCATCTCAGGATCGGCCTCATCCATAATTCCGCTGAGTGAACGGCGAATAATCTTGTATCCAACCACAATTATGTAAATCCCAAACAACAGCGCCACTACCGAATCTATCCAATAAATTTTGGTAAAATAAACCAACACCAAACTGACAACAACGCCCAGAGTCGTTATGGTGTCTGACTGCAGATGTTTCCCCGAAGATACCAGCACAATAGAGTTTTCTTTCTTGCCTAGCTGGATAGAAATGTAGCCTAAAACATAATTGACAATGGCTGTAGCGGCGACAATCCATATCCCCCAATCTAGTTTGTTGAGGGTTTTTCCCATGATGAGGCTGTTGACCCCTTCATAGATAATCATTACCCCGGCAATGCTTATTAGTGAGCCTTCTATGGCTGAGGTTACAAACTCTACTTTACCGTGCCCATAAGGATGGTTCTCATCTCTTGGTTTTGCAGCCAGATAAAGCGAATAAAGGCCCAAAAATGCGCTGATAACATTCACAATACTTTCCATGGCATCAGAGAATACCGCATCGGAATTGGTAAGTTTCCAGGCTACCAGTTTTCCGACGAACAGGATGATCCCTACCGCAGCAATCCATTTTTGGAAGGCAATGTTTGAGTTTTTTACGTTGTCTGTTTTCATTAATAAAAAAATCTTCGATTTTGTTTCGAAGATTCTTTGGTATTTGTTAGTTTAAACTAAGTTGTTTTCTGTAAGATATTCTGCTATCTGAACGGCGTTGGTCGCCGCGCCTTTCCGCAGGTTGTCTGCCACAATCCAGAGATTAAGTGTCTTGGGTTGCGAAAGGTCCCGCCTGATTCTTCCCACAAAAACCTCGTCTTTCCCTTCAGAATAAAGCGGCATTGGGTATTGGTTGTTTTTGACATCATCCTGAAGAACAACACCCGGCGTTTCTGCAAGGATTTTTTTGACTTCATCGAGGTCAAATTCATTTTCGAATTCGATGTTGACGCTTTCGGAATGGCCGCCCTGTACTGGAACTCTCACCGCAGTTGCTGTTAAACTGAAAGTGTCGTCGCCCAGGATTTTTTTTGGCTCTTTCATCAGTTTGATTTCTTCTTTGGTGTAGTCATCATCGGCAAAAACATCGCAATGTGGCAGTGCATTTTTGAAGATCTGGTAAGGATACACTTTTGCAGGATCTTCACCTTTGATTTCAGAATTTAACTGGTCTACAGCTGCTTTTCCTGTTCCGGTAACGGATTGGTAAGTAGAAACTACAACACGCTTGATATCATATTTTTGATTCAGCGGATGCAGAACCATTACCAGCTGGATGGTAGAACAGTTGGGATTGGCAATAATTTTATCTTCTTTGGTTAAAACATTGGCATTAATCTCGGGAACCACCAATTTCTTGGTAGGATCCATTCTCCAGGCAGAAGAGTTGTCTATAACCACGGTTCCCACTTCTGCAAACTTAGGAGCAAATTCTAATGAAGTATCTCCACCCGCAGAGAAAATAGCAATCTCGGGTTTGGCTGCAATAGCATCGTTCATGCTCACGATCGTGAATTCCTTGTCTTTGTATTTGACCTTGTTACCAACAGATTTTTCTGATGCTACAGGAATTAACTCGGTGATGGGAAGGTTTCTCTCTTCCAAAACTTTTAGCATTACTTGTCCAACCATTCCGGTTGCGCCTACTACAGCTACTTTCATTGTTTTTGATTAGTTTAAGATTGTTAAAATTTATCCGAAAACCCTTGTCCACGGAAATGCGAATGCAAATAATGCAATGGCAACCAAGCCTAACGATACGAGGGGAATCGTCAGTTTGTCGTTAGCTTTCACCTTTTTGTTAATGATTGTCATTAGAACAGCTGCAATCAGCATAGAACATGGATGCTCTACGTAGGTGAAGCGCAGGTCTGCATTTTTCATCACTGCTGCCATGTCAAGACCTCTATTAACATTGGTTAATAGCATGATAATCCCGATAAGAAACTGGATGTGGAAAAAGATCATCGTGAACAAAGTCACTTTTCTAAAAACTTTTGAAATGTTCCCACTATAGCCGAACATTGTTACAAGCAAAAGGATAAAAAATACGGCAACTAGCAAAAGCTCTAGATAAGCAAAGCCTTTGTGCGCGTGTAAAAGAATGTTGTAAAACTCCATATTCTGATTTTATGAAAAGCAAAGATAAAAAAATCCCGACAGATTGCCGGGATTTGGTTTATAATTAAATTACTAATTATGTTAGAAATTGAAAGATAAAGTAGTTGACCATGTTCTTCCGAATCCAAAGTAAACTCTGTTGGAAGGGTCTAAACCTTTGTAAAGAGTAGATTGGTAAGCGTCATACTTCTGTTGAGCAGTAGTAGTTACACCATTTGTGGTGCTGCTGGTAAAATCCTTCAATTCTTTCGTTTTAATATTGGTGGAACCATCCTGAATGTATGTTGTATCAAATAAATTGTAAACATTTGCACCAATAGTAAAGTATTGCTTGTTGTTTAGTTTTAATTTGTAAGAAGCACCGACATTAAACAAATTGAAATTCGGCAGTTGTAAAGCGTCGTTTCCTGCTTTTAAGAAATCTGCAACGTTTAATGAAGAATAGATTCTTCCTACATATTGCCATGTTCCGTAGATCCTAAGATCTTGCACAGGGATAACAGTTGCTCCCAATGATGCTGTCGTTTGAGGAATACTGTTGTTAGTACCTCCCACTTTTACTTTATCAAGATATAATACAGAAGAATTAGATCCATTGGTAGCTACAGGAGTATTGTCATCCAAGAAGTTAGATCCTTGTGCATTTCCTTTGTATTTATAGTCGCCATAAGAAAACATACCTTCAAATTCGAAATATTTACTCAATTTATAAGTGGCTTCGAATTCTGCACCTTGGTGAAGTTGTGTAATTCCACTGATCTCTGAGTAACCTGTATTTCCATTGCCATCAATGTTAGCGATATTAGTTCTTCTAAACCATCTATCTTTCCATTCTGTTCTATAAAGGTTAACTTTTGCATTAAAGTTGGCTGATTTAAAGCCATATCCTATCTCTGTTCCAAAAATCTTTTCGTTTGTTAAAGTAGGATTCAACACTTGAAAGTTACTTGCATATACAGAGTTCATAAAAGGTTGTTTGCTATAATAACCAATGTTTCCAAATACATTGTGGTGGTTATCGATGTTATAGTTAACACCTCCTTTAACTGTATAACCGAATAGGTTTTTAAATCCAGTTTTTCTATTAACGATTTGCCCAGTTGTTGGGTTAGGCTGTCTGGTCACACCATCTACCACAAATTCATCAATTCTCTGATAGCCCTGATTTGATACAGACCCTTGTAAGAAAGCTGATAATTTGTCATTAGAATACTCCAATTGTCCAAATCCACTGTACCACAATACTTCACCATCATTACTATATGCAATTCTGTCTGAAAGAGGTGCTAAAGAACCTCCAAAAGGATTCCAAGATAGTTTTTTATAATCATAGCTATTGCTTACAACATTTGCAGCAATGTTTTTGTTTGAAGAGTCTTTGTAACCAGAAGCTCCATACAAGTCAGAAACGACCTGGTAATGATAACCGTAGTAATATCTATCATCTGTACCAACTGAGAAATTCCAGTTGTCATTAATTTTATGTTGGAAATTCGCCAAGATACCATACCAGTTATGAGAGTTGATACTTGACCTCCTGATTAGTGTGCTTCCCGCAGCTGCGCTGTTTACATTAACGGCAGCATTGGCAGCAAATATTTTATCATAGTCAAAGTGTCCATAAGCATCATAAAAAGTGCCTATTCCTTTTCCTCCAACTTTTCCAAGATCTCCGGTACCACCTCCACGTCCATTGGACATGTATGCAACTGTACTTAATGTTGATTTTTCATCGATATTCCAATCCCAATTCAACATCATTACTGGCTTGCTGTAATAATTGGTTCTATTAGCTAAAGAAACTTTTCTACCATTTTTATCTGTATAATAACCAAAATCAGAATTATACTGTCTAAATGGTGTTCCGTCATTGTCCGGATTATATTTGATATAGTTAGAAATGGTTGATGCATATGTTCTTTGATCGTGCCATTGCGGAGCAGAAGTCATCATAAACTGTAGATTATGCTTCTTATTAGGCTGAAAACCTAAAGCAAAGTAATAAGCATAAGATTCATAATCAGTATTTTCAATGTAAGTAGCTCCAGCTTGTCTTGACATCAAAAATGAAGAAGACCATCCTGTATTAGATTTTCCTGTATTATAAGCAAACGAAGTTTTCAAATAATCATTATTTCCAATGCCTAGTCTTACTACACCGCCCTGTTTCATATCGGCAGAACGAGTAAGGAAGTTCATTGTTCCTCCTACAGAGGCAATTGCCAATTTAGAAGAACCTAGACCTCTTTGAACCTGCATTGTGCTGGTAACATCTGCCAAACCTGTCCAATTGGACATATATACCGTACCACCTTCCATGTCGTTTACTGGCATACCGTTAACCATTACAGCAACGTTCCTAGATTCAAAACCACGTAATGTAATTCCCGAATCTCCAAATCCACCACCTCCTTTGGTAGCGTATACAGATGGTGTTGTGTTAAGTACTTCAACAAGTTCTTGATTTCCAACCCTCTCTATAATTTGAGCAGACTTGATTGTTGAAACTGCAACAGGGGTTTTTCTGTCTTTGGCGATATCAGTTACCCCTTTAAGAATAACTTCCTCAATTTGAGTGTCCTTCGTTAAAGTGTCCTTGCTCGACTGTGCAAAATAAAAACTTGCTGTCGACATAGTCAGCATCAATGCTAATGCCGGTTTTTTTGGAAACATTTTCATCTATTTTAGAATTATTCCGCAAAAGTGAACAAAAAATCTAAAATAACTGTTAATTAAACGTTAATTCTTTAACGCCTTGAGACTCAGGTCAATATTGTTGTAAGAATGGGTTAATGCGCCCGCTGAGATAAAATTAACGCCAGTTTTGGCCACCGAATTTAACACATCGCGTGTAATTCCGCCCGAGGCTTCGGTTTCAGTCTTTCCATTGACGAGCTTTACTGCTTTGGTCATAGTTTCCACATCCATATTGTCAAACATAATGCGGTCTGCACCGGATTTTAGTGCTTCTTCCACTTCGTCTAGGTTGCGGGTTTCCACTTCGATTTTCAGTTTCAGTTTATTTTTTTTAATGTAATCTTTGGCGGCTTTTACAGCGTTGGTAATACTACCGTTATAATCGATGTGGTTGTCTTTCAGCATAATCATATCGTACAAACCGTATCTGTGATTAGTTCCACCACCGATGGCAACTGCCCATTTTTCACAAATCCGGAAGTTGGGCGTTGTTTTTCTGGTGTCCAGCAATTTTGCCTTGGTTCCCACCAATCGGGAATCCCAATCGTGGGTCATCGTTGCAATGCCACTCATTCTTTGCATACAATTTAAAACCAATCTTTCGGTTGAAAGAATAGATCGTGCTTTTCCAGAAACTATAAAGGCTATATCTCCCTTTTTTGCCGGTTCACCGTCTTTGATGAAAATTTCGACTTTAAGATTTTTATCAAAAGTTTTGAAAATAATCTCAGCTAATTCAACACCCGCCAGAATGCAGTTTTCTTTTACGAGAAGCTGTGCTTTCTGCTCCAAGTCTTTCGGAATAGTAGAAAGTGTAGAATGGTCACCGTCTTTGATGTCTTCCTGCAGAGCGGTTTTGATGAATTCTTTTAAAACTTTATCGCTGGCATAGGATGGTCTTTTCATATTTTATTTTTTATCACTGTATTTATTAAGAATCAAAGAAAGGTTTTCATAATCTTTTCCTTGACCAAAATTCTTAGTATCAGCATTTGTACCAATTATTTTATAATCATTACAGCCAAAACAGATTTTGGCTGCTCCAATCACCTTTTCATTTTTTTTAAATACTAATATATCTCTAAATTTTGGAATACAAGCAAAATCAAGTCCTTCACGTTCTGGTTGTTCAGAAAATAGGTTCGTAATTTGTTGAAAATCTAAAGAATTGATTTTTGTTTATTTATATCCTGCCTTTGTAAGGTTATTTATAAAATATTCGTCACTAAGGTTTTCCGAAGTTTTATCGATGATTAAATTATATTTAATTGAGTCCAAGGTGGTACTTTGATTATTTAAAAGATTCGTAGCAGTATTTTCATCAATATTATTCTTATAATAATCAACAGCATCAAAATGGAAGAACGGTTTCCCAGGCTTAAGATTTTTATTGATGAAATTTTCTACTTCTTCCGAATTGTCATTAGTTTCTTTTTTCGAATAACTGCAAGAAAAAAAGTTGAGAGCTCCAATTAGAAAGATGTATTTAGTAATTTTCATTTTTCATTAATCAAAAGCGGTTTCGTTGCCAAATCTTTATTATAGAAAGCACCCTTGTTTTCCGTCATTGTTAGTGAATGTTTTATGATTAAGTAAGAAACATTGACAAGATTTCTCAGTTCAGAAAGCTGTGGCGAAAGTAGGGAATAATTATAAAGTTCCGTCACGGCTTCGTAGATTTCGCGTTGCTTTTTCTTGGCCAGTTCCAGTCGCGCATTACTTCTTACGATGGCAACCAGGTCGCTCATCATCTCTTGGAGTTGTTTTCGGAGATAAGTCACAATCACCATTTCGTCCATCATTTTCATTCCGTCTTCATTCCATTCCGGGACAGCTTTTAAATCATCGAAATTGAAATCGTTTTCTTTCAGGAGTTCAACTGTTTTCATTGCCGCATTGTGACCAAAAACCAAGCCTTCTAAAAGTGAATTCGAAGCTAGTCTATTCGCACCGTGCAATCCCGAGTTGGTACATTCTCCAACGGCGAAGAGGTTTTTGATGGAGGATTGCCCATCTTTATCAATGTCGATGCCACCCATCAGATAATGACAAGCCGGAACTACGGGAATCAGTTCTTTGAAAGGATCAATTCCTTCTTCGATACATTTTTGATAGATGTTCGGGAAATGATTGATGAATTTTTCGTGATCCATCTCTCTGCAATCCAAACCAACATAATCATCGCCGCTGATTTTCAGTTCGTTGTCAATCGCGCGGGCTACAATATCACGGGAAGCAAGTTCTTCGCGCTCATCGTACTTATACATAAAAGGTTTTCCGTTTTTGGTGCGGAGTTTGGCACCATCACCACGCACGGCTTCAGAAATCAGGAACAGCATCCCGTCTCTTTTAGAATACATCGCCGTGGGATGAAACTGATAATATTGCATATTAGAAACTTTCCCTTGAGCTCTATGAACAAAGGCAATTCCATCTCCTGTCGCAATGATTGGGTTGGTGGTATTTTTATAAACGTGACCCGCGCCGCCCGTGGCAACCAATGTTATTTTCGATGTGATTTTTTTGATTTTTTTATTCTGCTCATCCAGGATGTATGCGCCATAAGCATTGATGTTGCCCTTATCCAATTCTTTTCCGGGAACGTGGTGTTGGGTAATCAAGTCGATGACATAATGATGTGGAAGGATCTCAATATTCGGAGAGTTTCTGACGGTTTCCAAAAGCGCCCTTTCAATCTCGAAACCTGTGATGTCTTTGTGATGGACAATGCGGTTTTCGGTATGGCCACCTTCGCGCCCAAGTGCATATTTGCCTTTTTCTTGGTCAAATTTGGCACCCCATTCCACAATCTCGTTAAAACGAAGCGGTGCTTCTTCCACCACCATTTTTACAATGTCGGGGTTGTTGATATAATCTCCGGCACGCAGCGTGTCATCAATATGTTTTTGGAAATTATCTTTGGAAAAATCAGTAACAACGGCCAATCCGCCCTGCGCATATTTGGTGTTGCTCTCGTCCTCATTGGATTTGGTGACGATAATGATTTTGGTTTCCGGTAACTGTTCCGAAATTTTGATGGCATAAGACAAGCCCGAAATTCCGGAGCCAATGACGAGAACATCTGTTTTTATCATAAATAAGAATTATTGATCCTCAATTACAGAGGAAATTCAAGAGAATAAAGTTAAATGAATTTAATAAACTTATCCGCAGGTTTCCGCACTTTTTTGAAGTCCTTGAAAATATCATCTTCGGCTCGGTGTCCCAATGCAAGAACAACACTGATTTTTTCATGATTTTTATCAATGTTCAAAACATCTTCTATAATATCCTGTTTAAAGCCTTCCATCGGGCAGGTGTCCACATTTTCCTGTGCCGCCGCCATTATCATAGAACCTAGCACAATGTAGCTTTGTTTTTCTGACCAGTTTTCCAGTTCTTTCTGCGTATAGTGCTCCAAAAACTGGTTGATATTATTCCTGAAAGAAGATAGATGTTCCAATGTTACGCCACGTTCATTAATAATATGACTAAAATAATGGTCTACATAATCTTTATTAATATTGGTTTTGGACACCAGTACAATCAGGTGCGAACAGGTCGTAATCTGCGAAGGATTGTAAAATGCGGGGATTAATTTCTGAATGGTGTCATCATTTTGGACTACCAAAATATGATAGGGTTGTAATCCCAATGAGCTTACAGATAATCTCCCGGCTTCCAAAATGTTATTGAGTTCATCGGAAGAGATTTTTTTTCCGTCAAATTTTTTCACAGAATAGCGCCAGTTAAGGGCTTCTAAATAATTCATTTATAACTATTTATTGTTTTTAAAAGTCGCTGTACACCGCTTGTGGCATTTCGGTTTTTGTCCGATAGCGATTTCACATAACAAATATAGCAATTTGATTTTTGGTTTAGAATCATTTTAAATAAGAAGGTCAAAATATAAGCTATTAAAACAAAACGCCTTACCAATGGGCTTTTTGCGGTATTTTGACTTTAAAATATTTGTAATCAAACTATTAGCCTGATAGATTGGATAGTCTGAAAAGTTATAAACAATAAGTAAAAATGTGGGAGAAAGTGGTAAAATGTGGTAGAATTTTATATAAATTTGCTCCAAATGAAAAATTTCATTGGAACATACGAGTGCAAGATAGATGACAAGGGGCGCATCAAACTGCCTGCTTCGCTTACGAAGCAGATGGAACATTTTGCAGATGAGCCATTTGTGATCAAGCGGTCGGTGTTTCAGAAGTGTTTGGAGGTTTATCCAATGAAGCCTTGGGAAAAGCTGATGACAAAGATAAACAGCCTGAACCGGTTTGTGAAGAAAAATGCTGATTTTATCAGGATGTTCACGGCAGGGGTAAAAACCGTAGAGTTGGATAACGTGGGACGTTTGCAGGTGAGCAAAGACCTGACGCTATTTGCAAATCTTGAGAAGGAAATTGTGATTACCAGTGCTGGGGAACTGTTCGAGATTTGGGATAAAAATTCTTACGAACAGGTTATCGCCGTCAGCGAGTCGGATTTTGCAAGCCTTGCCGAGGATGTTATGGGGAATTTCGGTTCCGAAGAAACAAATCAATAATAAGAAACAATAATTAAGAGGTTTTGAAACCGAATTATTAAATCATTTATCAATCATCAATTATAAAACAATGTACCACAATCCTGTCTTATTAAAACAAAGTGTAGACGCTCTGGTAACCAATCCGGACGGGATCTATGTGGATTGCACTTTTGGTGGCGGTGGTCACTCAAGAGAGATTCTTAGCAAGCTTTCTGATAAAGGCAAGTTGTTTTCTTTTGACCAGGATCTGGATGCGCTGAAGAATGCGATAGATGACCCGAGATTTACTTTGGTTAATCAGAATTTTCGGTTTTTAGAAAATTCAATGTTGGCTTATGGGGTTTCTCAGGTAGATGGAATTTTGGCGGATTTGGGCGTCTCTTCTCATCAGTTTGATGAGGCGGAAAGAGGGTTTTCCACAAGAAGCAATGCGCCATTGGATATGCGGATGAATGTAATGCAAGGTTTGGATGCCAAAAAAATTATTAATGATTATGAAGAGGAAGATTTAGCCGACATCTTTTACCATTATGGCGAATTAAGGGAAGCTAGAAAGTTGGCGAGGGAAATTGTTCATCATAGAAAATCGAAGAAAATCGAAACAACTGAGGATTTGAAAAGCCTCTTCAGTTATATCCCGGCTTTTAAGCAGAATAAGTTTTTTGCGCAGGTTTTCCAAGCAATCAGGATCGAAGTGAACCAAGAGCTTGAAGTATTAAAAGAAATGCTGGTGCAGTCTTACAAAATTTTGAAACCAGGCGGCAGATTAGTGGTGATTTCTTATCATTCTTTAGAAGACAGATTGGTGAAACGCTTTCTGAAAAATGGAATGTTCGAAGGGGAACCGCAACGCGACATCTATGGTAATTATGAAAAAGCATTCGAATTGTTGCAGACCAAAGCGATAATCCCGGATAATAATGAGATAGAAGAAAACTCACGGGCACGAAGTGCGAAAATGAGAATAGGAACGAAGTTATAAATGATAGAAGATAGGGCGATAAATGATTGTCAATGATCATTCATTACTCTTATCGATTATAAAAAGTGGCAAAGCAGACAACATATAACAAACAGAAAAAGAGACTCACCTTTATGGATATCGTAAAGGGGAATTTCCTAAACCGGGATGAGGTAAAGGCTCATTACAAATATTTTCTCTTTGTATTTGGTTTGCTGCTGGTAATGATTTATTGCAACCACCTGGTGAGCAAAAAGATAGAACAGGTAAATAAATTAAAAGAAGAAACGGAAGAATACAAATCGCGTAATGCATATGCGCAGAGCCGGTTGATAAAAATAAGAATGGAATCGGAGTTAGGGAAAGAGATGGTGCAAGACTCACTGGTGAGCCTGGAGAGCCACCCGATGAAATTATTGATAAAAGTTGACAGTACAAATGATAAAGCAGCCCAATAACAACTACGAAAAAAAGCGTTCCAATGCACTCAAGTGGGGCTACCTTTTTGTGTTGGGGGCACTTGTGCTGTTTATTACTTTTTTGGCAAGGATTCTCATTCTTCAGAATACCAATGTAGAGGAGTTTGAGAATAATTACATCAGTAAAAACTACCGAGAAGCGACGCTGAAAGCTGCCCGAGGAAATCTTTTTGCATCAGACGGTTCCATCCTGGCGACAACGGTGATGCGCTACGATGTTTATGTAGATTTCAAATCTATGCGGGATACTATTTACAGTAAAAATATTGGGGCTTTAACAGATTCCCTCGGTAAAATGTTCGATAAGCCGCGTAGTTACTTCAGGGCTAAATTAGATGCTCAGAATCAGAAGAATAATCAATATTATCTTTTAGCGAGAGGTTTGGATTTCGATGAGTATGACCGCATCCGAAACTTCCCGATTTTTAACAAAGGTAAAAACAAAGGGGGCTTCATCGTAGAAAGAAATTTTCGCAGAGAATTGGCAACCACACAAATTGGTGCCGGAACCATCGGTACAGATAATGGCGATTCAAAATCCGGTTTGGAAGGTGCTTTCAGCAAGTATCTTACCGGGATAGACGGGAAACGGCTTGAGCAAAGAATTAACTCCACACAATGGAAACCTATTGATTACTGGAAAGTTCAAGAGCCTGTAGATGGTCAGGATGTTTATACAACATTGGATCTCAGGATTCAGGATATTGCCCATTCGGCATTGGAAAACCAGTTAATCAAATTCAATGCAGATCATGGTTGTGTTGTTGTAATGGAGACCGCAACAGGTAAAATCCGGGCCATGGTCAACCTGAGAAGAACAGAACCTGGGATTTATGTTGATGCTTATAACTATGTGGTTAAAGATGCTCAAGAACCTGGATCTATTATAAAAACAATGTCTATTTTGGCAGCAATGGATGATGGCTTTGTAGATGAAAATACCAAAGTCAATATTGGAAATGGGAATTGGAATTATGCAGGACAGTTAATTACCGATGGCCACGGTGGTGGAACTTACGATGTGAGTGATGTTTTGGCGAAATCAAGTAATGTAGGCGCAGCAAAAATAATTACGTCTCATTATGCTGATAAACCTGAAGTATTTTTGGACCATTGGAGAAGGTGGAAAATGTTTGATAAAATGAAAATCGAATTACCAGGAATTGCTAGACCTTTAATTCAAAATCCGAAAAGTCCAAAATGGAATAAAGCAACTCTAGCGTCTTTAGCTTATGGCTACTCTTCCAGTTTTCCGCTGTTGCAATTGGTAACTTTTTATAATGGTGTAGCCAATCGTGGAAAAATGGTAAAACCGCTTTTCATTGATAAAATAATGAAGGATGGTAAAATGCTTTATGAAGCAAAACCAGAAGTAATGGTGAATAAAATGGCCTCTGACAAGGCGATACGGATGATGACCGACGCGCTCACAAAAGCGGTGGAAAAAGGAACGGCTAAAAGTATCTATACACCTAATCTGAAAATAGCAGGTAAAACCGGTACCGCAAGATTTGAGTACTGGAAACCAGGACCAAGAAAATATCAAGCATCATTTGCCGGGTTTTATCCGGCAGATAATCCAAAATATACGTGTATTGTTATGATTAATCAGCCAGACACATCCAAAGGTTTTTATGGAGGATCAGTCTCCGCCCCCGTTTTTAAAGAGATTGCCGGAAAAACTTTTCTTAAAACACCATTGAATGTTGAGAAAGAATTTTTAGTTGAGCATAAAGTGGACCTCAATAAAATGACGGCGCCGAATGTGAAAGTGAATGTTACAAGAGATTCGATGCCAAATCTCGTTGGGATGATTGGTAAAAATGTGATCCCGCAGCTTGAGAATTTGGGTTATCGAGTCGATTATAAAGGGGTTGGTAAAATAACTGGCCAGTTCCCGGCAGAAGGGGCGACAATTGGGAAAAACCAAAAAATTTATCTCAATCTTCAAAACTAAAATTAGAGCGAAAGCTTAGCTATATGATTTTAAAAAATTTATTACAAAGAATCCAGGTTTTGGAGACTGTAGGAACTCTGGAAAGAGAAGTCCCGGAATTGGTTTTCGATAGCAGAAAAGTTGTTGAAAATTCTTTGTATGTGGCATTGCGAGGCACTGTTTCCGATGGGCATTCTTACATCGGTCAAAGCATTGAGAAGGGTGCAAAAGTGATTGTCTGTGAAGAATTACCTGCTGACTTGAATGCTGAGGTGACTTATATCAAAGTTGAAGATTCCTCAAAAGCCTTGGGGCATCTGGCTTCCAATTTTTATGGCAATCCGTCCAAAAAACTCAATTTGATTGGCGTTACAGGAACCAACGGAAAAACCACTGTAACCACACTTTTGTACGATATTTTTAGAAACCTTGGGCATCAGTCCGCATTGATTTCTACAGTAGAATACAGGATTGGGGACGAAATCATTCCGTCAACACACACCACGCCGGATGTCATCAGACTCAATCAAATGTTGGCAAAAGCGGTAGAGATCGGTTGCGAATATGCTTTTATGGAAGTGAGCTCTCACGGGATTGTGCAGAACAGGATAGAAGGTTTGCATTTTAAAATCGCTGGTTTTACGAATATCACACACGATCATCTCGATTTTCATAAGACGTTCCAGAATTATCTCTATGCCAAAAAGCGGTTTTTTGATGAGTTGGAAGATTCTGCCATTGCCATTACCAATGCCGATGACAAAAACGGAATGGTTATGCTGCAAAATACAAAAGCTAAAAAGAAAACTTTTGCTTTGAAAACAATGGCCGATTTTCACGGTAAAGTCCTGGAGCTGGATTTCAACGGGATGCTGCTGAATTTTAATAATAGAGAATTTTGGACAGCGCTGACGGGAAAATTCAATGCTTACAACTTGCTTTTAGCCTACGGTATAGCGCTGGAATTGGGAATGGACGAAACCGAAGTTCTTCAGTCAATTTCAAAACTTCACAGAGTTAACGGACGTTTTGAAACTATAAAATCCCCGAGCGGAATTTTCTTCGTGGTAGATTATTCGCACACGCCGGATGCGCTAGAAAATGTGTTGGACAGCATCAACGAAATCAGAACTAAAAACGAAAGGCTGATTTGTGTTTTCGGTTGTGGTGGTGATCGTGATAAGACCAAACGTCCCGAGATGGGCGACATAGCGACCAAAAAGTCAACCTTAGCAATCATCACTTCGGACAACCCAAGAACTGAAGATCCTCTGGAAATTATCAAGGAAATAGAGGCTGGTGTACAACCACAGAATTACAGCAAATATACCTCGATCCCAGACAGGAGAGAGGCGATAAAAATGGCTATCAAATTTGCTGAGCCAAAAGATATTGTGCTGGTAGCAGGAAAAGGCCACGAAACTTATCAGGATATTGGCGGTGTTAAGCACCATTTTGATGATAAAGAAACGATTAGGGAACTTTTACAATTAATGGGAAAATAAACAAGTATGTTATACTACCTCTACGAATATCTTACCGCTCACGGCATTCACATTCCGGGAATGAACCTGTTCAAATACATCTCATTCCGGGCAGCGATGGCGGTTTTGTTTTCGCTGATTATTGCGATGGCTTACGGGAAAAAGATTATCAAATATCTCCGAAAAAAACAAATGGGGGAACTGGTAAGGGATCTCGGTCTGGAAGGGCAAAAGCAAAAAGAAGGAACACCTACGATGGGGGGCTTAATCATTATCCTGGCCACATTAATCCCCGTTTTGCTTTTTACGAGGATTACCAATGTGTATATCGTTCTTTTGATTATCTCGGTATTGTGGATGGGCGCCATTGGTTTTTTGGATGATTATCTTAAGAAAGTTAAAAAAAATAAAGACGGGCTTAGCGGCAAATTCAAGGTTATTGGGCAGGTCGGCCTCGGATTGATTGTGGGGATCACAATGTATTTCCATCCCGATATTACAGTGAAGAGGAAATATGCAGATGCTACCATTATTAACCGGAACAATGTAGAAAAAAACTTTATGCCGGAGGAAAAAATACCGGTTTCTACAGTACCATTCACCAAGAATAATGAGTTTGATTACAGTGGCATTTTATTTTGGATGGACAACGATAAAGCGCACGAATGGGCTTGGGTCGTGTTTATCCCGATTGTGATTTTCATCGTAACAGCGGTGTCAAACGGAGCCAATATTGCCGACGGAATTGATGGTTTGGCGGCCGGCACAAGCGTGGTGATATTACTGACACTGGCGTTTTTTGCCTACGTATCGGGGAACATCATTTTTGCGGACTACCTCAATATTATGTTCCTGCCGCATATGGGTGAAACTACCATTTTTGCGCTGGCATTGGTAGGAGCCGTTATCGGTTTTTTCTGGTACAATACTTATCCGGCTCAGGTTTTTATGGGCGATACGGGAAGTCTGATGTTGGGTGGTGTGATTGCTGTTTTGGCGATTATACTTCGTAAAGAACTTTTGATTCCGGTATTGTGTGGTGTGTTTTTGATAGAACTCGTCTCTGTAATCCTTCAGGTTTGGGTATTCAAATACAGGAAAAGGAAATATGGGCTGGAATATGCCCAGAACCATAGGTTATTCAAAATGTCTCCTTTGCATCACCATTATCAGAAAGAAGGATTCCACGAGAGCAAAATTGTGAACAGGATGATCATTTTAGGCGTAATGCTGGCGATTATTTGTCTTATTACATTGAAAGTTAGATAGGAAATTGTGAAAGTATTATGTACAAAGTAAAACGTACTTAATACAAATTACATAATACATTATAAAAAAATATGAGAGTAGTAATACTTGGTGGCGGAGAGAGCGGTGTAGGCGCGGCATATTTGGCAAAAGCCAAAGGCTTTGATGTCTTTCTTTCTGATATGGGAACTATCCGTGAGAATTACAAAAAAGAATTGGACGATTTGGGTGTGGCTTATGAAGACGGACAACATTCCGAGGAAAAAATCCTGAATGCCGATTGGGTTATCAAAAGCCCGGGTATCCCGAAGAAAGCTGACATGGTTCTTAAAATTCAGGAAAAAGGAATCCGTTTGTCTTCTGAGATTGAGTTTGCTTCTGAGTTTACCAATGCAAAAATTATTGCGATTACAGGTAGTAATGGTAAAACTACCACCACGTCTTTGATCTATTACATTCTGAAAGAAGACGGTTTCAACGTTGGGTTGGGTGGTAATATAGGTAAAAGCTTTGCAAAACAGGTTGCCGAAGAAAATTTTGATTATTATGTATTGGAAGTGAGTAGCTTTCAGTTGGATGATATTCAGAACTTCCGCCCATATATTTCTTTGTTACTGAATTTGTCCAAGGATCATTTGGATCAGTACAATTACAATTACGAAGAATACGCGTTGGCAAAATTCCGGATTGCGGAAAATCAGGATGCTTATAATTTTTTCATCTATAACAAGGATGATCAAATGAGCAAATCAATCCTTGAAAAATTAGATTTAAAAGTGACCAAAGTTCCATTTTCCCTCACCGAAAAACTTGAAAAAGGAGCTTACTCCATAGACGACAATTTTGTAGTGAATATCAACGATGGATTCACAATGAAGGTGGAAGACCTCGCCTTGGTAGGGAAACATAATGTAGCCAACAGTCTGGCGGCAAGTATCGCTGGTAAATTGTTGGAAATCAGTAATGAAAGCATCAGGCATTCGTTGATGACGTTTCAGGCAGTGGAGCACAGGCTGGAACCTGTTGCGGAGATTGACGGTATAAAATTCATCAACGACAGCAAAGCTACCAATGTAAATGCCACCTATTTTGCTCTGGAAAGTATGAAGCAACCTGTAGTGTGGATTGTTGGCGGGAAAGATAAAGGAAACGACTATACCGAAATCGAAGAGCTGGTTAAGAAAAAAGTAAAAGCTATTGTTTGCTTAGGGATTGATAATAAGAAGATTATTGATTTTTTCAAAGATAAGAAAACCCAGATTTATGATACTTCCAGTATGGAAAAAGCGGTGGAAGTTTCTAAATCCATTGCCGAGAAGGGCGATGTAGTTTTGTTATCACCTTGCTGCGCAAGTTTTGACCTGTTCAATGGTTACGAAGACCGTGGGAACCAGTTTAAAAAAGAAGTATTAAAAGAATTGACAATTAAGAATTAGAATTGTACAAAGTAATAAGTAGAAAGTACACTGTACATCATACTTTTTACATCATACAAATAAAATAGATGGAAAACCAAACCACAGAAAACAAATTCGAGCTGCTGAAAGGCGATAAGGTCCTTTGGTCGGTTATCATTTTGATATCCTTCCTTTCCGTATTTCCTGTTTATTCTGCAAGTTCGAATCTGGAATATATTGTGAACAACGGGACCACAACAGGTCACGTGATTAAGCATATCATTTTCGTGCTGATAGGTTTGGGCATTATGCGTTTTGTAGGAACCATCAAGTACGAATATATCGGGAAACTCAGTTCCATCCTTTTGCTGATTACAATAGGATTGCTGTTAATCACCACATTTACAGGGCAAAAGATAGAAGGAGCCAGTGCATCACGTTGGTTGAAAATCCCGGGAACACCTATTTCCTTTCAGCCATCTTCGTTCGCTTATTTGATGTTGATTATCTATCTGTGCCGGTACCTTACCAAGAAAATCAAACGCGAGCGACTGCCTTTGGAGAATATTATCTACATCTTTGGTCCTATTCTCGTGGTTTTTGGCTTAGTTGCCAAGGATAATGGTTCAACTGCGTTGATGATACTAATGGTTTCCATTATGGTTTTGATTATCGGGCAGTTAGCGTGGCAGTATGTTGCCGGGTTCATATCTATTTCGGTGGTATTTGTGATTATGTTTTTGGTAATTGCGCTGAATACCAATATGCTGGGAGGCAACCGTGTCCATACTTGGATGAGCCGTATCGAAACCTTCACCAGTTCGAAGAAAAATGCCGATGTGGAGGACGAAAGTATTAAGGCTAAAAATTATCAGGTGATGCAGGCCAAAGCTGCTATCGTCCACGGCGGATTTAATGGTATTGGACCAGGAAAAAGTGCACTGAAGCAGACTTTGCCGCAGTCGGTATCCGATTTTATTTTTGCCATTATTGTAGAAGAATACGGCTGGATTGGCGCCTTTGTGCTCATCGGGCTTTATATGATAATGATTATCAGGATTGTGATTATTGCCAGTAAAATGCCCGCATTTTTTGGGTCGTTGCTGGTGCTGGCGATTGGGCTGATGATTTTTATACAATTATCGGTGAACATTGCAGTGGCCGTCAACCTGATTCCCGTAACTGGTCAGCCTTTGCCACTGATAAGTTACGGAGGAACATCGATGCTAGTAACCTATATTCAGTTGGGAATTATCCTGAATGTAAGTTCCAGAATTCAGGTTTTTGATGAAGAAGGTTTGGGCAAAAAACAAAGTTTGGAAGAGATCAATGATATTGCGTAAGATAAAGATATGAGCAAAAAACTTAAAATATTAATGAGCGGCGGCGGAACAGGTGGGCACATCTTTCCGGCGGTTGCGATTGCTCAGGAAATCAAGAAAAGATTTCCCGATGCTGAGTTTTTGTTCATTGGCGCCAACGGCAAAATGGAAATGGAGAAGATTCCGCAAGCCGGATTCAAAATCGAAGGATTGAATATCGCCGGATTTGACAGAGGTAATCTTCTGAAGAATATTGGGCTTCCTTTTAAAATCATTTCCAGTTTGATGAAAGCTAAAAAAATCATCAAAGATTTCCAACCGGATTTTGCGGTGGGAACGGGTGGTTTTGCAAGCGGGCCGGCTTTGTATATTGCTGCGAAAATGGAAATTCCGACTTTTATCCAAGAGCAGAATTCTTTGCCGGGAAAGACCAATATTTTCAATGCGAAAAAAGCAAGAGCGGTTTTTACGGCTTATCCGGATATGGAAAAATATTTCTCGGGAACAAAAACTTATTTCTTAGGCAATCCGATTCGTCAGAATATCATTACAGATTTGATTGATAAAGATTCAGCTAAAGAAAAATTAGGCTTAGATAAAAATAAATTAACGATTCTTTCAGTCGGTGGATCGCTTGGTTCCAGAACTCTGAACAACGGCTGGAAGGATAATTTTGATAAACTGAAAGAGAAGGATTACCAATTAATCTGGCAGACAGGAAAGACGGATTTTGCTGAAATAACTAATAGCATCCATCCTCCAAAATCCATCCAAATTAAGGAATTCATCTCTGATATGGCTTTGGCTTATTCGGCGGCGGATGTGATTGTTTCCAGAGCTGGTGCGATTGCGATTTCCGAATTGGCAGTGGCCAAAAAACCGGTTTTGTTGGTTCCGTTTCCATTTGCGGCAGAAGACCATCAAACCAAAAATGCTTTGACTTTGGTGGAGAAAAATGCCGCGAGAATGGTAAAAGATTCTGAAATGAGAGAAAAGTTTTGGAACACGCTTTCAGAAATCTGTGAAAGCGAAAATTTGAGGAAAGAAATGTCAGCCAATCTGGAGTTTTTTGCAAAGCCAAAAGCGGCGGAAGGGATTGTGGAAGAGATTTTTAAAACACTTAATATAACTATATGAAAACTAAATTATTCGGACTTTTTATTTTGATTTCCGCATCATTTTCTGCTCAAAAAGTTGATCCCAAAATGGTTGGATGTTGGAAGGGAACAGAAACAGACCAACAGGTTGAAGGAATGACAAAATATTGGATTTCTTGTCGCCAGGAAGATGGAAAAAGTATTTTATTATTCATTGCCTTGAAAGATGGAGAAGTAATTGAGCAATCTACGGAAAATGGAAAGTGGTGGACAAAGGATGGGAAATATTATGAACTTCACGATTATGATGGCATTACAGATGTTTATAATTATAAGTTGATAGGAGATAATAAAGTTGAATACAGGTCTATTGAACTATTTGGTAAGCCGGATAATTCTTATGTTTTCAGTGATGAAAGGATAATAGAAAAAACTAAAAAATAAAGTTTACAAGTTATAATGAGCATCTTAAATAAATATCAAAACTTCTATTTCATCGGCATCGGTGGGATTGGGATGAGTGCGCTGGCGCGGTATTTTCACGCCAATGGCAAAAATGTTTTGGGTTATGATAAAACACCTACAAAACTAACAGCTCAGCTTGGTTTTGAAGGTCTTGATATTACATTTGAAGATGTCATCGATGAAAAAATTGTAGCGCTGGATAAAGAATCAACATTGGTGATTTATACGCCGGCTATCAAAAAACTCGGAATTCTGGATTACTTCGCGAGCGAAGGTTTTGAAATCCTAAAGCGTGCTAAGGTTTTGGGGCTAATTACAGAACATACCGATTGTATTGCGGTGGCAGGAACGCACGGGAAGACGACAACTTCTACATTGATAGCGCATTTGTGTAAAGAAGCCAACCTTCCGTCATCTGCATTTTTAGGGGGAATTTCGGAGAATTTCAAGTCCAATTTTGATTACAACGGCAATCAGTTTTCGGTAGTTGAAGCGGATGAATACGACAGAAGTTTCCTAAACCTTTCCCCGGATTGGGCGGTTGTAACCTCCATTGATGCCGACCATTTGGATATCTATGGAGACCGGCTTCATATTGAGGAAGGTTTTCGCCAGTTTGCTGCTTTGGTTCCGGATGACAATCAATTGTTTGTGAGAAAAGGGATTGCAATTGGCAGAGCGCACAAGACGTATGCAGTGAACGAGGAAGCGGATTATTATTCGGATAACCTAAGAATGGACCACGACAAAATGTATTTTGATTTTCATACACAGGAAGGAGATACAGAAGAGTTTGTTTGGGAAATTCCGGGGATTCACAATGTTGAAAATGCAACGGCGGCATTGGCAATTCTCAGAAATCTAGGTGTAGGTTTCGATATTTTGAAAAAGGCAATCGCAAGTTTTAGAGGCATCAAAAGACGATATACTAAGCATATTTTTGACAACGGAAAAATTTATATCGACGATTATGCACATCATCCAACAGAGTTGAATGCGGTTATAGGATCGGTAAAAACATTCTATCCGAACAAAAAACTGCTAGTGGTTTTCCAGCCGCACCTGTTCAGTCGCACGAGGGATTTTGCAGAAGATTTTGCGCGCAGTTTGGAGCAAGCCGATGAATTGCTATTGTTGGATATTTATCCGGCAAGAGAACTTCAGGAGAATTTCCCCGGAATTACATCGGCATGGTTAGCGGATAAAATCAATTTGGATAACAAAGAAGTTTGCCCGCTGAATGAGGCGTTTGATAAAATTAAAGAAAAAGATTTTGATATTGTATTAACGGTTGGCGCTGGCAATATAGATACACTTTATGACCCGATTATGGAGTGGCTGCCAACTTTGGAATTAAGAATTAAAAATTAAGAAATACTTTGTATACAATACATTGTACTTTATACAAAAAAGAATGAAGAATAAGTGGAGAATATTGAAGATACTCGTAACAGTGATCCTTTTTGGGTTTCTGCTCAGTTTCTCGTTGAAGCGTTTCAACAACGCCAAGATGGAAAATGTATCTATCAATATGAACCAGACCAAAACGCCGGTTTATTTTGTGGATGAGAATGATATCAAAGATCTTGTGAAGCAGTATAATCCCACCAAAAGGATTGGCGATGTCAAAATACCGGAACTGGAAAAAAAGATTAATGCAAACCCTTTTGTTGACAGTGCCAATGTATTTATGAACCTAAACGGAAACCTGAATATTGACATCAAACAGCGCATTCCGGTTTTCCGGCTGAGCAAAAATGGGAAGGATTTTTATGTGGACGAAAAAGGTGTAGAATTCCCGATTTCGAAAAACTTTTCTTACCCGTGTATGTTGGTAATGGGCGATGTGGATGCTTCGGAATATCAGGAATTGGGAGCACTGGTTGACAAGATTGACAAAGATGATTTTTGCAAAAAGTATTTTATCGGGATCAAAAAGGAAAAAGGAGGCTACAACCTGTTGACCAGCGATGGCCATTTTAAGGTAGAATTGGGAGATCTGGAAAATATCGATTTTAAAGTAAGAGGCTTTAAAACTTTTGTGGAAAAATACTTGGTATATCAAAATCCACAGAAGTATAAAAAAGTGTCTGTTAAGTACAATAATCAGATCGTAACAACACTGAATCCTTATTTCAAAGAAAATGACAGCATGTTGCGCAATGCCCCAAAAATTGAAGTTGTAAAGACGGAAGAGAAACCATTACAACTGTTGGCAAGCACACCGGCAAAAACAGAAACTAAAAAACTGGAACCTAAGCCGGAGTCCAAAAAAGAAATAAAAAAGCCAGAGCCCAAAAAGGAAACTTCAAAACCGAAAAAAGTAGAGAAGAAACCCGAACCGAAAAAATCTCCTGAAAAGAAGAAGCAAAACACTTCCCAATCATCGTCGGAGAAAAAGAAAAAGGCAAAAGTAATAGTAGAATAAAAAAATCAAATCGAGCATATAATGGAAAATCAAGAGTATTCAGTAGGTCTGGACATTGGGACAACTAAGATTGTCGCCATTGTCGGCAGGCGTAACGCTCACGGGAAAATCGAAATCCTGGGCGTTGGGAAGGCTAAAAGTCTTGGTGTTCACAAAGGTATTGTGAACAACATTTCCCAAACTATTAATTCCATCAAAACTGCAGTGGCAGAGGCGCAGTCCAGCGCCGGAGTGCCTATCCGCAAGGTAACTGTCGGGATTGCAGGGAAACACATCCGTTCTCTCCAGCATTCGGATTACATTATGCGGGAGCACCCGGATCAATACATTACCGAGGATGATATCGAAAAACTAAAAGACCAGGTGAAGAAACTGGTGATGTTGCCTGGTGAAGAAATTATCCACGTTTTGCCTCAGGAATACAAAGTAGATTCCGAAGGCGAAATTCAGGAACCGGTTGGGATGCACGGCAAAAGGCTGGAAGCCAATTTCCACGTGGTAGTGGGACAGATGGGTTCTATCCGAAACATTGCAAGATGCGTTCGTGAGGCTGGTCTGGAGATGGAAGCTTTGACACTGGAACCTTTGGCATCATCTGAAGCGGTTTTGACCAAAGAAGAAAAAGAAGCGGGTGTTGCAATTGTTGATATTGGTGGTGGTACTACAGATATCGCTATTTTCAAAGACAACATCATCCGTCATACCTGCGTGATTCCTTACGGAGGCGGTATTATCACCGATGATATTAAGGAAGGATGTTCCATCATCGAGAAACACGCAGAACAACTGAAAGTAAAGTTCGGTTCATCTGTTCCAGAATTAGAAAAAGACAGCACGTATGTCACAATCCCAGGATTGCACGGCCGTCCGGACAAAGAGATTTCTCTTAAAATTTTGGCTCAGATTATCAATGCCAGAGTTGAGGAGATTCTTGAAATGGTCAATACTGAATTAAAAGCTTATGGTGCATTTGAGCAAAAGAAAAAACTCATCGCCGGCATCGTTTTGACGGGAGGTGGTTCCAACTTGAGAAACCTTCGTCAATTGGCGAATTACACCACCGGTTTTGATAGCAGAATTGGTTTTGCCAACGAGTATGTGGCGAACGATAAAAATCAGTATCTTAAAGGACCGGAATTTGCAACCTCCATCGGTTTGCTGATGGAAAGCCTTAAGATACGGGACAAAAAAAATCTTCCGGCAGAAGAGGAGGTGATAGAGCAGGCCGTTGCCAAAGCAGAAAAGGCAGAAAAAGCTGTTGTAGAAGCAGTGCAGACTCAGCCTGTAGAAGAAGTGGTTAAGCCAAAAGAAATTGCCAAAAGGAACAAACCAACCTTTGGGCAGTCGATTTTAGATAAAGTGAAGAAATTTTTTGAAGAAGTAGAAGAGTAACAAATTGTAAAATCGCCAAATCGGGGAATCGTAAAAGCAGGCAAAAAGACAAATTTGTAAATCAACGGTTTAACGATTTAACAAAATTGAAAAAAATAAAATACTATGGACAATATAACTAATACACAAGGATTTTCATTTGATTTACCAAAGGGCAATTCTGCTATTATTAAAGTGATTGGTGTAGGTGGCGGCGGAAACAATGCGCTGAAACACATGTACGAAAAAGGGATTTATGGTGTAGATTTCGTGATTTGTAATACCGATGCACAGACATTGGACAACAATCCGGTTTCCAATAAAGTTCAGCTGGGAATCTCCATGACCGAAGGTTTGGGCGCAGGTGCAGATCCTGAAGTGGGAGAAAAGGCAGCCATCGAAAGTATTGATGACATCAAGGCTTCTATGGGACAAAACACCAAGATGGTTTTCATTACTGCCGGAATGGGCGGTGGAACCGGGACTGGTGCCGCTCCTGTGATTGCAAAAGTGGCCAAGGAAATGGGCATCCTTACTGTGGGCATCGTAACCGTACCTTTTAGTTTTGAAGGAAAAAGAAGATTGGACCAGGCCGAATTAGGGTTGGAAAAATTAAGAAATAATGTTGACTCTCTCATCGTCATTAATAATGATAAATTGAGGCAGCAATTCGGAAACCTTGGGTTCAAACAAGGGTTCTCAAAAGCCGATGAAGTATTGACCAATGCTGCAAAAGGAATGGCAGAGGTAATTACCGGTTATTTCGATGTTAATATTGACTTCCGTGATGCCAAGTCCGTTCTTCAAAATTCCGGGACTGCATTGATGTCAACTGGTGTGGCAAGCGGCGAAAACAAAGCGGAAGAGGCGGTTAAAAAAGCCCTCGATTCCCCATTGTTGAATGATAACAAAATCACGGGTGCCAAAAATGTTCTATTGCTCATCAGAAGCGGTGTTACCGAAGTTACAATGGATGAGATCGGCGTTATTATGGACCACATCCAGAAAGAAGCTGGCAATACAGCAGACATTATCTTTGGTGTAGGTTCTGATGAAGAATTGGGCGAGGCGGTTAGCGTTTTGGTGATTGCAACAGGCTTTTCAAACGATGACAGAAAGAATGTGGGCATTACAGAAACCATCAAATATTCTCTAGATGACAGACCGGATCCGGTTTCAAAACACAGGGAGTCGCCGTTCAAAACAAGGGCTCAGAGTGATGCCAAACCAGAAATCCAAAGTGGGAAAAATTTTTTCCGTCTGGATGATGACGAGGATTTTGGAAACTCAGGGTTTCCTAAAAATTCTGCCGCCGAAAGCCTTGTAGAAGAAGCAGAAACCAAAATTGAAATTATAGAGCAGGAAGAGATCCGTGATTTTTCCGATGACCGCGAGAGTCAAAAAGCTCAAGAATATAATTTGTTCAATTTTGATGAGGATATCTATGAAGAAGTTGACCTAGAGGCTCAGTCTTTCAGTTTCGAGGTAGAGGACAAACCAACGTTTTCATCCAATATTGATGAAGACAAACCGGTAGAAGTTACTTTTACGATTAACGAGCCCGAAACTGAAGAAGAATTTCCCGTGATCGAGAAACAGGTGATCGCCGAAGTTCCTCAGGAAAAACCTGAAGAAATTATCGAAAACAAACCCGAAGAGAAACAGGCCGGTGGATTTTCGTTCGCCGCTGCAGCAAAAGAAGTGGTAAGAGAAGAGCCGAAAGCCGAACCTGTGCAGGAATCTCATAAGGAGTTTACCTTTTTCAATAAAACACCAGATGCTTCAAAAGCTGTTGAAAGACGTAACAAACTGAAAGAATTCAACTCCCGTTACCAGCAATTGGACAATGATAATGTTTTTGAGACAGTGCCGGCTTTCAAAAGGAAGAATATCAATATTGACGGCAGCAATGCGTCGGATCAGAACATCAATACTTATTTGTCTGATAACAACGGCAGCATGCAGCTTAGGGAAAACCGTTTCCTGAATAAAGATGTAGATTAATCTGCGTGAGGCAGTTGGCAAATGGTTTTTAACATTCCAATTATGAAAGCCATTAGCCAAAAGCTAATCGCAAAAAGCAAAATAAAATGAGTTTAGAAAACACAATTAGCGAAGCGATTAAAACCGCCATGAGAGAAAAAGACAGAGTAGCTCTGGACTCTCTGAGAGCGGTAAAATCACAAATCCTTTTGCTTAAAACCGAGGCAAAAGGTGCAGAAGTTTCTGCAGAGCAGGAGATTGCCATTTTGCAAAGAATGATCAAACAAAGAAAAGACTCTTTTGAACAGTTCACAGCGCAGGGTAGGGAAGATCTTGCTGAGGTGGAAGAAGCTCAGATGAAAGTCATAGAGCAATTTTTGCCAAAACAGCTTTCTGCCGAAGAATTGGAATCTGAGATCAAAACAATCATCTCCGAAACCAAGGCAGAAACCATCAAGGATCTTGGAAAAGTAATGGGCGTTGCCTCTAAGGCATTAGCCGGAAAATCAGACGGGAAGAGCATTTCCGAAATGGTGAAAAAGTTACTTTCTTAAGATCATTGAGAGTTGATAAGCACTAAGTGATAATCATTTATCATTTATATTTTATCAATTAAAAAAAAGGATATACTCCATTTGCATATCGATTTGATTAAGGCTCCGGATCTTGGGATTCGGAGCTTTTTTTATGATCTTGCCTCATAGATTTTTGGAATGATTTTAATAGAATGATTTGCAACCGAAAACAAATTTTATTTGATTAAATTTGCCAAATAATTTCAAATATCTAATCTCAAATTTTAAATAATAAAAATATGTATCCAGCAGATTTAGTATTGCCAATGAAGGCAGAACTTACAGATAAAGGCTTCGAAGATCTTACAACACCGGCACAGGTGGATGAAGCTCTTAAACAAAATGGCACAACATTATTAGTAATCAATTCCGTTTGCGGGTGCGCCGCAGGAGCTGCAAGGCCAGGCGTAGTGTACTCTTTGACAGGAGATAAGAAACCGGATCATCTGGTGACGGCTTTCGCTGGTTTCGATACCGATGCCGTAGCAGAAGCAAGAAGATTGTTGGCACCATTCCCGCCAAGCTCACCATGTGTGGCACTTTTCAAGGACGGAGAATTGGTTCACATGCTAGAGAGACACCATATAGAAGGTAACCCGGCTGGTGCCATCGCTGCAAACCTACAAGCCGCTTATGACGAATACTGTTAATAACAGATGAAAACCAAAATATATTTATTTTGGTTTTTTTTTATTTATAAACCTGAAAATCAATTTTCAGATTTTTCATTATTTTTTAAATTTGCAAAAAAGTAAAAATGTCAGATCAAGCAAGTTATTTGTTTTCTACCAGAACCAGCCACGAGTTGGCCGAGAAAATTGCCAAGCATTATGGGCAGCCATTAGGTAAGATTAATTTCCAACACTTCAGCGACGGTGAGTTTGAACCCGTTTTGGAACAGTCGGTAAGAGGTGCCAGGGTTTTCCTGATTGCTTCCACTTTTCCGCCGGCGGACAACCTTTTGGAGCTTCTCCTCATGATTGATGCGGCCAAAAGAGCATCTGCCAAAAATATTACTGTGGTTATCCCTTACTACGGATTAGCAAGACAGGACAGAAAGGATAAACCGAGAGCGCCAATAGGAGCCAAATTGGTTGCCAACCTTCTTACTGCGGCTGGCGCTACTAGGATTATGACTATGGATTTGCACGCAGATCAGATTCAGGGCTTCTTCGAGATTCCTGTGGATCACCTTTATGCGTCTTCTATTTTTATAGACTATATCCGCTCATTACATCTGGACAACCTAACCATTGCTTCCCCGGATATGGGAGGAGCCAAAAGGGCAAAGAATTATGCAGGGCATTTGGGAGCCGATGTTGTAATTGCTTATAAAGAAAGGAAAAAAGCCAATGTTGTAGAGGAAATGTTCCTTATTGGTGATGTGAAAGACAAAAATGTGATCTTAATCGATGACATGATCGATACGGCAGGAACGCTTTGCAAAGCTGCAGATATCCTGATGGAGAAAGGTGCTAAGTCTGTAAGAGCCATGGCTACGCACGGTGTACTGTCAGGCAAGGCTTATGAGAACATAGAAAATTCCCAGCTTTTGGAAGTCATCGTTACAGATTCTATCCCTGTAAAAGAAGGATTATCTTCTAAAATTAAAGTATTGTCTTGTGCCAAACTCTTTTCTGATGTGATGAAGATGGTACACGAGCACAAATCTATCAGCGAGAAGTTTATTATTTAAAAAAAATTAATATCTTTGCAGCCTCAAATTTATATTTTATAATAAAATGAAATCTATTACAATTCAAGGTACAAAAAGAGAAAACGTGGGCAAAAAGTCTACAAAAGCTTTACGTGATGCTGAATTAGTTCCTTGTGTTGTTTACGGAGGTACAGAACCATTGAATTTTTCTACTGAAGAAAAATCTTTCAAAGGTTTGGTATATACTCCTGAAGCACACACGGTATCTATTGAGGTTGACGGACAAACCATTCCTGCTGTTCTTCAGGATATCCAATTCCACCCAATTACAGACAGGATCCTACATGTGGATTTTTACCAATTATCTGCTGATAAGCCGGTAATTATGGAAGTTCCTGTAAGAATCACGGGACGTGCAAGAGGTGTTGTTGCGGGTGGTGTTCTTAGACAATCATTCAGAAAACTGAAAGTGAAAGCAATTCCTGCAAACTTGCCGGATGAGATCGTTGTGGATGTAACGCCGTTAAGAATCGGAAACAAACTTTATGTAGAGGCTATTAAAAATGATGCTTACACATTTATGCATCCAGATAATGCTGTAGTTGCAGCTGTTAAGATGTCTAGAAATGCAATGAAAGGTGCTGCTGCGGCAGATGAGGAAGATGAAGAGTTGGCAGAAGAGGTGAAAGATCAATCACCATTGGTTCCTACTACTGAAGAGAAATCTTTTGAAGGATAAAATAATCCCTTTATTAAAATAATGAGCCGTAGAAATTTTCTGCGGCTTTTTTATTGATTGTAAATGTGTGATAAGTTTGCCATTTACTTAAGTAAAAAAGTTTCATGAGTCTTTACGCCATTTGCATATGCAAAAATTATTATATTTGTGATGCATGGCAACAAAAGCACTCTTCAATACAGTCGTCAATTGGTTCATTCGCCAAAGGATTGATCAGATCGAACATTTTATAAAGTATCCTGTAGAGACTCAGGAAGGACTTTTGTTTTCTCAGCTCTTTCATGCCGAAGAAACAGAATATGGGCAGAAATACGGCTTCAGTTCGATTTCCAATTACCGCGATTTTCAAAAGAAAATCCCCATTGTCTGTTACGAGGATTTTGAACCCTACATAGAAAAAGCCAGACAAGGACAAAAGGATGTTTTTTGGCCTGGCGTTATCAAACAATTTGCAAAGTCTTCCGGGACTACCAATGCTAAAAGTAAATTTATCCCTATCAGTGCGGAGAGTTTGGAAGATTGCCATTATAAAGCCGGAAAAGATATGGTTTCTATCTATGTCAACAATCATCCGGAGAGTGAGCTCTTTCAGCATAAAAATCTGAGATTGGGCGGCAGTGCTGAGATGTATCAGGACTTTAATACCAAGTTTGGTGATCTTTCCGCAATTTTGATAGAAAATTTACCATTTTGGGTAGAGATCATCAATACTCCCAGCAAAAAAATATCGCTGATGTCTGAGTGGGAAAGTAAAATGAAAGCGATTATAACCGAGGTAAGAAATGATGATGTAGGTAGTCTTACAGGTGTTCCCAGCTGGATGATGGTGCTTTTGCAAAGGACGCTGCATGAAACTGGCAAAGCTAATATTGCAGAACTTTGGCCTAACCTTGAAGTGTTTTTCCATGGCGGGATTAGCTTCAAACCTTATAAAAACCAATACAAAGAACTTATCGGTAAAAACATTCGTTATTACGAGATTTATAACGCCTCCGAAGGGTTTTTTGGCATTCAGGATCAGTCTGGTAGTGATGAGATGCTGCTCATGCTGGATTACGGTATTTTCTACGAATTTATCCCCATGGATAAGTTCTTTAACGGATGCCGAGAAGCCATTCCTATCTCCGAGGTGGAGCTGGATAAAAATTATGCCGTTGTCATCACTACAAATGGTGGCTTATGGCGCTATCTTGTTGGCGACACAGTGAAATTTACGTCCATCAATCCTTTCAGGATCAAGGTAACGGGCAGAACCAAACATTACATCAATGCTTTTGGAGAAGAGCTGATGATCGATAATGTGGAGACCGCACTTAAACAGACCTGTGAAAAACTGGATGCGAGTATCTCGGACTATACCGGCGCGCCTGTTTTTATGACCAGTGATAAAAAGGGCTGTCACGAGTGGATTTTTGAATTTACAAGAAAACCATCCAATTTGGATGAATTTACAGATGCATTTGACAACACGCTCAAATGCCTTAATTCAGATTACGAGGCAAAACGGTACAATGATATTACGCTGCGGCGGCCGGTGGTGCATGCTGCAAAGCCAAATTTGTTTTACGAATGGATGGCAAGACGCGGAAAACTCGGTGGACAAAACAAAGTTCCTCGACTAAGTAATGATCGCCAATATATTGATCCTTTACTTGAACTTAATAAAAATTAAACTTAATTACCCAAATATTGATAATGAAAAAAATCCTTCCTGCGCTGTTCCTTTTGTTTTCAGCATTGTCTTTTTCCCAAGGAATTACCTTCGAAAATTCTGATTTTAAAACGATTCTTGCCAAAGCAAAAGCTGAAAAAAAAATGATTTTTCTAGATGCTTTTACTTCTTGGTGTGGGCCATGTAAATTGATGGCTAAAAATATTTTTACCAAACCTGCCGTTGGCGAATTTTATAACAGTCACTTTATCAACGCGAAAATTGATATGGAGAAGGGTGAAGGTATAGAACTTGCTAAGAAATGGAATGTGAAAGTTTACCCTACTTACCTGTTTATTGACGACAATGGGGAAGTAGTCCACAGGACAATTGGTTATGTAGAAGAAAAAGATTTCCTTCAGTTTGCAAAGGATGCAGAAGATCCAAACAGAAGATTGGGAGCTCTCAAGAAACAATTTGAAGACGGAGAAAAGAACCCCGATTTTCTGAAAAACCTGGCAACCCTTACTGTTTACACGGAGCCTGATTACGCAGCCCGCATTTTGGATCGTTATTTTACAGGTAAAACGGCTTTGGATAGGGAAGATGTAGGGTTATTATTACAATCACTTAAAAATTCTGATTCGCCTCTGTATCCGGTTTTTGTTAATAAGAAAAATGATATTGCTGCAGTGGTAACAGAAGCCAGCTATGAGAAAATCGGTAAAGGGCTAAAGCTGAATAGTATTGCTGCTAAGGCTTATAACAAGGATACCAAAACATATAATGATAATTATTTTCTTACCGAAGCCGAAAAAGTTTTAGGTAAGGAAGAAGCACAGAAATACCTTCTTTCACAAAAAGTTAGTGCCGCGTTCAAGAGTAAGGATATGGCGACTTATGAGAAATTGATGTTGCAACTTTATAAAGATTATCAGTCTGCATCATCTAACAGTCTCAATTCCGCGGCATGGAACTTCTTCGAAAATGTCAACACAAAATCTTCTTTGGAAACGGCTGCACTTTGGGCACAGGAATCTGTGAAAAAGGACGAAAGTTATGCTAATACCGATACATTGGCCAATCTTTATAATAAGTTGGGGAAGAAGAGTGAAGCTAAATTGTGGGCACAAAAATCAATCGAACTGGCTAAAAAATCCGGGGAAGATTATGAAGATACCCAGAAACTGCTTAACAGCCTGAAGTAATATAAAGGTTTTAAAGATTAATAGAAACGGGCTTTAGCCCGTTTTTTATTTGAAGTTGTCAGAATAACAACAGGTTATCCAATCAATTCCTTTGCCTGCGAAATGGCGGCATCTGTAATTTTAGAGCCGGAAATCAACTGGGCAATTTCGTTGAGCTTTTCAGATTCAGACAATTGTACAATTGTGGTTTTTGTAACGGCATTTTCGTCGTATTTCACCACTTTGTAATTGTCGTTGCCTTTGGCTGCAACCTGTGCCAGATGTGTGATAACAATCAATTGCAGGTCGTGTGACATCTCCTGCATCAGTTTACCCATTTCTTCGGCTATCCTGCCCGATACACCAGTGTCGATCTCATCAAGAATCAGCGTTGGCAAAGCATTATTCTCCGCCATTATTTTTTTGATGGCCAGCATAACGCGCGATCTTTCACCTCCAGATACGGCACTCTGGATTGGCTTGAGCGGAAACCCGGAATTGGCCTGAAAAAGAATCTGAATATGGTTTTTTCCAAAAGTATTATAAGACGAGGAGTCCGATAGGTCAATTTTAAGAATGGCTTTTTCCAATCCCAGTTTCTGAAAAATTTCTTGGGCTTTGCTTTCCAGATTTTCAGAAAATTGCGATCGGCTTTTTGTCAGTTTTTCGCTGTTGATTTTCAGTTCAGACTCCAGAGTGGTCACCTGTTTTTCTTTGTCTGCTATCTGATTTTCTATATCTTCTAAAGAATGTTGGCTTGCAGATAATTCATCCCGTATTGCAATCAAAGAAGAGACATCGTCTGCCTGATGTTTCAGGAATAATGCATTGATCCGGTTGACCGTTGTTAACAATTGTTGAAGTAAAGCCGGGTTGATCTCTATATTTTCAGATTTCGCTTCCAGGTCTGTGCTGATGTCTTTGATCTCCAGATAAGCAGTTTCCAGCCGGGTGCTGAGTTCTTCATACTCCGGGGAAAGTTCTTTTAAACGGGCTATTTTACTTTTAATATCCGTTAAATTGGTTAGGATCCCAAAGTCCTCTGCTGATAATTTTGAAAGCGATTGGGATAATAGTTCACTGATTTGGTCCGCGTTCTCCTGCGTTTGAAGCTGCTGCTGCAGGTTTTCGAAATCGACATAATCCAGATCAGCTTCTTCCAGCTCGGCTAGTAAAAAATTCTTGTAATCAGCTTCCCTGTTAACCTCCAAAAGCGCATTATGCAGCTCTGCAATTTCTTTTTTGGTCCGCTGATAATCTGCAAAAGTAGTCTGATAGTTTTTGAGGATGTTGTTGTTGTTGGCCATGCCATCCAAAATGCCAAACTGAAATTCCTCAGTAAAAAGGTTAGACGTTTCAAATTGGGAATGGATATCAATCAGCTGAGATGATAATTGCTTAAGGATATCCAGTGTTACCGGCACATCATTGATAAAAGCCCGTGATTTCCCACCAGGAAGTATCTCGCGCCGGATGATGGTTTGTGTTTCAAAATCCAGATCATTGTCGTCAAAAAAGGGACGGAGGCTCTCATTGATGGTAAACTCACTTTCTACAACGCTTTTTGCTTCTGTCTTGGCAAAAGATTTAGAATCTGCCCGCTCACCCATAATCAGACGCAAAGCTCCCAAAATGATAGATTTTCCGGCTCCGGTTTCTCCGGTAATCACCTGAAGTCCATTTTTGAGATCGATTTCCAGTTTATCGATAAGGGCAAAATTCTGTATAAATATTCTTGAAAGCATAGAGGGTTACGAAGCAAATATTTTTTTAAGTAAAAACGGTTTAAACTTTGGTTTACAGTATTTTATGAACATTTTTTAAGGCTTGGCATTATTTCCATTTATCCCACTTGGTATCAATGTCTTTTGGCGAAAAGATGCTCATCATGCTTTTAAGATCACTGATGTTAACCGAAGCATTATTTCCAGTGTTAAAAATATTGAAGATCTCGTTACTTTTGGTCTCGATAAAAACATTGAAAGGGTAATTCATCTGGAAATTATTTTCATAGAATTTCAGCTGTAGCAGAGATTCTGCGATGATTTTCTTGGCCGGGTTCTGATCCTGTTTTGAGAGGTTATCCAGCCCGGATCTGTGGTAGCTGTAATAGACATTACGCAGTGTGGATGCATTTTCGTTTTGAAGACCATTAATCAATGCGCCTCTGTTTCTTTGACTTTCTATCTGGTTCCAGCCGCTGTAATTTTGGTTTTGGGCATTCTGGGCAATTTTAAGAGCCTTATCAAACCATGGCTGGCCGCCACGCAACTGGAAACTGTCACCATCATAACCCAAAATCACATAGATATAAAAACTGATAACGTCAATCAGGTTTTTGCCGGAAAACTGTCGCTCGTTGAATACAAGATTCTCATTTTCATTATATTCGAAGGAGAAACTGGTGTCATTAATATTCATGAGAGGCGACTCGTATTGTGAGTTGAAAACAGGTCTTGTGGCCTGAACAACCAGAGTTCCTTTGAAACTGTTATTGCTGCTACGCTCCGAAATGACGATCGCGAAATTGGATTTAATTTTTTCAAAATTCTGCAATTTTTTGCCTGTCCAGCTGGTGTTATTGATGAAATCCCTTAGCGATTTCTCCAGCGTACGAAAGACCTGGTTGTTACTTCCGGCAATCTGCTGGCTGTTGATCTGCACATTGGCCAATAACTCCTGTGCAAGAACTGCCTGGCTAAAAAATACGGCGCAGATGATATAGAGTAGTTTTTTCATTAGCATAAATAAGGGCTGTAAAATTAGTTAAACCGAACTGCCAACAACATCTTTATGACTGCCAACAGGTAGTTTTTAAACGTAAAAATCAAAGATTTGTTACAATTTTTCCGCTATAAAATTAAGAATATCTTTGGCAACTTCCTCTTTTGATTTCAGAGAAAAGGACAGTTCCTCGGTTGGGGTAAAGATTTTGACTTTATTGGTGTCGTTGGCAAAGCCGGCACCTTCGTCCCGGAGGGAATTGAGGATGATCATATCCAGATTTTTCTTTTTGAGTTTTAGCTTGGCATTTTCCTCCTCATTCTGGGTTTCCAGGGCAAAACCAACTAGGAACTGGTGGGTTTTCTTTTCACCCATTGTTCTCAGGATGTCTTTATTTTTTACCAACTCAATCACCAGCTCGTTGTCGTTTTTCTTTATTTTTTCAGTCGCTTTCACCTTTGGTGTGTAGTCTGCGACGGCGGCACTCATAATGGCGATGTCAGTCTTGTCATAATGTTTGAAAACTTCATCGTACATTTCCTGAGCAGAACTTACCCGGAAAACCCGAATGCTGTTATCATTAACCTGTTGCGATGACGGCCCAGAAATCAAAATCACTTCTGCCCCTCTTTTTGCAGCCTCCTTTGCAAGATCAAACCCCATTTTCCCAGAAGAATGGTTACCGATAAACCTTACAGGATCAATATTTTCATAAGTTGGGCCTGCGGTGATTAGAATTTTTTTTCCGGCAAATTCTTGATTAGCATCAGATAGTTTTTCTGTTAATACTTTGAAGATTGTTTCCGGCTCTGCCAATCTGCCTTGGCCAATCAGTCCGCTGGCCAGTTCTCCTGATTCTGCAGGGATGATGTGATGACCAAAGTCTGCGATGGTTTTTAGATTTCTTACAACCGCGGGATGTTGGTACATATCTAGATCCATTGCTGGCGCAATAACAACGGGGCATTTTGACGACATATAAACGGCCATCAGGAAGTTGTCACAGATGCCGTTGGCGATTTTTGCGAGCGTGTTAGCTGTGCAAGGCGCTACCAGGATGAGATCTGCCCAAAGTGCCAACTCCACGTGGTTGTTCCATGATTTTTGATCATCAGAAAAATAGGTAAAGACTGGGTTTTTGGAGAGAACGGAAAAGGTGAGGGGCGATACAAAATCTTCTGCGGCCTTTGTAAGAATCACTTTCACTTCAGCCCCAGATTTTACAAGATCTCGCACGAGATAGTTGATTTTATATGCAGCAATTCCACCGGTAACCGCAATGATTAACTTTTTGCCTTGCAAGCTCATTTATTATGGTTTTTTATCAACTAAAGTATTAATAATTTCAGGAATAAAAAAACCGTCTCAGTGGTAACATGAGACGGTTGTATATTTTACAAACCAAAGATTAGTTTCTGTCTTCTGTTTTTCTAAAATAGATTTCATCATCCAGCCATTCGCGCAATGCAATAGAGGTTGGCTTAGGAAGTTTCTCATAATGCTTGGAGATCTCGATCTGTTCTCTGTTCTCAAAAACTTCTTCTAAAGTAGAGTTGTGAACGGCAAATTCATCCAGCTTGCCATGCAGCTCAGAGCGTATCTCAGCGTTAATTTGCTCAGCCCTTTTACCAATGATGACAATGGCTTCGTAGATGCTGGCTACTTTGTCCTCGATTTTATCTTTGTCGTAAGTAATTGTACTTACTTCTGCTTTTGTATCTTTAACACTCATTGCGTGAAATTTATTTGAGAATGCAAATATAGGAATTATCTTTTAAACTTGAAAGTTGCCTGAGGCTCTGGCGAATTGATCTTGGCGCTGTCGCGTTTGGTCTGCTCTGCGGCATTTTGGAGATTCAACTGGTTTTTCTCCTGTATAATTTCTTTTTTCTCGTTTTCTTTAGCTTCGGCATTTTTAACTTTGGCTTCGTACTCAGCCTTTCTCTTCTCTACTTCTGCCTGAACTTTAGCAAATTTAATTTTATCTTCTTCCAACTTAGCATATAGGTCATCGGCGGTTTTAGATAATGCCGTGTTGGGCATTTCTCCAGACACACGTTTGGCGTATGCTGCCGCAGCGTCTAACCTTTCTTTTTTCAAATCATAAATAGAGTTGACAGCCAATTCATACTTAGATTTAAGAATTATGTCGTAGATCTGAGGTTTAAGTTTTGTCGCAGGGAAATCTTCTAAGACATTTTCGAAAGCTACAGAAGCGGCTTTGTATTCGCCCATTTTATAATACTGCTTAGCATTTTCAAAGGCTTTAAATTCCAGCTTATAACTCAACTCATCAATAAGTTGGGTGATGTTTTTTGATCTTTCCGAATTGGGGTAATCATTTAAGAAGTTTTGTAGCTCTGTTATCGCGGATTGTGTATTGCTTTGATCCAGGTTATAATCCAAAGAACCTTCGTAGAAACACAGTGCAGAAAGATATGCCGCCTCTTCTTTTCTTGGGTCTTGAGGGAAACTTACTGCAAAATTTCTGAACTGATTAGCTGCCAAACGGTAGTTTTTGTCGTAATAATTGGAGTAAGCCGAATTGAAAACAACATTGGGGGCATCATCTGTCCCGGCAACCAGATTGGGCAACCTGTCATATAGCGCTAATGCATCACTCCACTTCTTATTGGCAAATTTTTCATTAGCCACTTTCAGGATAAAATCCTTGTCCGCACTCTTCATTGCTCTGTCCATCTCTGTTTTGCAGGAAAGTAAAACAACGGACAGCATTAGCAAACTGATATATTTCTTCATAACGGTTGTCAGAAAAATTCTGATTATTATTAATAATTTGCAAAAATAAAACTTTTTTACTCAATCTGTTACTTTTATGAAAGATTAACGTTTTGAAAACTATTATATAATGATAATTGGTAATTGGGCTATCAATTTTTCAATCCAAAATAGCCAGCAACAATCTTCAATAATCAAAAGCCTAAATTGAAGCTCTTGATTACAACTTCTGACAAAAAAATGTATTTTTGCAAATTACAAGAATTATCAATGAAGAATATCAGGAATTTCTGCATCATTGCCCATATCGATCACGGTAAGAGTACATTGGCAGATCGTCTTTTAGAATATACAAACACCGTTACACAAAGGGAACTCCAATCTCAGACGCTGGATGATATGGACCTTGAGAAAGAACGGGGGATTACCATCAAATCTCATGCGATCCAAATGGATTACGAGTACCAAGGAGAAAAATTTGTACTTAACCTTATCGATACACCGGGACACGTGGATTTTTCTTACGAAGTTTCCCGTTCCATCGCCGCTTGCGAAGGGGCATTGCTAATTGTAGATGCGGCACAAAGCATTCAGGCACAGACAATTTCTAACCTGTATCTGGCTTTGGAAAATGATTTAACGATTATTCCTATTCTTAACAAGATAGACCTACCTTCTGCCAATCCGGAAGAAGTAACCGATGAAATTATGAATCTCATCGGTTGCGAATACGAAGATGTTCTAAGAGTTTCAGGAAAAACTGGTGAAGGCGTTCATCATCTGTTGGAGCAAATTGTGGAAAGAATTCCAGCTCCTGTTGGAGATCCTAATGCGCCGCTTCAAGCATTGATTTTTGATTCGGTTTACAATCCTTTCAGAGGAATTGAAGCATATTTTAAAGTCGTGAACGGGAGTATTTCAAAAAATGAGAAAATTAAATTCTTCGCGACCGGAAAAGAGTATGGTGCCGATGAAGTAGGAACTTTGAAACTAAAACAAGTTCCGAAAACCACCATTAATTGTGGCGATGTTGGGTATTTGATTTCGGGGATCAAAGATGCACGAGAAGTCAAAGTAGGGGATACGATTACTTCTTTTGAGAGACCGGCTGCAGCACCTATCGAGGGGTTTGAAGAAGTAAAGCCAATGGTTTTTGCAGGTATTTATCCTATTGAATCCGAGGATTTTGAAGAGTTGAGGTTTTCTTTGGAAAAACTGAGACTGAATGACGCTTCCCTGGTTTTTGAACCGGAAAGTTCTGCTGCTCTTGGTTTCGGTTTCCGTTGCGGATTCCTTGGGATGCTGCATATGGAAATCGTTCAAGAACGTCTGGACCGGGAATTCAATATGAATGTGATTACCACAGTTCCCAACGTGTCTTACCACGGATTTACCAAAAAAGAGCCGGAAACAGCCATTTTGATCAATAATCCGTCAGAGATGATGGATCCCACCACAATGGATCGCGTGGAGGAACCTTTTATCAAGGCTTCTATCATTACAAAATCTGATTTTGTGGGAGCGGTGATGACGCTTTGTATCGAGAAGCGTGGCGAGATTGTCAACCAAAGTTACCTGACATCCGAGAGGGTGGAATTGATCTTCAATATGCCTTTGGCAGAAGTGGTTTTCGATTTCTATGACAGGCTGAAATCCATTTCTAAAGGTTATGCGTCTTTTGACTATCACCCAATTGGTTTCAGGGCTTCTAAGTTGGTAAAAATGGATATTTTGATCAATGGCGATATGGTAGATGCTTTATCTTCATTGATCCACGATTCCAACGCTTATTATATTGGTAAGAAGATGTGTGAAAAACTCCGCGAACTTATCCCAAGACAACAGTTTGATATTGCAGTTCAGGCCGCATTGGGAACCAAAGTTATCGCGAGAGAAACCATCAAAGCCTTGAGAAAAGACGTTACCGCAAAATGTTACGGTGGTGATATTTCCAGAAAACGTAAACTTTTGGAGAAACAGAAAGAAGGTAAGAAAAAGATGAAACAAATTGGTAGGGTAGAAGTCCCTCAATCCGCTTTTATGGCTGTTTTGAAGTTGAATGACTAATTATCATTAATTCAATTTAGAAATATAATCCACAGAATTTTCTGTGGATTTTTTTATTTATTAACTTCGTTCAAATATTCTTTAGAATGAAAAACCTCTCCATCCTTTTCCTCCTCATTTCCATCTTCGGTTATTCCCAAATCCTAACACCTTACGAAAAGGGTAATGGCAACCAAACTACAACATTCGCCGAGATGCGAAAATTCTATCAGGATTTATCAAAGCAATATCCATCCATCAGTTATGAAACAAAAGGCGAAGACGATAATGGCGCCCCGATTGATGTGGTAATTTTTAACCCATCAGGAAAAAGTTTTGATGAAGCAAGAAAAGGAAAGTCGGTTTTGTTGGTTAATAACGGAATTCATCCCGGTGAGCCGGACGGTATTGATGCGACCATGATGCTGATGCGGGATTTAGCAGCAGGAAAAGTCAAAGCGCCTAAAAATGTTATTTTTGCAGCCATTGCAAGTTACAACGTTAGTGGAATGCTGAACCGGGAAAGTTTTTCCAGAGCCAATCAAAATGGTCCGGAAGAATACGGTTTCCGAGGAAATGCTCGGAATTATGATTTGAACCGGGATTTTATCAAGACAGATTCCAAGAATTCCAGAAGTTTCCAGCAGATTTTTCAGTGGCTTAAACCAGATGTTTTTATTGATAATCACGTCAGCAATGGTGCAGATTATCAATACACATTCACTTATATTTCAACTAACAAAGAACGATTGGGAACTGTTCTCGGTAATTATTTCAGTGACGGAATGCAGAGAACGCTTCTCAAGGACATGGAAAAAAAAGGCGTGATTTCGGTGCCTTATGTCAACATTCACGGCGATGTTCCGGATGGCGGTTTTCCTGCTTTTGTAGATTCGCCAAGATATGCCACGGGCTACACGACGTTGTTCAATACCATCGGGACGGTTGTGGAAACGCATATGCTGAAACCTTACAAAGACCGAGTGAAAGTGACGTATGATTATATGGTTGATAACCTGAATTATATCGATGACCATTACAAAACGATTCAGCAAAGGCGAGCTGAAAACCTGAAACAATATAAAGTCGGGAACCGATATGCTCTCGCTTGGAAACTCGATTCTACAAAATATGAAATGATTGATTTCAAAGGTTATGAAGCCAAATATAAACCAAGCGATGTTTCGGGGAAAACAAGACTTTGGTACGACAGAAATTCCAAGTTTTCAAAACCTGTGAAATTTTATAATACTTATGCCCCAGCCAAAGAAATCACTATTCCGAAATATTACGTTATTCCACAATCCGAATGGAAAATCATCGATTTGCTGAAACTCAACCAAATCAAAATGACACCGATAAAACAGGATTCTACAATTGTGGTGGAACAATACCGGATCAAAGATTTCAAAACGGTTCCCAATCCTTACGAAGGTCATTATCTACATTACGACACATTTGTAACCAAAGAATCAGGGAAAATCAAATTTAGAGCTGGTGATTTTCTTGTTCCATTGAATCAAGATGGTGTTAAATTTTTGTTAGAAACTTTGGAACCCGAAGCTGTTGATTCTTACTTCAACTGGAATTTCTTTGATGCAATTCTCGGTCAGAAAGAATATTATTCGACTTATGTTTTCGAAGATACAGCGACCAAACTTCTGAGAGACAACAAAGCGCTGAAAACCGCTTTAGAAATGGAAAAAGCCATCCATCCAAAATTTGCAGAAGACGGACAGGCGCAGTTGGATTGGGTTTACAAACATTCCGATTACTACGAAAAAACGCATCGTCTTTATCCGGTTTTCAGGGTTAATTAATTTATTGATTTAAATGAATAATATCAATTATGATTTGATTTCGAAATGGCTGACTGCTTGGTCAATATCACGAAAATTGCCTTTGCCGGTAAAATATACATCGGGATTCAAAGTTGATGTTGGTTATGAAAAGCAATTAGCTCGTTATGTTTTTCCTAAGCTTAATGAGGATTTTGTTCATTTATCTCAGATTATAAAAGAACCTTGGGTTTTTCTCAAGGTCTGTGCTTCTCCGAATGAAATTAAGAAATTCATTTCTGGTAAGTGGACGTTTCAACCACAAGGTTATATGATGTATTGCGACAACCCAATGGAATTTAGTAATGACAAACAATTAAGTAATAACTACAAATTAGAATTTGAAAATTATGATTCAACTTATATTGTGCGAATTATTGATCGTGATAATGAACTGGCGGCAATCGGACATTTGATTATTGTGAAGGATACTGCTGTTTATGACAGAATCGTTACAGAACCAAATCACAGAAGAAAAGGACTTGCAAGCATTGTGATTAAAGAGCTCGAAAAAATTGCAATTTCAAAAGAGATCACTAATAATTTTTTAGTAGCAACAGAAGAAGGCAAAAAGCTATATGAATCGGTTGGTTGGAAGCTTTATTGTCTTTATACTTCAATAGTTATTATGGATTGATAATGATTTGCAATTCAACAAAAACTTAGTATTTTTGGTGAAATTATTATAACAAACCTTTTAGGTTTAATCATAAATCTATGAAAAAACTGAAATTCTCTTTATTCTCAATTCTTTTTTCTATCATCTTATCTGCTCAGCAAGGTTCTTATTATCAGCAATATGCCAAGTATAAAATGGATATTGATGTGGATGCGGCCAATTTTACCTATCAGGGAAAACAGACTTTGCAATATCAAAATAATTCGCCGGACGATTTAAAGGTTGCTTATTTCCATTTGTATTGGAATGCCTTCAAAGCGGGTTCTATGATGGACCAGCGGGTGCAGTCGCAAGGCGTAAATGCAGATAGCAGGCTTTCTGTGCGAACAGGGAACACCGTAACATCCCGATTGTCAACCATTCCAAAAGATCAGGAAGGTGCGCAAAATATCCATTGGATCAAGCAGAACGGTAAGGATTTGAAATTTGAGATTCAGGGAACGGTGATGAAGGTTTTCTTGGCAGAGGCAATTAAATCAGGATCTTCCACCACTTTCACAATGGAATGGGATGCCAATATCCCAATGCAGATCCGAAGAGCCGGGAGAAACAACCGCGAAGGTGTCGATATGACAATGACGCAGTGGTACCCGAAAATTGCTGAATACGATTATGATGGTTGGGCAGCTTTCGATTATGTGGGGAGAGAATTCCATGCACCTTTTGCGGACTTTGATGTGAATATCAAAATTGATAAAGATTATGTTATAGGAGCTGGTGGAACGCTGGAAAATCCAGGTGATGTGAAAGGTTATGAAAACAATGCTACGGTAAAACCGGATATTGCCAACAAAGTAACCTGGAAATGGAGTGCCAGAAATATTCTGGATTTTGCTTGGGCGGCAGACCGTGATTATTCGGTGGAGAGTTTTCCAATTTTGGACGGTCCCAGTATTTACCTTGTTTATCAAAAGTCAGAAAAAACAAAATATTGGGCAGAACTTAAGCCTTACATTACCAAATATTATCAACTGATGAATGCCACTTTTGGACGGTACAGATGGCCGAGCTATTCATTCATCCAAGGTGGTGACGGTGGTATGGAATATGGGATGTGTACCATGGTTCTTGGGGAAGCAACTTCTTTAGCTGGCCTTTGTGGGTTGATGTTCCATGAGGGAGCACACTCGTGGTTTCAGCAGATGATGGCAACCAACGAGAGCGTAAGACCTTGGATGGATGAGGGTTTTACACAGTATGCGGAAGATTTTGTTTCGTTTAGATTGTTTCCACCGGCCAACGCCCAGCCCAACCCTTTTGTTGATGCACTAAAGGCATATATTAATTTCACAAAATCGGGCAAAGAAGAACCAGCAGTTTGGTTAGGGGATCATCATGATAATGGGACAGCTTACACCTATGCGAGTTATATCAAAGGTGAATTGTTTTTGGTGGAGCTGGGTTATATTGTAGGTGAAGAGAATCTGAGCAAAATTATGCTGAAGTATTATGATGAATGGGCTATGAAACATCCTACAGAGCGAGATTTTATTCACATTGCACAATTGGTTTCTGGTATGGATCTTAAGTGGTTCCAGCATTATTGGATTAATACAACCAAGACAATAGATTATGGTATCAAAACAGTTAAATATGATCCACAATCTACTACTGTAACTTTGGTGAACAAAGGCGGAGTACCGATGCCTATTGATTTCAGTGTTTTGACAAAAGATAAGAAGGTTGTCAATTATAATATTCCCCTTAATCTTACTAGGGTTTGGAAGAAGAAAGATGTTTATGGAAACTTTCAGACTTTGCCGTATTGGCCTTGGACTCAGCAGGAATATAGCTTTACGATTCCTTATACCAAGTCTCAATTAGCAGCGATGGGAATCGATTTTAGCAAGAGGTTGGCTGATGTTAATCCAGAAGATAATTATCTGGAAGTAAAATAACAATGTGGCAATCTAACAGTTTATCAATCTAACAATAAATTTAAAAAAGTTGTAAAAATTGGTAAACTAATAAATTAAATAACGAATGAATTCCATCGTAATCAATATAGGAAATACCAACATCCGTTTTGGGTTGTTCGATGATGACAATTGTGACCTCTCTTGGGTTATCAACACAAAACCTTACAAGACTACAGATGAGCTGTATGTACAGTTTCTGATGCTCTATCAAACTTACAAGATAGACCCTGCAAAAATTGAAAAGGTGATTGTAGGATCTGTTGTCCCGCAATTAACAAAGGTGGTAAGCAGTGCGATCAAGAAAATTCATCATAGCAGCCCAATTATCGTTGATCGCAATACACCATCGGGCGTGATCCCCAAATCGAAACAAATGGGAACCGATATCTACGCCAACCTGGTGGCTGCCCATAATCTGTATCCTGGGAAGAAGAAAATTATCCTGGATTTTGGTACTGCGTTGACGGCAAGCTGCCTTTCAGAACAAGGGGAAACGCTTGGAGTTATCATTGCACCAGGCATAATTACTTCGTTAAACAGTTTGATACAAGGGACAGCACAACTTCCCGAAATAGAATTGGTAAAACCAAAATCTGTCCTTGGGCTGGACACTATTTCCTGCATGCAAAGCGGCATGGTTTATGGTTTTCTAGGAATGGTGGAAGGTTTTATTGACCGGATTAATGATGAGGTTAATGACAGCTGTTTTGTTATTGCCACTGGCGGCGTGAGCCATGTCTACAAACCTTTGACGGATAAGATTAATATCGGGGACAGACTCCACACTTTAAAGGGTTTGTATTTTTTAGGAAAAGACTTATAATCAACGTTTTAATTGGAAAAACGATTTTACGATTTCGGAACATTCATTTGCCATAACTCCAGTAATAATTTCGGTTTTGGGATGAAGTTTCAACGCTTTGTTGATGAAACCACGATGTTCATCTCTGGCACCAATCACTACTTTTGAAATTTGTGACCAAGCCAATGCACCAGCACACATTACACAAGGTTCCAGCGTTACATACAACGTACAGTTTTGAAGATATTTACCACCAAGGAAGCCGGCTGCAGCTGTAATAGCCTGCATCTCTGCATGAGCGGTAACATCGGTAAGGGTTTCTGTAAGATTGTGAGATTTTGCAATAATGCGATCGTTACAGACAATAATGCAGCCAACAGGAACTTCGTCTTTTTCAAAAGCCAGTTCTGCTTGTTGTAAGGCTATTCTCATGTAATATTCATCTGTAAACATAAAAGCAAAAAAGTTTAGCACAAAACTAAACTTTTATTTTAAATTGGAAATTTTTCAGATTTTGTCATGTCAGCAATACTTGTATCGAGAAGGGGCAACATCTGATCCCGCACAGAGATAAGAAGTTTTCTTATGCTGCATGTTGCTTCGTCAATACAATCATCACATTTTTCGTAGAAATTGAGGGATGCACAAGGTAGCATGGCTACAGGGCCGTCAACAATCCTAATGACATCAAGTATTTTTATGTCCGAAGGGTTTTTCATAAAAGTATATCCGCCTTCTGCGCCACGTTCGCTTTTCAGGATTTTGTTTTGTTTCAGTTCACGCAGGATTTGTTCCAGAAACTTAAGTGGAATACGTTCGTTCTCCGAGATCTTTTTTGCGGAGAAGAGAGAAGCATTATCGTTTCTGTTGAGAAACAATAAGGTTTTGATGGCGTATTTGACTCTTTTAGAAAGCATTGTTTAATCTTAGAATTGTAAAAATAGTCAAAAAATTAGATTTCAGACATAATATTTATCCCAAATAAAACCGCCCCCTTATTACTAAGGGGGCGGCTATATCATTGGTTCTAATTCTTAATTACGGGAAAGTAACACCTGTGTAAGAGTTAGGACTTACCATTGGTAAATTAGACTTGTATTTTGCATTGATAGCCTTTAAAAATTCATTGGCAACAATAGCATATCCACGTCCTGTTAAATGCACACCATCTAGTGAAAATGCACCGCCAGTAACAAATTTTGCAGTGTATCTTACGCCGTCCCATTGTATGCCGGACGCTGAATTAAGTTCTTTTAACTTGGTATTAGCATCTACGTAAGCTAATCCTTTAGCATCTGCCAAAGATTTAATAATAGCATTAAAGCTTGCTACTGCAGCAGTACATTCTTCAACCTCGCCATCGACACCCGCAAATTTCCCTCTCAACACATGTTTATCTTCTAGAGGATAAGTAACACCATATTTATTAAGTGGATCAACAGCTAAAGGTGATGATGGAGCTGTTCCAATCACAGAACTCGTTGTCAAAAGAACAAGATCTGCAGTAGTAGCGTGCCTTGCCTGTCCAAAAACTTGCCCCAGCACATATGCTTGTGTTGGATTAACACCCGCCGCTGTCAAAGCCGCTGCAAGTTGTGATGCGTAATTTACTAGAGATTCATCTTTTATCAGTAAAGGGTTATTACCTGTTGCGGATAGTAACTGAATCCTGCTCCCTTGCCCATAAGCCGTCAATACCTTTTTGATAGGTCCAAATAGACTGGTGTTAAGTGTGTTGACAACAGCCGCTCCGCCCAATGCTGTTGGAGTTACAGGATTGTAAGGCACCGTTGTAAGGTTCGGGATAGAAGTTACGTCGGGTAAATTTGCCACAACGCCCTTGGCTCCGTTGGCTGTTAATCCATTGATTAAAGCGGTATATGCTTGAGTGAAAAGTGTTTTGTCTGTAATAGGATTAGTTCCGTCGCCGCCGGTTGTCGCATACCCAAGAACATCATTATTGCCAATCCATAATGAGAAAAATGTAGGTTTCTGAGCAACCGCATCTTGAAGGACAGAAGTGTTAGGGGCAGAAGCAAATCTTACAAAGTAAGGATTAGCTGTTAGATTATTAGGGTCTAGACCTGCCGGATTACCATAACCTGGAGCAACCAGATGAAAAACTTTGGCACCTGGAACACCCATATTCTGATATGGTCCTTGGCTGTAGATGTTTGCTAATGTTGTTGTTCCGGTACCATCCATAACATCAGGAGTCAAAGCCCCATTTTTGACTTTCAAAATAAGTCGGTTCGGAAATTTTACCGAAGGCATCCCTCCCAGATTGTCAGCCATCAGGGGTTGTTTGAACTCACCGCCGCCTGCTAATTTCATTTGTTTAGCCAGCATGTTAGGGTAAGATTCATTTTGCCCATCGATGTAAAGGGCACCATCCCGCATTCCTGAGGTCAAGGAGTTTCCTAAAGCAACATATTTGGAGAAGTTGGCATCACCGGATGTTACCACTACATCTGCCGTGCTGTTTTCAAAATCATTTTGACAACTTACCGCAAATAGTAAAGAAGCCGATATTGTTGATATATATAATTTTTTCATAATTGATTCAATTTTTAAAATGCGTTATAAGATAATCCAAGTCCAAAGTAGAAGGCTTTCGCTTTTGCCTGTCCATAGAAGTTATAATAAGCATTGTTTACGCTTCTGCTTTGCGGCATGGCGTATGCTCCTGCAAGATCTACCCCCAGTTTGTTAAATTTGAAACCGAGACCTGCTGTCACTACGTAAGAATCAAACGAAGGTGTTTCTGGGATGAAATTTTCATCAGAATACGGTGATTCATCATAATACCAACCCAATCTTGCTGCAATCATATCGGTAAAAGCGTACTGTGTTCCCAAACGGAAGGTTTTGGTGTTTTTGAAGTTTTTTGGTGTTATCGATACCGTTGGGTCATTTGCTTGGTTTCCGGCAGCTACTTTATCAAAGTCCAATGTCAACTTGTTGTATCGTTCCCAGCCGTGGTAATTGAAGTCTGCTGAGATTAACCATTTTGGTGTAACCTTATACGTTGCGCCCAAGGTGTACTCATCCACAAGTGGCAGTGTCGCCTTAAAGTTGTCTGTTCCATTATTAAAATTAGGCAATAATGAAGATGGTACTTTGAAGCTGGCTTTACCTTTCTCTGCCTTCATGTCCACAGGAGATCGGTAAGCGATGCTGATATCCAAATTGCTGTCTGGTCTCATATAGAATCCGAATCCGAAACCATGTCCAGTAGCAGTGTCATCCAAAAGATTGATGTGACCGTTGTACTGTGTCATTGCTTTTGTCCAGTCTACTTTGCCTTTTGCATAAATATAGCTTGCTCCAAAAGATGCCCACGGCGCTAGTTTTACAGATAACATAGGCTGGAAGAAGTAGCTTTTAAGCTCTAGTCTCTGCACCATTTCTGCACCTTCCCAGCCAGTTGGCCATTCTATTGTGCTTCCAAAAGGGGTAGAAAAGCTAAAACCTACAGATAAGTTATCAATAATTTTATATGCTACCGCAGCATAGATGGGGGTACCCATTGGGTTATCTGTTTTAGTTTCCTGCAGTGTGTTGGTATTCTGAAACGTTACTTTGTTCATTGCGCCAAATCCTCCTGCAGCCACACTTAATTTTGCCGGGATAAAGGAGATACCTGCTGGGTTGTAGAAAGCAACACTTGCATCCTCTGCATGAGCACTGGTATGTGCCATTGCCAACTGCTTAACACCCTGAAGCGATACCCGGAATCCCCCTGCGTAAGATATTACACCGGCGGCCAAAGCCATGGTAACAAAAATTTTTCTCATAATGATTATTATTAATGTTCCAAATTTATAATTATTTTAATAACAATTATAGAAAATCCCAAAAAAAGTTAAACATTGCTATTCTTAGAATAGTTGTTTAGTGATAGTTTCGATTTAATTATTTGTATAATAGAGACTTGTGTTTTGATGTTAGCTTTAGTTTAGTTTTAAACAATATAATGTAAACCATAATAAAACCGCAGTAAACTTTTGTTTAATGTTTATAAAAATGCGGTTTTTATGTATAAATTATCAATATTAACGCAATATTATCTAAAAATTAATAAAATTAACTTTTTAAAAATTTTATTACTCAAGCTGAAACAAAAATTGTATTAACTTTGCAAACAGTATAAAAAATTAAAATATGAGTTGTGGATGCAAAACATCCGGCGATTCTTCCCATTCTTGTGGTACAAAAAGTGCCAATGGGTGCAGTAGTGTAGATACCTGTGGCAATAGTTATAAATTAAGTGTTTTTGACTGGCTTTCTGATATTGATCCAGCAAAGTCAAAGAGTTCTGATTTTGTTGAGGTTCGTTTTAAGAACGACCGCAAATTATATTATAGAAACGTCAACAACCTTCCTTTACATATAGGTAGCATTATTGCGGTAGAATCTAGTCCTGGACATGATATAGGGGTGGTAAGCTTGGCCGGTGAACTGGTGAAAATCCAGATGAAGAAGAAAAACGCGCTTACAGATACTCCTCTTAAGGTTTATCGCCTTGCCAATCAAAAAGATATAGAGACTTGGCAAGAGCTGAGAAAAAAGGAAAATAATATCAAGATAGAGGCACGTAAGATTGCATACGGCTTGAAACTGGATATGAAAATTACTGATGTAGAATATCAGGGAGATGGTTCCAAGATTACCTTCTATTATACCGCGGACAGCCGGGTAGATTTTCGCCAGTTGATTAAAGAGTATGCCGGGGCTTTCCGTACAAAGATTGATATGAAGCAGATTGGTTTCCGCCAAGAATCTGCCAAAGTCGGAGGAATAGGATCTTGTGGGCGAGAGTTGTGTTGCTCTACATGGCTTACAGACTTCCGCTCTGTGAACACCAATGCCGCTAGGTACCAGCAGTTGAGTATTAATCCGCAAAAATTAGCAGGCCAATGTGGTAAACTGAAATGTTGCCTCAATTATGAGCTGGACAGCTACCTGGATGTTTTGAAGGATTTTCCGTCATCTAATACGGTACTTTTTACCGAGAAAGGGAAAGCTTTTTGTATCAAGATTGATGTTTTTAAGAAGAAAATGTGGTTTGCTTATGTAGAAAACTCGATGGCTTGGTATGATCTTGATATTACAGAAGTTAAGAGGCTGATGGCTATCAACAAAAAAGGTGACAAAGCACCTGCTTTGGAAGAATTGAAGGTGGTAGAGAACCCTCTGGTGACCTCGGATTTGATCCAGGAAAACAGCGTAGACCGTTTCGAAAAGAAAAATAGAAAACCAAGGTCTAATAACAACAGAGACAGATCTCCGAGAAATCAGGATAACAAAAATCCAAACCAAAGGGATAACAGACCGCGGAATGCTGAGCAAAAAGCGCCAGACAATAGAAAGGCTGCTCCTGCTCCTAAAAATAAAGCGGATAATCCAATTCAGAATCAAAGTCAGCCGCAGGAAAATAAAAATTATAAAAAGCCGTTCAAAAAACCTAAAAAGAAAATGCCGCCTAAAAATGAGGGTAATGCTTAGAATATTGTCATTGTTGGCTTTTGCCGTCATCATGGTATCTTGTAATAATCCAGATGAAAATGTGGTGATGCAAAATGTTAATAACAGATGGAACAAGAGAGTCAGTCATAATTTTGACATTAATATTAATGACTTTCAAAAGCAAAAAAATATTATTTTTATTGTCAGAAATAATAATAATTACCCCTACAGCAATATCAGATTGATTGCAACACTAGAACATGATAAAAAAGCAGTGTCTGTAGATACGTTAAATTATGTATTGGCAAAGCCTAATGGAGAATGGTTAGGTACCGGATTTGGCGAGGCTAAGGAGGCTTTATTTCAGTATAAACTGAATTATAATTTCCCTCAAAATGGAAAATACAAACTGAAAGTGGTGCAGGCCATGCGTAGAAATATTTTACCAGGTATAGAAGATATCGGGATAAAAATTCAAAACGAAAAGGCTAATTAATATAACAGATTCATATTAATGGAAAATAAGAAACCTGAACAAAATACTTTTCCCCTGCCGGAAAAGAAAAAAACCAAAAATAACATCAATAAATGGATTAAGATTGTATGGGTCGGCTTCATTGTTGTTGTATTGGGGATTTCGGCGTTATTCTTTGCAGTCTCGCAAGGATTTTTAGGAGATATGCCCGATGTTAAAGAGTTGGAGAATCCCGATATTTTTGTAGCATCCGAAATCTACTCGTCAGACAATGTACTGTTGGGAAAATTTGAAAAAGAGAAAACACTCCCTGTTACTTATAAGCAATTGCCGCCCTATCTTGTTTACGCCTTGCAGGCAAAAGAAGATGAGCGTTTTAAGGAACACTCGGGGATAGATCTTAAATCAATCGCGCGTGCCATATTTTTTAGAGGAGAGCGTGGTGGAGGTTCTACCATTACCCAGCAATTGGCAAAATTACTTTTTACAGGTAATGCATCTCAAAATAAAATTGAACGTGCACTTCAAAAACTAAAAGAATGGTGTGTAGCTGTAAGTCTTGAGAAACGCTATACCAAGGAAGAAATTGTAGCGCTCTATTTTAACAAAATGGATTTCCTGTTCAATGCAAAAGGAATTGAGATGGCATCCAGAGTCTATTTTAACAAAACCACAAGCCAATTGACGTTGCCGGAAGCTGCTACATTTGTTGCGATGCTCGAGGCTCCAAGACGAAATAACCCTTATCGTAATCCCGAAAAATCAAAGCAAAGAAGGGACGTCGTGCTTAAACAAATGTTGGATACCGGCTATATCGATAATTCAACTTATGAGAAGGCTGTTAGCACACCTGTCGCTGTAGACTACCACGAGGTGAAAACGGTAGAGGAAGGTTATTCTGCCTATTACAAATTTTATTTAAGAAAGGAGATTCAGCAGTATCTGGATTCTTATGAGAAAGAAACTGGGAAGCAACTCAATCTTTATAAAAATGGATTGAAAATTTATGTGACGCTCAATTCAAAAATGCAAAAATATGCAGAGGAGGCTATTAAGGAGCACCTAACTAATTTGCAGAGGAATTTTGATGCAGAGATGAAGCGCAATCCCAATCGCCCTTATTATAAACTTAACAAAACCCAAATTAACAGTCTGATGATGTCGTCTGTTAAAAGAACCGGAAGATACAAACAGTTGAAAGCTGAGGGTATGCCGGAGGATTCAATCATGATGGATTTCCATCAGCCGGTAAAAATGACAAGATTTACTTGGCAGGGTGAGGAAGAAGTGGAAATGTCGCCTTGGGACTCTATCCGCTATCACAAGCAGATTGCACAAGCGGGATTGATGTCTATGGAGCCAGCGACTGGTGATATCAAGGCTTGGGTAGGTGGTATCAACTGGCAGCATTTCCAGTACGACCACGTAAAACAAGGTAAGCGTCAGGTCGGATCTACATTCAAACCATTTGTGTATGCTACCGCCATCATGCATCTTGGGATGACGCCATGCTCAACCGTTTCTAATGCCAGTTTTGATAAAGGGAATTACCATGTGCCTGGCCGTGGTGGAATGCTAACGCTGAAAAATGCCTTGGCACAATCACAAAACCCTGTTGCACTTAGGTTGGCAGAGATGGCTGGAACCAAAAATGTGATACAAACTGCACGAGATTTAGGGGTTACCGATGATATTTCAACCAGTTTGCCGATGGCTCTGGGAACATCAGATATTACAATCTATGAGATGTTGGGGGCTTACAGTACATTTGCCAATTTTGGAAATTATACCAAGCCAGAAATGATATGGAGGATAGAAGACGCCAACGGCCGTGTTATCAAAGAGGTTAAACCTGTGGTTAAAGAAGTGATGAACGAAATGTATGCCTATACCATGATAGACCTTATGAAAGGTGTTGCGGAGTTTGGTACGGCATCTGGGGAGCTAAGAAGGCAGGGCATAGGTGCTGATGTTGAAATTGCTGGTAAAACCGGTACCACACAGAACAACTCTGATGGTTGGTTCATGGGAATTGTACCGAAATTAGCAACTGGTGTATGGGTAGGCTGGGAAGATCGTGCCACCCACTTTTGGAGTACCGGCGAAGGGCAGGGTGCTAAGATGGGATTGCCAATTTGGGCCATTTATATGAAGAAGGTTTTTGCTGATAAATCACTTAACGTAAGCACTGGTGATAAGTTTATAAAACCCGCGAACTGGACTGGCGGATGCTCTGATCTTAATAACCTGCGGAATGGTTATGGAGACGAAGGTGGGCTCAGGACCATCGATGAACTTAAAAACCCTCGGCAGGAAGTGCCTGATAAACCAGCAAGAAAAGATGACCACTCCAACGAAGCTATTAACTCTTCTGAGGATATAGATTTTAACAAATAGAACTTTTCCCGCATCCTTTGATGCGGGATTTTTATAATGAATCTTACAAGTATTACAAATCATTTTATACAATTGTTTCCCGGGGATTTTTCGGGAAACACGATGCAGCGGCAGACACCAGATGTATTGTATTGTACAGTAAAACCGGCAGATTTTGGTACTACCAAATTGATCGATTTTAATGAAAAACTTTCATTGGAAATAGGACTGGGAGAATTAGGTAACAATGCAAGTTTTTTGGCTGCCCAGAACCTTCCTGATCATTTGAAAACCTATGCTACTGTTTACGCGGGTCATCAGTTTGGCAATTGGGCGGGGCAGTTGGGAGATGGCCGAGCCATTTATGCAGGAGAAATCATCAATGGTAAAACCCAAACCGAAATCCAGTGGAAAGGTGCAGGTGCTACGCCATATTCCAGGCATGCTGACGGAAGGGCGGTTTTGCGGTCCTCGATTCGGGAATATCTCATGAGCGAAGCCATGCACCATCTTGGCGTTCCTACAACAAGGGCTTTGAGTCTTTCTCTGACAGGCGAATCCGTGGTTCGTGATATTCAATATTCTGGGAATCCACAAAAGGAGCAGGGTGCAGTAGTTGTGAGGACAGCGGAGTCGTTCCTGCGCTTTGGCCATTTTGAGTTATTATCTGCCAGAAATCAGACAGATCTGCTGAAACAATTAGCCGATTACACTATTCATAATTTTTACCCAGAAATTAATACAGATAATAATCCTCGTCAATATATAGACTGGTTTCAGGCAGTTTGCGACAGGACTTTGAAAATGATTATCGAATGGTACCGTGTTGGTTTTGTGCACGGTGTAATGAATACTGATAATATGTCGATTCTTGGGTTGACGATTGATTATGGACCTTTTTCTATGATGGATGGCTATGATCTTGATTTTACACCTAACACCACAGATCTGCCGGGCAAACGTTATGCTTTCGGTAAACAGGGGCAAGTTTCACATTGGAATCTGGCGACCTTGGCTAATGCTGTTTTTCCATTGATTAATGATTCTGAAGTTCTGGAAAAAATACTTGATAACTATGGACAGAAATTTTGGGTGGAACACGACAAGATGTTAGCTCAAAAATTTGGGTTGGATGAGGTGTTGACTGGTGATGATCAGTTTTTCACAGCTTGGCAGCAATTGATGCAGGATCTTAATTTGGATTATACACTGTTTTTTGAAAGTCTTGAAAAGCCTATTTCAGAAATAAAAGTGGGGGATTTTTCTAATTCTTTTTATAGAAATCTTAACGATAATGAATTGGAACGACTTTCAGATTTTATCGAAAAATATCAACAAAGAAAACTTAAAAATAAAATCTCAGAAACCGAGTCGCTTGAGATCATGAGTCATGCAAATCCTAAATTTATTCTCAGGAATTACCTTTTGTTTGAAGCCATTCAAGAAGCTGAAGATGGCAATTATGAGATGTTTTTTAAACTGAAAGAAGCATTACAAAATCCTTATGAAAACCGTTTTCCGGAACTGAATCAAAAAAGACCATCCAAATATGATGATCAGGCTGGTTGCAGTCAATTGTCTTGCAGTTCTTAATAGGTGATTAATTAATCTCAACTAATTCTGATAGTTTTGTAAGCATTGATACACTAAAAAAAAGCCTTTCATAGTTCCAAACAATGAAGGGCTTTTTTCTTTACTTTTGCACAAATATCAAAACTTGAAACTTCTCAACAAATTTTTATCGTTCCTCAAGATTGTTTTCCCAGCTAACAGAACCGAACTTTTGATCTTCTTGTTTTTTGTGATTCTTTATGGTGCTAATGCGTGGTTTGTAGCAGAGCATTTCAGGATTGTTTATGACGATAGGATTCCTTGGGATGGCTATTTCAGTTTTGATAACCGAGCCATCATCCAAACCGGTGGTGGATTTGAGCGGCATCCTCTGTCCAATTATTTTTTCAACCTGATCCGGGATTTTGCTTTATGGATTTCGGGGAACCGCTACAATTCGGTTTTCAGACTGGTTTTGGCATTGTTTTCTACACTGACTGTTGCGCTGGCAAATATTCAGGTTTTTAAATATCTCAACAATGTTATTCGGCTTCCGCTGAAGATTAGTCTTCTTATTTTGGCATTTTATGGCTTGTTTGTAACCAATTATTTACTTTCGTTCACACCGGAAACTTACACTTATACGCTTTTGGTTTTATCGTTGTTTAATTATTATGTTGCCGGAAAGGTACAGTCAGAAAAACCACTATCTTTTGGAGCAACTATTATGGGTTCAGTCTTAGTTGGAGGTTTAACGATTACTAACATCGTGAAGGTCTATATCCCTTTCTTATTTGAGAAAAATCTGTTTTGGAACTGGAAAAAATTAGGAATTGCCATTGCAAAAATTGTTGCGTCAGTCGTGTTTTTTATGTTTCTATTTTTGCTAAGACTCGACTTTAATTTTCAAAATTTTATCAACAAAAGTGGGGAGCAGTATGAAAAGTTTTCACAGCCCAAAGTGACGCCGTTGTGGGATATGATTGTGTCATGGTTTTTTGGTGGTAATGTTCTTTTTCCGGGATTTGTCATCCGAGATTATCACAGTAAAGCTGGTTTTTTCTACAAAGCAATTTTTATGGATGTTTACACGTCTCCACTTTCTTATGGATTTGTTGTTTTCCTTCTGCTGTTGATTCTCTACAGTATTATTAAGAATTACAAGAATAAACTGGTTTGGATACTTGTAATTTCATTTTTTGTGGATGTAGTGATCCATTGTGTTCTTAAGTTTGGTCTACACACATCCTATATTTACGGTGGCCATTTTGTTTTTGTTTATCCTTTGTTGTTGGGTTGGTTGTTTTTTTCGATTCGCCAAAAAGAAGTTTTATCCACTTTACTATATGGTGTTCTTTTGTTGATGACAATCTACCTCGGTTTTAACAACCTCTACAGATTGACCGAGTTTTACCAGTTTTTGTACAGTTATTATCAATAAAAAAAATCTGCAACATAGTGCAGATTAGGTTGTATAGCAAAAGAAAATTTTACTTAGCTTCTACGCAAAATACAGCGTAAGGAATGATGGTTGCCGATGGATAAACTCTTCGGATATTTCGAAGATCTTCCGCAGCGCCCTGTTTGCTAAAATAACTGCCGGCTAATATTTTATAATTAGGTCTTAATGAAGCGTCTGTTTCTACTTTTAAATTTCTGAAATTGTTGCGAAACTCAGTGGCTGTTTTCCTGGCATCATCATTATTTTTAACAATTACTACCTGAATTTTGAATCCCATAATTTTGGGGTTCTTGCGGCATATTTCTGCATTTGTAAGTTCCCTGTTTGGTATCAAAATTTTGGTAGGAGCTTTTGGGGTTGATACAGATGTGCGGTTGCAATTGTTCTCAATTTTTTCTAAGGCATCGTTGATTCTTTCATCCAAAGCGAAAGAAAGTTCGGTCCCGGATAACGTATCTTTTTTTACAATATATTGTGCATCAGCTTGATAAGCAAAAAAAAGCGTACAGATGATGAAAAACTTCAGAAGATTATTCATTTAATTTGATTTTATGCAAATTTAAAATAAAAAGAAAGAAACGCAAACCCTGTTATTTAGAACTGTTACAAATTAAATAGATTTGACAAAAACCATGGGCTAAGGTCTTCTTAATTTTTGTTAATGTGCTATTTTTGCGGAACTGAAAGTAAACTCAAGAAATTTTACTAACCCAAGATTATATAAATGATTAGTTGGAGAAAGCATTACAAAAAGGGTCTGATAGCAATTAGTCTATTGTTGTCAACCGGCGCTTCTGTTTATGCACAAGGCGATCCCAAGAAAGGGCAGGACTTGTTTAAGGCAAATTGTACCGCTTGTCACGCATTGGACAAAAAGGTTGTTGGTCCGGCTTTAGGCGGCATCGTCGATAAGCTGAAAAAGGAACAGAATCTAGATACAGATTGGCTGCATAAGTGGATTATTAACAATGATAAGCTAAGAGCTTCTGGAGATAAGTATGCCAACCAGGTCTACGAAGAGAATGGTAAAGTGGCTATGCAGGTCTTTGAAGGTAAGCTTACCGAGGCGGATGTAGATGATATCCTGGCGTATACAACCAATCCTCCAAAAGAGGAGCCGGCTGCTGATAAGGCAGGCGCTGCTGCAACCAACGATCTTCAATCTGTGCAAGCAGATAAAGCCAATCAACTTAATTCTAAAATTATGGTTGCTGCGTTTATTGCTATTGCCGGATTATTGTTTTGGTTATTGCTGAAAATCCGTCAGTTGGTAAAACTACAGCAATCGCCAGAGCTTTCTGAACTTAACTCAACAAGGATTTCATCATTCTCGCAATTGTACGATAAGTACAGCTATGTGGGCAAGGCTCTTGTCGCTCTATTGGCGATATTTGCATTGTATGGCGTTTGGAACTGGCTAATGTGGGTGGGTGTTTACAAAGGCTACAAGCCCGAGCAGCCTATCTATTTTTCTCACAAGATCCACGCTGGTGAAAATAAAATCGATTGTCAGCTTTGTCACTCCGGTGCTAAATATGGTAAAGTTTCAGAGATTCCTTCTCTTAACGTTTGTATGAACTGTCACCGTTCTATTTCTGAATACAAAGGAAAATATTTGGAACCAGGAAAAGACAGAGAGTTCTACACTAGTCAAATCAAAACATTATACTCGCATGTTGGTTGGGATGAGTCTAAGCAGGCTTATACCGGTAAAACAGAACCTGTTGAGTGGACTAGAATCCACAATATGCCAGATTTTGTTTACTTCAATCACTCTCAGCACGTTGTTGCAGGTGAGCAGGCTATCATCAATTCATTTAATGCAAAACAGAAAGATCCTGCTAATAAAATTGATGTGGTATGTAAAGCTTGTCACGGTAAAATTGATACCATGAATGTGGTGCAGATGGCCAATAACTTTACAATGGGATGGTGTATAGACTGTCACAGGACTACAGAAGTTGATATGAGCAACGGTTATAATAAAGAGTACTTCAAAAATCTACATGATAAGTTGAAAAAACAATATGGTGAGGGTAGCAAAATCACTGTAGATGCTATTGGAGGTCTTGAGTGTGGTAAATGTCATTATTAATAACAAAAATTAGAAGTATAAATGGCTTCAAATAAAATACAATTCAGAAGTATTCACGAACTAAAAGATCCGACTTTAACTGGAAAGTTGGCTCAGAAAGAATTTCAGAATGAGATTCCGGTGGATGAATTCTTAAGCGATGAAAGTGCTGGTTCTGCCAATACATCCAGAAGAGATTTTCTTAAGTTATTAGGATTTTCTACTGCTGCTGTAACTTTGGCTGCCTGCGAAGCTCCGGTTATCAAGACAATTCCTTATGTGGTGAAACCGCACGACATCATTCCCGGTGTTCCTAATTTTTATGCATCAACCTATTTTGACGGGTTTGATTTTGCCAGTGTTCTGGTAAAGACTAGAGAAGGAAGACCTATTAAGATTGAACCCAATCCTGCAGCGGGTTCTTTGGGAACTACCAATGCAAGAGCTCAGGCCAGCGTACTTTCTCTTTATGATAATGATAAAGTAAAGAAGCCGGCTCTAAATGGGGATGATCAGGAGAACTTTAGTAAGTTAGATGATTTTGTACTGAAAGGCTTGGCTGAATCTCAGGCGTCAGGAAAGAAAATTGTAGTCTTGTCACACTCTTTCCCAAGTCCAACTTTCAAAAAGTTGTTTGGAGATTTTAAAACTAAATATCCTTCTGCGGAATTAGTGACTTACGATGCGTATCCTTATGCTGCCGCTTTAGATGCTGCTCAGGAAGTTTTTGGTCAAAGAGCATTACCTGTGTATGATCTTAAAGATGCACAGTTGGTTGTTTCTTTCAACGCGGATTTCTTAGGAGATTATAACGCGTCTAGCCTTGAGGTTTCTTATGCTGCTGCCAGAAAACCTGGTAAAAACATGTTAAGACATATTCAGGTAGAATCAAATATGAGCTTGACTGGTGCCAATTCTGACTCAAGATATAAACTTAAACCAAGTGCTGTTTTTAAAACATTGGTAGAAGTTTACAACGGTCTTAACGGAGGTACATCAGACAAGTTAGCTTCTGAAATTGTAAAAGAACTTCAGGCAAAGGGCAGCAATGCTGTAGTGTTTGCAGATGGTTCAAAAGCCGCTTATGTATTAGCGCACCTTATCAATCAAAAATTAGCCTCTAAAGCGTTTACTGGGAAGGCAAACTTCCTTAAAGAATACGATAATTCCAAGTTCAACGCATTGTTATCTTGGTTAAATGCAGGTCAAGTAGGCGTTTTGATTTCCAATAATGTTAATCCTATTTACTCTCATGCAAAAGGAGCCTCTTTGAAGTCTGCTTTTGCAAAAGTTCCTTATTTCGTAGTTATTACAGATAAGAAAAATGAGATGTATAAGGCAGCGAAAGCTGTTATCCCTTACGCTCACTGGTTGGAGTCGTGGGGTGATATTTCGCCAGAAACAGGTGCATACTCATTGATGCAGCCTACGATCCAGAGAATTTACAATTCTAGACAAGTAGAGGAATCTCTATTGGTTTGGATTAACGGTAAAAACAGCCCGGCTAATAACTATTACAATTATCTTAAGGCTAATGCTTTAACGCTTAATGGCGGCCTTTCTTTTAATAAAAACCTGTATAATGGTTTTGCTAATGGTGGACTTTCAACAGGTCTTAGCTACGCTGGCGGAAACGCTGCGCAGGCTGTAGCAGAACTTAATGGTTTCAAAAAAGGGGAGTTTGAGCTTCAGCTATATACCAAGTCTGCCATAGGTGACGGTACACAATCCAATAACCCTTGGTTGATGGAGTTGCCAGACCCAATCTCCAGAATGTCTTGGGACAACTACTTAACGATCTCTCCAAAAGATGCAAAAACACTTGATATTGAGAACAGTCTTAATGCAAGAATGCAGTTGGATGGGGATAAAGTTAACCTTACAGTTAATGGTGTTACGATAAAAGATATCCCTGTATTTATACAACCTGGTCAGGCAGAAGGTTCATTAGGACTAGCATTGGGTTATGGTAAAACAGATTCGGGGAAAGTAGCGGAGACTGGTATCAATGCCTATCCTTTGTTTGATGGTTACAATACTGTTGTAGCAAATGTAAAGATTGAAAAGACAGGCGACACGCATGAGTTTGCTGGTATGCAGCTTCAAAATACTTTGATGGGACGTTATGAGATTGCGAAAGAGGTTTCTCTGGATGATTTTGTTAACAAACCTGTTGATGAGTGGAACAAGCCTTTGGAAATGCACACATTAGGAGGTGAACTTCCGATAGGAAAAGTTGACCTTTGGGATTCTTTTGATGATACAGACGGTCACCACTTCAACCTTTCTGTAGATCTTAATTCTTGTACAGGCTGTGGCGCATGTGTTATAGCTTGTCAGGCAGAGAATAACGTGGCAGTAGTAGGTAAAGACGAAGTAAGGATGTCCAGGGATATGTACTGGTTAAGAATAGACCGTTATTATTCTACAGAGCAAAAAGTTGAAGTTTACGAAGGTCTTAAAGAGGGAATGGCTGTTCCTGAATTATACGGCAGCAAGCTTTTGGGTATTGAAGGAGCGTTGGAAAATGCAGCAGATAACCCAGATGTTATCTTCCAGCCGGTGATGTGTCAGCACTGTAACCACGCACCTTGTGAAACAGTATGTCCGGTGGCTGCAACTTCCCATGGTAAGCAAGGCCAAAACCAAATGGCTTATAACAGATGTATCGGTACTAGATATTGTGCCAACAACTGTCCTTATAAAGTGCGTCGATTCAATTGGTTCAACTATGCGCTTAATGATAAGTTTGATTTCAATATGAATAATGACTTAGGCAGAATGGTGCTTAATCCTGATGTTGTTACAAGAACACGTGGGGTGATGGAAAAATGCTCAATGTGTATTCAGATGACTCAAAATGTGATCCTCGAAGCTAAAAAAGACGGTCGCAAAGTTAATGATGGCGAGTTCAAAACTGCTTGTTCAAGTGCTTGTTCTACAGGAGCAATGAAGTTTGGTGATATGAATGACATCAACTCCGAAGTAAGATCGCTTTACACTGGTAACAGAAAATATGTTTTGCTTGAAGAAGTTGGTACAAAACCAAACGTCTTCTACCATGCAAAAATCAGAAACAGAAAAGAAAACAACGTTTAAATAATAAATAGGTAAAAAATGTCAGGACATTACGAAGCTCCGATAAGGGAACCTTTAATTATTGGTCATAAGACTTATCACGATATTACAGAAGATATCGCAAGACCTATCGAAGAACGTGCAGGTAAACTATGGTGGGTGTCTTTGTACGCTGCCTTAGTGCTGTTCGTTTACGGATTTGGTTGTATTGCTTACACCATCGGAACCGGTATCGGCGCATGGGGACTTAACAGAACAATCAACTGGGGTTGGGATATCACCAACTTCGTATGGTGGGTAGGTATCGGCCACGCCGGAACATTGATCTCTGCCGTACTATTATTATTTAGACAAAGATGGAGAATGTCGGTCAACCGTTCTGCAGAGGCGATGACCATCTTCGCTGTTTGTCAGGCAGCTATATTCCCGGTGATTCACATGGGTAGAGTTTGGGTTGGATACTGGGTTTTCCCTTTGCCAAACCAGTTTGGTTCTCTTTGGGTGAACTTTAACTCACCACTGCTCTGGGACGTTTTTGCAATCTCAACCTATTTCTCGGTATCAGTAGTATTCTGGTTTATGGGATTGATTCCTGACTTTGCAATGATTAGAGACCGTGCAAAAACACCATTCAACAAAAAGATTTATACAATCCTAGCTTTTGGTTGGGGAGGTAAGGCAAAACACTGGCAAAGGTTTGAAGAGCTATCTTTGGTTTTGGCAGGTTTGGCAACACCACTTGTATTCTCGGTACACACCACAGTATCCTTTGACTTTGCCACGTCGGTAATCAAAGGTTGGCACTCCACTATCTATCCGCCATATTTTGTGGCAGGGGCGATTTTCTCTGGTTTTGCCATGGTACAGACTTTATTGCTTATCGCTAGAAAAGTTTGTCACTTAGAAGATTATATCACCATGTACCATATCGAGATTATGAATATCGTAATCGTCGTAACAGGTGGTATGGTAACTGTAGCTTACGCAACAGAATATTTCATCGGTTGGTATTCCGGGTCAAGGTTTGAAGATTTTACTTACCTTTCTCCAGGTGCTGCTGTTGGACCATATTGGTGGGCATTTTGGGCCTTGATTATCTGTAACCTTGTGGTGCCTGCTGCATTCTGGTTTAAGAAAGTAAGAACCAATATCTTCTGGACATTCATCATTGCATTGATTATCAACATCGGTATGTGGTTTGAACGTTTTGATATTATTGTTATCAACTTATCAAGAGATTACCTTCCATCATCATGGACGATGTTTAAACCAACGATTATAGACGTAGGTGTATATCTTGGAACAATAGGATTCTTCTCTGTATTATTCCTGTTGTATGCCAGAACATTCCCTGTCATTGCACAGGCCGAATTGAAGAGTATTTTGAAAATTTCCGGTGAAACTTATAAAGCAAAAGAAGGAGATGAGCACCACTAAGATTATATATGGCCTTTATGGCGACGACGATGATTTGATGCACGGCGTAAAAGCCTTTACAGATAAAGGAATATCTATAAACGAAGTTTATACGCCATTCCCTGTTCACGGATTAGATAAAGCACTTGGATTAAAGAAAACCAGAATTTCTGATGCCGCTTTTATTTATGCACTCTATGGTGTATGTATAGGCGTAACAGTTACGTGGTATATTATGAATCATGACTGGCCTCAGAATATTGGTGGTAAACCTTCGTTTGACTGGGCGCACAACATGCCTGCATTTGTAGATCCGATGTTTGAATTGATGGTATTCTGCTCTGCCCACTTGATGTCATTAACGTTTCTTTTCAGAAATAAAATGTATCCTGGAGCAAAACCTCAGAATCCTGATCCAAGAACTACGGATGATAAATTTATGATCGAGTTTATCTCAGATGATATTGATACAATCAAACAGGTTTTGATTGATACAGGTGTTGAAGAAATAACCGTAAAAGATGCTTAAAATGAAGAATAATATTTTAAAAATTACAGCAATCTTTGGTTTGACTAGTGTTTTACTAAATTCTTGTGGACCTAAAGACAATCCGCCATTGGTATACTTTCCTGATATGTACTTTCCGGTAGCTTATGATCCTTTAATGAAAGCTAAAGACGCTTATTCTGATCATGAGAACGAGATCCCTGCCTTTGTAGCACATAATGGTGCAACAGGTCTTTCTCCGGTGGAAGGTACGGTTCCTCAGAACAAGGATGGTATCGTAAGCGAAGAAACTTTGCCAAAAAAAGTTGATGAATACAATGCTGGCTACGATGCTTCGAAAACCGTTACTGTTTCCCCTTTGAATCCTAAAAATCTTGAAAAAGATTTGGCTAGAGGTAAAGTTCTTTTTGACCATACCTGTGCGGCATGTCATGGTACGGGCGGTGACGGGCAAGGGCCAATCGTGCAGAGCGGGGCTTATGCAGGGGTACCAAACTATGCAGACAGAGATATCACCATTGGATCTATCCATTATGTCTTAACTAATGGTAGAAATGCGATGGGATCTTATGCTGGACAACTGAATGTTGGTGACAGATGGAGAGTGGCATTGTATGTTTATAACACATTCAAAGCACCTACGCTTGCCAAGGCAGATGCTGCCGCAGCAACTCCGGCTGCTGCTACCGATGAAAAAACCAATGCTAATAAAAAATAAAGAAAAAAATGTATAGTTTTTCCCCTAAATTAAGATTATATTCAATTATACTCATTGTTGTAGGCGTTGTTTTATTCGGTATTGGTTATGCACTTAACCATGGTTTGGATGATGCTACAATCACACATTGGATGGAGTCTGCTCATTCAAAAGGGCACCATGCTCCTTCTCACTCCAGTGAGTTGGTAGGTCCGCAGGATCAAAATGCCCATCTTGAGCATGCTGAACTTCAGGTTCATAATCAGCCTTTGGCAGCCATCCACACATTTGCTGTATTTTTCTTCGGAATCAGCTGCTGTGCATTGTTCTTTTACAGTATTCAGCATGCTGCTCACGCGGGATGGTCTATTATCGTGACTAGAGTGATGGAGGCTATTGCTTCTTTTATCCCATACGGTGGTGCATTATTGGTGATTATTATGATCCTAAATATTACCCATCAGGGACATCTTTTCCACTGGATGGATCCTAATCTGACAGATCCGAATTCACCAGAATTCGATGTGATTTTATTTGAGAAGAAAAGATTCCTTAATATCCCGTTTTATGCGATCAGAACAATCATCTATGTTGTAGGTGCATCTTTCTTCGCATGGAAACTGAAAAGCCTTTCCAAAAAGGTGGATGAAAACAAAGGTAACAGAAAAATCTATGCAAGTTTGTATAGCTGGAATGTGGGTTACATCGCGTTCTTTGGATTTGCTTCCGCAGCTTGGGCTTGGGATTGGTTGATGTCAATAGATCCTCACTGGTATTCTACTTTGTACATTTGGTATTCTATGGTTAGCTGCCTTTCAACTTCCATAGCTATCATGATCATCATTAGTGTTTATCTTAAAAAGAAAGGGGTTTATCCTCAGTTTAACAATAATCACCTGCATGATTTGGGTAAATTCTTATTTGCGACAAGTATGCTATGGTCTTACCTTTGGTTCTGTCAGTTCATGCTATATTGGTATGCAGACGTACCGGAAGAGGTTAACTATTTCCTTGGCCGTTTTGAGTATTACGGACCAACATTCTTACCAATGCTGATTGTTAACTTCCTTGCACCATTATTGGTTTTGGTAAGCAGCAGCATCAAGAGAAATTACAAAGTGGTTACTTTTATGGCTTGCATCGTAATTTTTGGTCACGCTGTAGATTACTTCAATATGGTAATGCCTGGAACGGTAGGACCTTACTGGAACAACCTTCCAATGGCCCTATTGGTAATTGGATCATTTGTTTTCGTTGTGGGAATATTTGTATTCACCGTAATGACAGCATTGGCAAAACTTAAATTAATGCCAACAGGTAATCCTTACTACCATGAATCAGAGATTTATGAGTATCCGTTCTAATGACATTTAGAATTAATCATATAAACCCAACAGCAATGTTGGGTTTTTTTATTATTTTTAATCAAAGATTGAAATCATGATTCATAAGATACCTATAGAAAATGTTCTTTTTCTGGATATAGAAACGGTTCCTCAGATTGATCAATGGCAGAATCTTGACACAACCAGCCAGTATCTCTGGGATAAGAAGACCTGGTTACAGAGGAAAGAGGAAATCGAAGCGTCTGATTTCTATGAGCAGCGAGCTGGAATAATGGCCGAATTTGGCAAGATTATCTGCATTTCTGTGGGAATGATAGACAACAACTCTGGGAGGCTGAAAATAGCAACTTTTTCAGGTGAGGAGAAAGATCTTTTATTGGATTTCTGCGAGGTTTTTAACAGCCCAAGGATGGCCAATGTTATTTTATGCGCCCATAACGGGAAAGAGTTCGATTTTCCTTACATCGCAAGACGGCTTTTGATTAATGGCATCCAGCCGCCGCTGCCTTTCCAGATGTTTGGGAAAAAACCTTGGGAGATTCCGCATATCGATACCATGGAACTTTGGAAATTTGGTGATTGGAAAAGCTATGTTTCCTTGGAATTATTAGCCCATATTTTCGGAATCCCTACCCCAAAGGACGATATAGACGGCAGTATGGTGGCTGAGATATTTTATAAGGAAGGCGATATAGACAGAATCATTCATTATTGTGAAAAAGATGTCTTAACTTTGGCTAATGTTTTTCGCCGGATGCGGCAAGAAGATTTATTAAAAAGATTAGACTAAAATGAAATATACAGACGATCAAATTGCTGATATTGGGGAAGAGATAATTAAAGAGCTGAAAACGGTTTTTGACCCCGAGATTCCCGTTGATATTTATGAATTGGGCTTGGTGTACGATGTTCAGATTTCAGAGGAAGGAGAAGTTTTGGTTATTATGACATTAACCTCTCCCAACTGCCCAGTGGCAGAAACGTTGCCAATGGAAGTTGAAGAAAAAGTAAAAGGGGTAGAAGGTGTAAAATCTGCCAAGATAGAATTGACTTTTGAGCCAACATGGACACGCGAAATGATGAGCGAAGAAGCCAAGTTTGAGCTTGGTATGTTATAAAAAAAGGAGATTGTTTGGCAATCTCCTTTGTACTTTTATGCGATTCCTTCTTCCTCGCCTTTCAGTTTCTCGGCGTTTTCAGCCATAATTACGGCATCCATCATTTCTTGGATATCGCCATTCATATAAGCATCAAGATTGTAGATAGACTTATTGATCCTGTGATCTGTCACACGCCCTTGCGGATAATTATACGTTTTAATTTTTGCAGAACGGTCACCCGTAGAAACCATTGTTTTTCTTTGTGCCGCTATATCACCTACCACTTCCTGCAGTTTGATATCATACAATTTAGCCCTCAGCATTTCCATAGCCAGTTCTCTGTTAGCCAGCTGAGACCGCGCCTGCTGACAAACCACGACCAATCCCGATGGTTTGTGCGTTAGCTGAACCTTGGTTTCCACCTTGTTAACGTTTTGCCCACCGGCACCGCCCGAACGGGAAGTTTGCATCTCGATATCGGCAGGATTGATTTCCACATCAACTTCTTCTGCTTCCGGCAAAACGGCTATGGTAATAGCCGAAGTATGAACCCTCCCTTGAGATTCGGTTTCAGGGACACGTTGCACCCGGTGAACACCAGACTCAAATTTCATAATGCCGTAAACGCTTTCGCCTTCCACTTTCATGATGAGTTCTTTGTAACCTTTGGATGCTTCGCTGGCATCGGTAATTTCGTGTTTCCAGCCTTTTGTTTTAAAATACATCGAGTACATCCTGTACATATCCTCCACAAAAATAGCCGCTTCATCGCCACCAGTACCAGAACGCATTTCCAGGATGATGTTCTTGTCATCAGCAGGATCTTTGGGAATCAAAAGGTATTTCAGTTCTTCTTCAAAAGCGGGCAATTTATCCTGAGCTTCGTACTTTTCTTGTTTTGCCATTTCCACAAATTCTTTGTCAGAACCGTCCGCAATGATTTCGTCAGATTCGGCAATAGTATCCAATGCGCCCTTGTATTCATCAAAAACTCTGACGATTTTTCCAAGGTCACTGTATTCTTTGTTAAGAGTGGAATATCTTTTTTGGTCTGTAATCACTTCAGGTTGGATGATGAGATCAGCTACCTCATTATATCGTTGTTTTATCGCTTCCAGTTTCGGAATTAATGACTTAGACATGCTTTAATTTTAGTTGGCAAAGATACGGAAATAAGAATCAAGAAAAAAGAGAAGAGTTTGGTCTACAAAATCCTCATAAAACGAAAAATCCATTCTCAGAAAGAATGGATTTCATATATATTGTTTCGCTTTGAGTGCAATCTCTTACGAAAAGATAACTGCCAGATTAATGATGGCCGTGGTTTGCCGGTTTTTCGCCAGCAGGTCTTTGGTACAACACTTCTACACCTTCCTGCTCATACAGTTTTTTGTATCTTACTTGTTCTGGGTCAAAGTTTTTGTTAATTTTCCCAAAATATTCTGCAACACCTTCTGTTAACCAAAGAGGAACGATGAATGTGGCAAACATAAAAATACACCAGAACCCACAAAGGAACATTGTGAAAAAGTAAACAGTCCAAAGGAATTGGTAAAACGGCCAGAATGCTGATAACATCATAATGATCTATATTTTGAGCAAAAATAACGGATTTTATTTTATCAGGCAAAATTTAATGATTGATTTTTTTCATTTTGCTAAATTTTCAGTTTTTTAGTAAATTCGTAAGGTAATTTCATTCGGAAATTGGGATAAAAAGCTAGAGATTTATATCTCAGTTTCGAATAGGGAAATTGCTCAACAAAAGTAATTAATCAATAAAAAAGTATATAATGGATTTCAGAATCGAAAAAGACACAATGGGCGAAGTAAAAGTGCCTGCAGATAAATTTTGGGGCGCACAGACAGAACGTTCCCGAAACAACTTTAAAATTGGTCCAGAAGGTAGTATGCCTCACGAGATTATCAACGCCTTTGCTTTTCTTAAAAAGGCAGCAGCATATACCAATGCAGAATTGGGCGTACTTTCTCCTGAAAAGAGAGATATGATTGCCAAGGTTTGTGATGAAATATTAGCAGGAGAGCTGTATGCGCAATTTCCGCTTGTTATTTGGCAGACCGGTTCGGGTACACAGTCGAACATGAATGTGAACGAAGTAATTGCCAACAAATCCCATGTGAATAACGGCGGTAAACTAGGCGAAAAGACAGATGTGCATCCTAATGATGATGTTAACAAGTCGCAATCTTCTAATGATACTTATCCAACGGCTATGCACATTGCGGCATACACGAAAGTGGTTACTGAAACTTTGCCGGCATTGGAAAAATTAAGAAATACGCTGGATGCTAAATCCAAAAGTTTCCAAACTGTGGTGAAGATCGGAAGGACTCACCTGATGGATGCTACTCCGTTGACTTTGGGACAGGAATTTTCCGGATATGTAGCGCAGTTAGATTATGCAAAAAAAGCGATTGAAAATACACTCGAGCACCTAAAACAGTTGGCTCTAGGAGGAACGGCAGTTGGGACAGGCCTTAATACACCAAAAGGTTACGACGTTCTCGTGGCGAAATATATTGCCGATTTTACAGGATTACCATTTGTAACAGCGCCTAATAAGTTTGAGGCTTTGGCAGCACATGATGGTATTGTAGAAACACATGGCGCACTAAAACAGTTGGCGGTTTCCTTGTATAAAATAGCCCAGGACATCAGATTGCTAGCATCAGGACCAAGGTCGGGGATTGGCGAAATCCATATTCCTGAAAACGAACCAGGTTCTTCTATTATGCCGGGCAAAGTAAACCCAACACAGAATGAAGCTTTAACTATGGTTTGCGCGCAGGTTTTGGGTAACGATACCACGATTTCTTTTGCCGGAACGCAGGGGAATTATGAGCTGAATGTTTTTAAACCGGTAATGGCTTTCAACTTTTTGCAGTCTGCGCAATTGTTAGCAGATGCGATGCTTTCTTTCAATGAGCATTGTGCTGTAGGCATCGAACCTAATTTGCCAAGAATTAAAGAATTGGTTGATAAATCATTGATGCTTGTAACCGCTCTTAACACGCATATTGGTTATGAAAATGCCGCCAAAATTGCCAAAACGGCTCACAAGAACGGCACCACGCTGAAAGAAGAAGCTGTTAACCTAGGTCTTCTTACTGCCGAACAGTTTGACGAATGGGTAAAACCTGAAGATATGGTTGGAAGTCTAAAATAAGATTTTCTCTGATTTAAATTAATAAAGACCGCTTCTTGAAGGCGGTCTTTTTTTTTGATGATCTCATTGTAACAGTTCAGTAAAGGTTTTCACCCATTCGGTTGTATTTTTTTTGAATTGTTTTGGCGTCAGTCTAATTTTGGGGTATTAAAACAATTAAAACATATGAAAACTTCAATCTTTATCAGCATCTTTTTAATTTTAGTATCGGTTTTTTCAAAAGCGCAAATGGATGACAAATTCTATCAGCCTAAAAAAGAAATGAAACCTCTGGACTTTAAAAATATCGAACATGTAAGCCTTCCTGTAAACCATGATACTATCACCGCTGTTATTTTAAAACCGGAAGCAAAATCAATCAAAAAAACAATTCTGTTTTTTCATGGTGCAGGAGGGAATATTTCAACGTACCAGTTTATGACAAAACCATTGGTAGATGCCGGTTTTCAAGTGGTAATGGTAGATATGAGAGGTTACGGAAAATCAAGCGGGACGCCTACACATCTTAATGTGGCGGAAGATGGGCAGAAATTTTTTGATAATATGTTAAGCAGAAAAGACATCAGCAATACTAAAATTTACCTTTATGGTGCGTCATTAGGATCACAAGTTGCAACGCATCTGGCGAAAGATAACCAATCGAAAATTTCTGGTTTGATCTTAGATGGTGGCATGTCTTCTTTCACGGATATTGCCATCAAATTTAAACCAGAAATGAAGGAAATTATTGAGCGTTATGTCACATCACCTTATTCCGCAAAAGAAGATATTATGGCTTTAACAGGGCTTCCAAAACTATTCATTTACAGCAAAGGTGATTCTACGGTCCCTTTTGAACAAGGCCAATTAATTTACAATAATGCGCCGGAACCCAAACAGTTTTTAGAATTTTCCGGCGAGCATTTGCAGGGGATGGTTACTTCTGATAAAGGTAGGATTGTAAAAGCAATTGAAAACTTATAATTTAGAAAGGAAGGTCTTGTGATCTTCCTTTTTTAACTGATCAGACTTTTATATTTTCCACGATTGTCATAGATGATCCATAAGTTGATAAGGGCAAGGATGCTTACGATGGTCATTCCTTCTGTCGTAGGTAATTTGGTGAAATTATGGATTACAATACCAACTAAAACTGGTAGGATAACAATGGCCCCCAAAGCTCTGGTTTTTGGGAATATGAATAATAATCCACCAATGATTTCCACCGCACCAACCAAAGGCATTAGCCATGAGATTTCGGAAAAGGCGGCAAATAATTTTTTCTGCTCTTCGGTAAGTGCAGGCATTGGCATATAGTGTAGAAACTTGTCCAATCCCGCATTGATAAACATAATCCCGAATAAAAGACACAAAATAAATTTAAAGTATTTCATAATTATAAAATTTGTGATGATTATTCGAAATTAGTTAAAATTTTGATTTAAAAATTAAATACGGTTCAACTTTTAATAAAAAATCCGTTTCTCTACAATTAAAGAAACGGATTCTGGTAAAATTGATTTGGAATCTATTTTAATGCAATATCAACCACCTCGCTCATATTGGTAACGTAGTTGACTTTTAGGTTTTTTAGGTAATCTTTTTTGATTTCTTCCACATCTTTTCGGTTGGCTTCGCAAAGGATCACTTCTTTAATTCCGGCTCTTGTTGCGGCCAAGAGTTTTTCCTTAATTCCGCCTACAGGAAGCACTTTTCCACGAAGGGTGATCTCTCCTGTCATAGCCAAATGTGGTTTTACTTTTTTGTTTTTATAACTGGACACCATCGAGGTCAGCATCGCAATCCCGGCAGAAGGGCCGTCTTTGGGCGTAGCTCCTTCCGGTACGTGGACGTGGATATTTTTTTTCTCGATATCCTCTTCAGAAATGCCCAAGTCTTCATAATGAGCTTTGATGTATTCTAAGGCTATCGTAGCAGATTCTTTCATCACAGTCCCAAGGTTTCCCGTCATTGTAAGGCCGCCTTTTCCTTTGGACAGGATACTTTCTATAAAAAGAATATCACCGCCAACACTGGTCCACGCCAATCCGGTTACCACACCTGGGACATCGGTAATCTCAGACAGCGTTTTCGGTCTTGGGACACCAAGGATTTCGTCTACTTTTTCAAAAGAAATTTTGGGATCATAATCCTTTTCCATCGCAATTTGAAGCGCAACCCAGCGCGCTATGGCAGCAATTCTTTTCTCAAGCGTTCTTACGCCACTTTCCGAAGTGTGCGCATCTATTATATGTTTCAGTTCAGGATTTCCGAGTTTTAAGGCTTTCGCATCAAGGCCGTTTTCCTGAAGTTGTTTTTTGATCAGATGCCGTTTGGCAATCTCAATTTTTTCTTCCAGTGTATATCCGGCTATGCTGATAATTTCCATCCTGTCCAGCAATGGCCTTTGGATGGTAGAAAGTGAATTGGCTGTTGCAATGAACATCACTTTGGACAGATCATATCCCAGCTCTAAGAAATTATCATAGAAATTATTGTTCTGTTCCGGGTCTAGGACTTCCAGCAGGGCAGAACTCGGGTCGCCGTGCGCACCTTGACCTATTTTATCAATCTCGTCCAGGACAATCACAGGATTAGACGTTCCAGATTTTTTGATGGACTGCAGAATCCTTCCTGCCATTGCGCCAATGTAGGTTTTCCGGTGTCCGCGGATTTCGCTTTCGTCGTGCAGGCCGCCAAGGGAAACCCTGAGGTATTTTCTGCCCAAAGAATCCGCAATGGACTTACCAAGCGATGTTTTACCAACTCCCGGAGGACCAACCAAACAAAGGATGGGCGACTTCATATCGTTCTTCAGTTTCAGAACCGCCATGTGCTCTAGGATTCTTTTCTTGATGTCTTCTAAACCAAAATGCTCTTTCTCCAAAAGTCTTTCTGCCTTTTTGAGGTCAAAATGATCCTTAGAAAATTTTTCCCAAGGCAAATCTGTGAAGAAATCCAAGTAATTTCTCTGGACGTTATAATCCGGAGAGTTCGGATGCTGGCGTTGCAGCCGTTGTAATTCTTTTTGGAAATGATTTTCTACATCATCGCTCCACTTAATTTTTTCCGCTTTTTTCTTAAACTCATCCACATCGGATTCTGCACCGCCACCTAATTCTTCCTGGATGGTTTTAATCTGCTGATTCAGAAAATATTCACGCTGTTGTTTGTCTAGGTCTTTGCTTGTTTTCTGATGAATCTGATTTTTCAGTTCCAGATGGCGGTAATCATCATGCATCATTTGGTACAAAGCTTTGGCGCGTCCCAGCAAAGTTTTCTCATCCAGTAAAAGCTGTTTTTTATCGGCAGAAAAATTCCCGTTGGCTGAAACAAAGTTGAGCATATCCTCCTCGCCGTCGATGTTTTTAATGGCAAACTGTGCGGCATTTGGGATATTGGGATCTATGTTGATGATTTTCTCAGCAAGATCCCGTATATTATCGATTAATGCGGAAAACTCTTCTTTATCTTTGGGCTGAGAATCTTTTTGTTTGGTGATTTCCGCCAAGAAATAAGGTTCCGAAGTCAGCATTTTTTTGATCTTGAACCTTTGCACACCCCGTGTGATGGCCGTGATGTTGCCTTCGGGTAGGCGGATGATTTTCAAAATCTTGGCCAATGTGCCAATGGCATAGAGATCTTTTTCTGTCGGGTTTTCCTCGTTGGGGTTTTTCTGGCTGATAATCCCAATGAATCTGTTTTCCTTCTGCGCTTCTTCCAATAGTTTTTTGGATTTCTCGCGGCCAGCTGTAATGGGGATGATCACTTTTGGGAACATCACCATATTTCTTACCGGCAGGATAGGGAATTCTGTTTGCAATTCGTCGGTTTCCTTGTTGTCGAAGTCTGATAAGTTGATTTCCTGGCTCAGGATACCAATCCCTTCATCAATAATCTCGTCAAAATTTATATTTTCAAATTCTGTCATAGTGTAGCAGATGACATAATGTCATTAATCAAAATTAATACAGATAGTTATCTCCTGCCGAATTGCAGAAAATACTATTGTTACAAATGGGTTTATAATTTCGCAAGCGCTGTGCCATCGATAAAAGACTAGCAATTTGGCAGATAATAGAAAACCCTTCCATTGTTTTAATTGATGAAAGGGTTTTGAGCTTTTATTTGGAATCAATCTATACCAACATTCTCTGTGCTTTTTTTACGCCTTCTGCTAAAATATCAACTTCTTCCAACGTGTTGTAAACTGCAAAACTCGCGCGAACAGTTCCTGCAATATTGAAGAAATCCATAATTGGTTGGGTACAGTGATGGCCGGTTCTCACCGCAATTCCCATTTTGTCGAGAATCATACCGGTGTCCGAGGCAATTCCCACACCATCTAGGTTAAAAGAAATAACGCCTGTTCTGTGCGCTTTCTCACCATAGATTTTGATGCCGTCTAGTTCCAGAAGTTTTTTCTGGGCATAATTCAAAAGCTCATTTTCGTGGATTTGCAGGTTATCGTGCCCGATTTGATTGATAAAATCTACGGCAGCACCCAATGCGATATTGCCGCCAACATTTGGCGTTCCAGCCTCGAATTTAAATGGCAAACCGGCGTAAGTAGTACCATCAAAACTACATTTGTCAATCATCTCGCCGCCACCGTGGAAAGGGTGAAGGTTTTCTAAAACCGATTCTTTACCGTAAAGAATGCCGGTTCCCATGGGTGCATACATTTTGTGACCTGAGAAAACAAAAAAATCACAGTCCAGCTTTTGGACATCGATTTTGAAATGCGGAGCTGATTGTGCGCCGTCAATCAAGATGTAAGCATTAGAAAGTTTTCTGGTTTTTTCAATAATCTGTTCGATAGGATTAACGATGCCCAAGGCGTTAGAAACCTGATTAACCGCCACAACTTTAGTTTTTTCTCCCAACCAGGAATCCAAAACATCGATTTGAAGAATCCCATTTTCGTCCATAGGAATAACGCGTAGCTTGGCGCCAGTTCTTTCACAAAGCATTTGCCACGGAACGATGTTGGAATGGTGTTCTAAATATGAAATGATAATTTCATCATCTTTTTTGATTTGATTCGTCAAGGCATAAGCCACGAGGTTGATTCCTTCGGTTGTTCCTTTTGTAAAAATAACTTCGTAATCGTGTTTGGCATTGATGAATCTCTGGATCTTTTGACGGGAAAGTTCCATTTCTTCGGTGGCCAGTTGGCTCAGCGTATGGATCCCACGATGCACATTGGCATTGATGGTTTCGTAATAATTTTCCCAGGATTTGATCACAGACAATGGTTTTTGCGACGTAGCTGCATTGTCCAGATAAACCAAAGGTTTTCCGTTGACTTCTTGATTTAAAATGGGGAATTGCGATCTGATATGATGGATGTCGAGCATTTTTTATAATGATTTTTATTTTTGCTAAACCTCACAGGTTTTTAAAACCTGTGAGGTTTACTGTATATATTGAATTATAAACGTACAATATTGCAGCCCGACTTGAGCGGAAATCCTTTTTTGCTTTTTCTTCGAGTTCTTTTTAAAGTGAAAACTTCGTGCAAAAAAGATTGGGAGCGGAAGGCGGAATAGCTGCCCAAATAATTAAATATGTATCAATAATTATTTAGAATGGGTCAAAGTTACGTCAAAAATTATTAAAAATATCGATGTTAAATATTTATAAAAAAATGAGGATTTTTGCCGGATGGAATAATAATTGAGTATTTTTGAACCATTCATTTATTATTAACCAATAAATAGTAAAACTATGGCATTCGAATTACCAAAACTAGGTTATGCATACGATGCGTTGGAACCAACGATTGATGCAAAAACAATGGAAATCCACTATACAAAACACCATCAGGCGTATGTGGACAATCTTAACAAAGCAATTGAAGGGACAGATCTTGAAGGAAAATCTCTTGAAGACATACAAAAAACAGGAACAGATAAACCAGCGGTGAGAAACAACGGTGGCGGGCATTATAACCACTCGCTTTTCTGGGAACTTTTGACTCCTGGCGGAAGCAAAGAGCCAGTGGGTAACGTAAAAGCTGAAATAGAGAAAATTGGAGGTTTTGAAAAATTTAAAGAGGATTTTTCTAATGCTGCCAAAACAAGATTTGGTTCTGGTTGGGCTTGGTTGGTGAAAAATGCAGATGGATCTGTTATAGTATCATCTACACCAAACCAGGATAATCCATTGATGCCGGTTGCAGATGTTCAGGGAACTCCAATCTTAGGCATTGACGTTTGGGAACACGCATATTACCTTAAATACCAAAACAAAAGACCTGATTATGTTGCAGCATTTTTTGATGTGATTAATTGGGACAAAGTAGAAGAATTCTATAACAAATAGATTGATCTACTGCAAAAGATTATAAAAGCCATCAGGATTTCTTGGTGGCTTTTTATATTTTAGTTGCTGGCTTCCTGAGGAGTGGTTGATTCTGTTTTTTCCGGTTTGACTTCTTTTTTCTCCTCTTTGGCTTTTTGGGCTTCTTTCTGAGCCTTCTCTTTGTCGAGCTTTTCTTGCTCTACCTTCGCAATGGCTGCAAGGCTGTCTTTTTCCCTCTTGATGGCTACTGCGTTGATTTTCGACATCACGCTTGCTGATGTTGCACCAGGCCCAAAAGAATCTATGGCAATGGTGTCAAATGTCACAGAAGGCGCAGCATCCAACATGTCAGAATTGTTCTGAATCTTTTCTTTTTGAGTGCAGGAGAGTGCCGTTGCCACAAGGATTGTCGTACAGAATTTAGATTTCATAGGGCAAAAATCGTAAAATTATTTGATATTAAATGTGGCTATTATGGGAAAATGATCTGAAATACTGACACTTCTGTCCACTTTATAACTAATTGGGTCAATGGATGGCGAAGCAAAAACGTGATCAATTTTTAAAGGGAATTTAAAGTCATGAAAACTGGTTCCGCTTCCTTTTCCAGTCTTTAGAAAGACATCCTGAAGACCTTCTGAAACTTTGTAATATTCATAAGAATTGGGAACCGAATTGAAATCGCCGGCAACAATTACAGGATAGGGCGACGCATCTATAAAATCCTTGATCTGGTTAATTTCTGTCTCATGTTTTTTAAACGTTGGGATCAGCATGTGGAGGATTTTCCTGGCTTTCTCCTCGTTCCTGTTCATATCGCCTGTAGGCCTTACCATTTTCTTTTCTAGGAAGAAAGGCTCCATATAAATATTGACAAACCGGATGGTTTTCCCATTGATCTTGATATCGGCAAAAATGGATAAGCCATTGTTAACATCGGTTTTTATAAGGCCCGTTTCTGAGATGGGAAATTTAGAAAATATTTTGATATAGGCGTAGTTTTCCCCGGCGTAATTGAAGCCTTCAGGTTTTTTGTTATTGTCAAATTCCTGAAAAAAGACAACATCAGGATTTTCTTTGTGGATGTAGCTGTAGATCTCATCGTTCCCCATTTTCCCAAATTTTCCATTGAGCGAAATCAATTTAAGATTCGGTTTTTCTTTTTTTTCTGAAGTATAATTAACCCATCGCCTTGTTGGGGTAATGAAACATAAGGACAGCAAAAGGAAAATTACAGAACGTTTTCTCCAAGTTATTATCCAGAAAATCAGCAAGATTAAATCAGCAATAATCAATATCGGAAACGCCAATGAAAGCAAGTTCAGAAACCCAAAAACCCGCGGCGGAATGTAAGCATTCAGAATTGTTCCAAACAATAAGGCGATAACCAGCAAATGCAGTGCTGTTAAAAGAAAACGTATAATGGCCATTTATTGGATTCGGTCTCGGTTTTTCTTCCAGCTCAAGATATATAGGAAACCAACCAATGCGCCTCCCAAGTGTGCGAAATGCGCAATATTGTCGCCATCGCTTTGCCTGAATCCTAAAAACAAAGAAACTACAATAATAACCGGCGTCAGATATTTGGCTTTGATAGGAAATGGGATAAATAGGAACATTAGCTTGGCATCAGGGAAAAGTGTTGAAAATGCAGCAATTACACCAAAAATTGCACCTGATGCGCCAACCATTGGAGTGGTTAACATGCCAAACAATTTTTTGGCTTGGTCAATTACTTCCGGGTTATTGGAATTGATAGGCCGCTCTCCGCTGTAAGAAAAATCAGCATATTTATATATTTCATGAATGTCAAAACCCTGTGAAGTCAGGAAGTTGGTGATCTGGCTGACTTCGTAATAATTCCAAAGATTGTAAAGGGCAAAACCTCCCAATCCCGATGCAAAATAAAGGATCAGGAATTTCTTTTCGCCCAAAACCTGCTCCAGCACTGGGCCAAAACTCCACAATGTCATCATGTTAAATGCGATGTGAAGAATGCTGCCATGCATAAACATATGCGTAACCACCTGCCAGGAATGGAAATTGGGAGATAACGGAAAATAGCCTGCAAGAAGGCCAGTAGCGTTGATATTATAATTTTCCAACAGGAATGTCGCAATGAATACAACGACATTGATGATGATAATATTTTTGGTGACAGGTGTGAGTTGCGAAAACATAGTTTAAAATTTATTTTTAAAATCATCAAATGGAACTTCCAGCCAGCATTTTTTGCCGTTAACAGTGTATTGCGGAAACCCTAGATCGATAAAGTCTTTTACCAGCTGTTCTACTTCGGTTTTGTAGATGAAATCAAATTTGGATTTGGTTTTTAGCTTAACCCATTGGTATTCAAAATATTTGTAGAAATCTTCTTCGGTTCGGTATTCCAAAATTTCAAAGATTTTTTCCAGAAATTTGATAACCTGAGATTCTTTCAAAGCTTCGGGTACGGCTTCTATTCTCAGCACGTTTTCCTGAGCCAGCGTCATTTCAAAACCAAAGTCCGGTAGGTATTTTTTGATGGACTTGTATTTGTTTTTTTCGATTTCGTTCAGATGGTATTCCAAAGAAAATAGGAGGCTTTGTCCTGCTTTTTTAGTCGGCAGGTTCTCCTGATGAGAAGACATCAGCACGCGGTGCATCCTTCCCAGATCCAACATATAAGTTTGCCCGTCTTTGTTAAGCAGCCAATAGCCGTTAGGTAGCCGGAAAAGATCTTCGTCAAGATCATCATCTTCAAAAAGGTTGATCTTAGACGGCGCAGCATCTGCCGTTGCCTGATAAAGCTCTGCCAGATTGATTTTTTCCTCACTGGAAATCTTTACTGTCAAAAAGGGATTAAAGTCCCTGTCCACATTAATGGCAGAAGGCGTGGGTGCGCCACCGTTAGCTCTGCTGGGTGTTGGCGCAAAAAAAGCTTCCATCTTTGGATCTCTTTCAAAATCAAGGCTTGGTGCAATATTGTAAATCCCCAAAGAGCGCTTGATGGTAGACCGCATCAATGCAAAAATCAACGCTTCATCTTCAAATTTTACTTCGGTTTTCTGAGGATGGATATTCACATCGATTTTCTCCGGATCCAATTCCAGGTAAAGAAAGAATGTCGGAACATAACCGGGTTGCAAAAGGCCTTCAAAAGCTTCCTGAACCGCCTTGCTCAGATATGGACTTTTAAAATACCGCCCGTTGACAAAGAAAAACTGTTCGCCTCGTACTTTTTTGGCACCTTCGGGTTTTGCTACATAGCCTTGCAGGTTGACCCAGCCAAGATCTTCCTTAATTGGGATCAAAAGGGGCTGCAGCTTTCTCCCAAAAACATCCACAATACGTTGCATTTGGCCAGCTTTCCTCAGCCGGAAAACGGGTTCGTCATTATGAAATAATTCAAATTCGATATGATCGTGGGCGAGTGCTACTCTTTGGAATTCATCAATGATGTGACGAAATTCTACATTGTCGTTTTTAAGGAATTTCCGCCTCGCCGGAACATTGTAAAACAAATTCTTGACAGAAAAATTAGAACCTTCAACAGTTTGTACAGGCTCCTGAAACTGGAACTGTCCGCCTTCTATATAGATATTAGTGCCTACAGGCGCGTCCTTTTGTTTGGTTTTTAACTCCACCTGAGCCACTGCCGCAATAGAGGCCAAAGCTTCACCACGGAAACCTTTGGTTGCAATCTTGAAAATATCCTCAGTAGAACGTATTTTGGAAGTCGCGTGGCGCTCAAAAGCCAGTCTGGCATCGGTTTTGGACATCCCGATTCCGTTGTCAACTACCTGAATCAGATTTTTACCCGCATCGCGTACAATCAGCTGGATTTTGTCCGCTTTTGCATCCACGGCATTCTCCAGCAACTCTTTAACAATAGAAGCCGGTCTCTGCACCACTTCTCCTGCAGCAATCTGATTAGCAACGTGATCCGGTAAAAGCTGAATTATATCTGACATTTTTACAATTGAACTTTCAAAAATAAGGATAAGAATCGAGTGGTAAAAGTTAAATAATTATAAAGAACTTGGGAAATTTATGATATTTTTGAATTTCAGTATATTAAATACTAAACACTAAGGCACAAGGAATTTGGTATTCGATCATTCTGTTTTAAGGCACAAAGATTTAACATTGTTAAATTTAAAATCTTCGATTTTCTTGTGTCTTAAAACATTATCAAGTAAATAAAAATTGTGTCTTTGTGTTTAACTTGAATTTAAAACATCATCGATGAAAAGAGACCTCTACATAGATTTTGCCAAGGGTGCGGCAACTATTTCCATCATATTTATACACACGGCATTCTGGAGTGGCCAGTTTTACCTGCCTACCGAGGTTCGGGTTTTTTCGCTCGTTTTTGATGTGGCTTTGTTTTATGCTTTGAGTGGCATTACGTCCGGGAATAATCTTGAGAAAACGCTTTACCGCCTGCTGAAGCTGCAGATTACGTATATGATTTTCGTGACGTTCTTATTCTTTTTGGATTATTTTTTCAAGGTTTTTGGGCTGGCATTTTTCTCTGTGGATTGGTTGAAGGACTTTTATTCCACTTTTGGCAGCAAGTATGTGCCTTCCAGCATTTCGGCAGAGCCGCAATGGCAGATTTTGGGAAATTGGTACCTGCACGAGTATTCTAACTGTGATACTTTTCCTGTGGTAATGGGCAGTTTCTGGTATCTGAAAGTCTATTATATACTGACGGTTTTTGGTGTTTTGATACTCCGGTTTTTTCCAAAACATATTAATTGGTTTATTGGAATTTGTATTGGCTTGACACTGATTTTTAATATATTTCCTCAATTTTATCCAAGCGGGCAAGTTGGTTATGTCGCGTTTTATATGGTGGTTTTTCTTGTGGGGCATAAGATGCGGGGCAAGACAATCCCAACCAAATGGATTCCGGTTTCATACGCATTGGTTGCTGTGGCTTTGGTGTGGCTGTTTTGGTACTTTGGAGGCGAGATATTTTATAAGCTCAACAAACAGAAGTTCCCGCCTAAGATGCCTTACATCATCTGGACTTTATTTTCATTAGTCACGTTATTCGTTTTCTATAATCGTTTGAAAATTGAAAAACCGAACTTCTTGACCAATGTAGGGCAAAATGCCATTTTCTTTTATTTTGCGCAGGGTATGAGTTCGTCTTTGGTTTATTTTCTCGTTGTTCCGTTGAAGGATTCTCTACCCTGGTATTTATTGGTTTTGATTATTTATCCAATCAATATTTTATTGGCTGTCATTATTGCAAAAGGCCTCCAAAAAGTGGATGATTGGGGTTGGAAAATTTTGCAGTATTTGAGGGAAAAAACATCATCGGTAAATTGATTTAATTCTTAATTTTACAAAAAATATAAAATGTTCCGTCTCAAACTTCCTACAGATCCGCGTTGGGCCAATATTGCAGAAGATAATCTGGAAGAGATTCTTACAGACCACGCCTGGTGCGAGCAAAAAGCAGCAACTAACGCCATTGGGCTTATCACCATGGTACCCGAATACCCGGAAATGGTTATCGAATTGCTGGCGATTGCCCAAGAAGAGCTTGATCATTTTGACCAGGTGCATCAGATTATTAGAAAAAGAGGTGGTGTTTTGGGAAGGACAAGGAAGGATGACTATGTTAATGACTTGGTAAAATTCATTGTGAAAGGTGGTGACAGGCGAGATCTTTTGGTGGACAAAATGCTTTTTGCCGCGATGATAGAAGCCCGAAGTTGCGAGAGGTTCAAAGTTTTGACCGAAAATATCAAAGATGCGGAACTTAAAAAATTCTATAATGACCTGATGATCTCCGAAGCCAATCATTACACAACTTTTATAGGATTTGCAAGGCAAATCGGTGATCCGGACAAAGTGAATCAACGTTGGGAAGAATGGCTGGAATATGAGGCCAAAATCATCCAGTCTTACGGTAACAAAGAAACCATCCACGGCTAGATGAACAGAAATTTTAACGATTATCTGCGTCTTTTTCTAAGGTCCTTTTTGCAAGGCGTCATTATCATTGGCCCGTTTGCGCTTACAGTTTGGATCATCTGGTATATTGTGTCCAGTATCGATAACCTAGTGCCATCTGTGTCCGGGAGGTTCCCGGGAGTGATTTTTTTGATTGTTATTTTCGGGACATCATTTATTGGTTTTTTTGGTAACAAATTTATTATCGGGCGCCTTATTGTAGATGGGGTAGATTATGTGCTGGAGCATATTCCCGGGATCAAATTTATCTATTCTTCCCTTAAGGATGTGATGGGTTCTTTTGTAGGGGATAAAAAGAAATTCAATGTGCCTGTTTGGGTTAAAACCAATGAAAACCCCGAGATCTGGAGGATTGGGTTTTTGACACAGTCGGATATGTCGGCGGTCAATCTCGATCAGATGGTAGCCGTTTACCTGCCTCATTCTTACGCCGTTTCTGGCTGGGTGATTATCACCAAATTCAATAACATAAAAGAAGTGGACGGGATGAGTTCTGCCGAAGCCATGAAGTTTGCTGTGAGCGGCGGCGTTGCCGGATTCCATTCAGATGAAAGTGTTTTCAAAGCACCGGAATAGTTTCATGATGATAATTGATAACTGATAATCGATTGCTTACGGTGATCCTTTGTCATAAGAAATAGAGATCGTATTGAATTTTTTAATGGGATTGATTTTTCTATCAATTATCAATATAAAAGATCATTCATCATTTATTAATTATCATTTATATTTACTATGAAACTTCCTTACGCAGAACCATTTAGAATCAAAATGGTTGAAGAAATATACCAATCTACCAAAGAAGAACGCGAAGAATGGCTGAAAAAAGCCAATTATAACCTATTTAGTCTCAGAAGTTCCCATGTTTTCATCGATTTGCTGACAGACAGCGGAACAGGAGCCATGAGCGACAAACAATGGGGCGCACTGATGATTGGTGACGAGAGTTACGCTGGTTCCAGATCTTTTGAGGTGTTGCAACAAACGGTGGAAAAAATCACTGGATTTCCTTATTTATTACCAACACATCAGGGTCGTGCTGCAGAAAATGTGCTGTTTTCCGTCATGGTAAAAGAAGGGGATTTGGTTCCGGGAAATTCACATTTCGATACTACAAAAGGGCATATCGAATTCAGAAAAGCACACGCTGTTGACTGTACGATTGATGAAGCTTTCGACATTAATAATCTTCATCCGTTCAAAGGAAATCTTGATTTGGAGAAACTGGAAGCTGTTTATAGATCCCATCTAAAAGAACAAATCCCATTTTGTCTAATCACAGTTACTTGTAACTCTTCCGGCGGGCAACCTGTGTCTTTGGAAAATATCAAAGCCGTCAAAGCGTTGTCTGATCAATATGGGATTCCAGTTTTGTTTGATTCGGCACGGTTTGCAGAAAATGCTTATTTCATCAAGAAAAGGGAAGAAGGGCAACAACATAAAACAATCAAAGAAATCTGCCGGGAAATGTTTTCTTACGGAGACGGGATGACCATGAGCTCCAAAAAAGACGGATTGGTAAATATTGGTGGTTTTATAGCACTGAAGGATAAAGCCATTTTTGAAAAAGCGTCAAACTTTACAATCATTTATGAAGGTTTTATCACTTATGGCGGTATGGCCGGCAGGGATATGTCTGCTCTAGCCGCTGGGCTTGACGAGGCTACCGAATTCCCTTATCTCGAAAGCCGCATTTTGCAGGTAGAGTACCTGGGTAATCAACTAATGGCTGCCGGAATACCGGTTCAAAAACCAATTGGCGGACACGCGGTTTTTATTGATGCGCTTAACTTTTTACCGAATATCAAAAGAGAAGAATTTCCCGCTCAAACTTTGGCAATCGAGCTTTACAAAGAAGCCGGAATCCGCGGGGTAGAAATTGGAACTTTGCTGGCAGACCGGGATCCGGAAACGAGAGAAAACCGCTATCCCAAACTGGAGCTGGTAAGGCTTGCCATCCCGCGGCGAACATATACCAATAATCATATGGATTATGTAGCGGCCGCTGTAATCAATGTTTTTGAAAGACGAAATGATATTACCAAAGGCTATAAAATCAAACATGAGCCGGAAATACTGAGGCATTTTACAGTGCAGTTAGATAAAGCATAAAAAAGGATTTTGATCCTGTCAGTTTCTGCAAACTAAGTATTGGTCGTAATTAATTTTTTTATAAATGCACCTAATAATTTGATAGGTTTGTTACAGTTGTTAATATGTCTTCTAGAAATTTAACATTTAATAGAGTGTGTTCTGAAGCAAGGTAAATATTATCAATTAATTGGATCATTTACTTATCGACTTCGTTACAAGAAATCAAACCTTTTAAATCGAGATCTGTGTGGTGGCCTTTATACTAAAAATTAAACATTACCCGAGTAAAGACTTGACGTCCTGCAAATCCCATTTGTACAGGATCAAAAATACCGCCCGACTCTGTATTGCCTTCTGAAACAGAACTTAACTGCTTGGTTGGGTAACGGTTGAAAATGTTTTTTCCTCCCAATATCCAGGTAAAATGCTTGTTAAACTCATATCCGAAAGATAAATCTGTGGTGGTTTTTGGATTGTAAATTTGATAGTCATCATCACCATTATACCCAATCAACGTGACTTTGTCAAACCTTACCAATTGTAAGTTTGCATTGAATTTTTGAACCTTGTAGTTAAGACTTAGATTGATTTTAGTCTTAGGTGCAGACGCAAGAATGAATGCTCTTTCTCTTGCGCTGAGATAGGTACTTTCTAAACCGGCTAACTTCTCTGATGTATGAACGTTTAGGATTTTCATTTCGTTATAGTTGGCAGCTAGGGTAGCTGTAAGCTTGCCTGGTCCAACACTTTCATTGTAACTCAATATCAGGTCAAGACCTTTCGATTCTGTATCTGCGGCATTGGAAAAGAACTGCGCTTGATTGATGGAAGGATCTAGATTACCACCTGTTGCATTCAGTAGGATATCTCTGCTGAATGTCCCGGTTAAAACAATTCTGTTTTTTACTTTGATATAATACCCATCAACAGTCGCCGTAAATTTCTTTGAGTTAAAAGTGAACCCCGCACTTGCGTTATTAGAAGTTTCTTGTTTTAGCTGAGGAATACCAACTGCCGTCGCCAAATTACTGTCATTAGACGCTAGTAATATGGTTACCAATTGTCCTCCTTGGAAATTCGTAAATTGTAAACTATAATATTTCTGAACTAAAGAAGGAGCCCGGAATCCTGTAGAAACCGATCCTCGGAATGCAAACTCCGGCGTTATGGCGTATCTGGTAGAGAATTTGCCATTAAGTGTTCCTCCGAAGTCGCTGTAGTTTTCGTAACGTCCTGCCGCGCTTACCATCCATTTTTTGGTGATATCCAGCTCTGTGTCCACATAGCCTGCAATATTATTTCGGCTTTTATCTACACTCAAAGAATATCCTGGAAATCCTTGCGATCCTCCCGGTCTTATATTACCTGAAAGTGGATTGGTCACCAGTTGCATAAGTGGTGTACTGGCTGTCACTATATTCCCTGCAATGTCATACATAGCAAAGGAGGCTTCTTCGCCCTTTACTATTTTAAAATTCTCATAACGGAACTCGGATCCGAAGGCTACATTAAGACCTTGTAGCACATCAAATGATTTGGTTGCATTGAAACCGGTCGTGTTTTGCAATAGAGAATGTCCTCCTGCATTGAAACTTAAAGGCGAACTGGTTCCCAAAGTAGCATTGATGGTATTATCTACCTGATACATAAACCGGTTACTGCCCAATGCATTATAGAAATCTACATTCCATTCATCCACTTTAAATTTTAGCCCATTATCAAATGTATAATCACTAATTTTCGTATTTTCGATAGGGTTAAAGCCGGTCGGGTAAACGTCCGGAATGTTGCCATCGGCGTCGGCAGATCTTGTCCAAGCGTAGGCGTGGGTGTTTCGATAAGAATAGCCAGGTTGAGAATAAAACTTTACATTGTCCGAGATTGGAACTTCAATATTTCCAAAAAAATAAAAATTATTGGATTTTGCATCTCCAAAGCGCTGTCTGGGTGCTGTATACAAATCGGGGTTGGCATTACGGATGGCATAATCTTTATTAATAAATGCCATGGTAAAATTTCCAAACCCTCCTTTGGTTCCTATTTTGGTTCCATAATTTCCACTAAAATCCAGCGTATTACCATCTAATTTTTTATCAGAAACAACATCATTGTTTTTACCGGGACTTCCAAAAACATTCACACCGTAAAAAGCATTGCCTTCAAAACCGTGGTCGCGGTCGTTAAGAACTACGTTGATTACTCCTGCAATAGCATCAGATCCATATTGTGCTGCCGCGCCATCTCTTAGGATTTCTACACGTTTAATCGCTGCTGTGGGGATTGTGTTAAGGTCTGATCCTGTATTGCCTCTTCCCCGTGTCCCAAAGACATTGATCAATGATGATTGATGATAACGTTTACCGTTTAGCAAAAGTAATGTCTGATCAGGTCCCAATCCCCGAAGCGTTGCGGGATCTACAGCATCAGCGCCATCAGAACCAGATTGTTTATTAGAGTTAAACGAAGGTGCTGTAAATTGCAGTAATTGATTGACTTCCACCTGCCCAGTTGCAGCGCTCGCCTGTTTTACATCAATCACATCTACAGGAACAGGCGTATCTACAACGGTCCTTTTTTTATTTCTGGATCCTGTGATGACCACTTGGTCTATAGAATTTTCTTTTGTTAATGTATCTTTTTGCTGTGCGATCAACAAGCTGCCAGCTCCCAAAAAAAAGAGCGCGCTAATATTTTTAATTCTCATTTTTCTTCATATTTCAATCAAATTTATAAATTTTATCAATTAAGTTGTTGAAAAATATATAGATTTTCAAAAAAATATGAATTTTATTGAATTCGGGTTTCTTTTTGAGGGGGTGCTTTCGGGATTTTTGATTAATTCCAGATTATCTAAATGAAGTCATGAAAATAAATGTGTTGTAACTTACATTTGATAAGGTCTAATTCTTTTTAACACGGTCGGATTTTTTAACACCTTGAAAATCTTTAAGATAAAAAGGTTCAAAGTAAGCGACATCGTCAAAATCTTGTTGAATGAATTTCTCCACAGATTTTTTAATCAATCCTTTTGCTGAAGGATAAATATCCGATTTAAATTCTGCATTTGGAAGGTTCAAAATTTCCTGAGCTTTCTTTGCACCATCACCAATGAAAAGAATTTTTTTAACAGTCAGTTCCGAAAAAGAATTTTCATCCAAGATTTTAGCTTCGGTTTCGGAGATCATGTCGCCGGATTTGCCATCAAATATTGCCGTATAAACCTCCATCCTTCGAGCGTCAATCAAAGGAATAATCAATTCAAAACCTTGATTAACAATTTCTTCAACCATCGCATCAAGAGAGTTGATTGCTATTAAAGGAATTTTCAGTCCGTAACAGAAGCCTTTGGCAGAAGCCGCGCCAATCCTAAGTCCGGTATAAGAGCCGGGGCCTTTCCCAAGAGAAACGGCATCCAGATCCTTCAGAGAAATCTCGGCACCTTCCAAAGCCCATTCTACAAAGTTGTGAAGACTCTCGGACTGTTTATAATTCTCGGAAACTTCTTCGCAAAGACAAAGTAAATTTTCACCATCAGAAATGGCAACAGAACAGTTTTTGGACGAAGTTTCTATGTGGAGGATTTTCATTTTGCAAATGTAAGGATTAACCAAGAATTATTTTAAACCAACACCTTGCCTGCTCCACAATTTCCAGATTCCTTTTTCCCGAATCCAAAATTCGAGAACAGACAATTTCATTTCGAAGTCATCATTATTGTAGCGTCCTTTTACAGCGATAATTCTTCTGATACTGGCGAATTTATTTTTCACTTTCAATTCTTTCAGTTCGGTTTGTTTAACGGATTGGTACTTGACCTTTCCCGATCCGAAATCTTTTTTGAAATCATCATAATTCTGAACCCAACCGTTAGAATGCCCAAAAGAAACATCATCAGACAACAGATCGAGAATCTTAAGATTATTATCTTCCATTAAAGAATCCAGTTTTGAAACCTGACCCAATAATGCTTTTTCATTTTTGGAAAAAGACTGAGAAAATCCAAGAACACAACAGAAGAAAAGGAGTGATGTTAAAAACTTAACCATCAGATTTTTCTGTAGATCGTCCTAGGCTCGGCCTGTGCTTTTGGGAAAATCGTCAAATTAGAAACCGAAACACGTTCCGGAACATTGATGCAATAAGCAATGGCATCTGCAATATCCTCTGCAATTAGCGGTTCATAACCTGCATAGACAGTGGCAGCTTTCTCTTCATCACCTTTAAATCTCACTTTGGAAAAATCTGTTTCTACAGCTCCGGGCTGGATGTTTGTAACACGGATTCCAAATTCAGTTAACTCCAGTCGCATTCCTTCGGAGATGACATCCACGGCTTTTTTGGTGGCGCAATATACCACGCCATTAGCATAAGTTTGGCGCGCAGCTACCGAACTGATATTGATGATTTGCCCATCTTTTTTCTCTTTCATCAGTTTGATAATCGGTTGGGAAACATATAGCAGACCTTTGACATTGCCATCTATCATAGCATCCCAATCGCTGATGTTCCCGTCAGAAAGAGGGTCGAGTCCGTGCGCATTACCAGCATTGTTGATGAGGACGTCAATATTTTTCCAATGTTCAGGAAGAGAATCAATGGCGGAAAAAACGGCCTCCGAATTTCTGACATCAAAACTCAGTGTAAAAACGTCGGTTTCTTTGGATAATTCTGTTTTGAGTTCTTCCAACACAGATTGGTTTCTTCCACAAAGGATCAGTCTGTTTTTTTGTTGTGCCAACAGGATTGCAGTAGCTTTCCCAATTCCGGAAGTAGCTCCGGTGATGAATATTGTTTTCAATTTATGTTGATTTAGTCTTACAAATTTAAGCTATATCAAAGAAAAATCCCGAATGATTCGGGATTGATTTACTTCTGATCTCTCTGAAAATCCAAACTAACAGAGTTCATACAAAAACGAGTTCCGGTAGGAGCCGGGCCATCATTAAAAACGTGTCCCAAATGCGATTCGCAGCGTTTACAAAGCACTTCTATACGTTCCATTCCGTGGGAAGAATCCCTTTTGTAAATAACGCCGTCTTTATCCGCTTCGAAGAAACTTGGCCATCCACAAGTACTCGCAAATTTGGAACTTGAACGGAACAGATGATTACCGCAAACAGCACAATAATATTCGCCAACTTCGTCAAAATCATTGTATTTACCAGTGAAAGGATATTCTGTATTGGCTTCCCTTGCTATCGCATAAACTTCCTGCGGAAGGATTTTTTTCCATTCGGCATTAGAAACATTCAGTTTGGTTTTGTCGGTTCGCGAGTAGTAAGGATTGTTAGCGTGTGTGTTATCTTCCATTTTTGTTGGTTGTTGAGATTGGGTTAAGTCAATTTTCTTTTGCGAGCAGGCTTGCAAAGAAAACATCGATATTAATATTGAAAATAAGAATTTTTCCATTGATGTAAATTTACGAAATCTGATATTAGATTCCGTTATCTTATCATAGTTAAACAAAAGCACTCATTCCCGTAATCGAACGGCCGACAATCAAAGAGTTGATTTCTTTGGTTCCTTCGTAAGAATAGATGGCTTCTGCATCGGCAACAAAGCGGGCAACGTCGTGTTCCAGAAGAATTCCGTTTCCGCCCATTACTTCCCTTGCCTGTGCCACAACATCACGGGTTCTGAGGCTGCAAAACACTTTGGCCAATGAGGCGTGCTCGTCTTTTAAAATACCCGCGTCTTGCATTTCTGACAATCTGAAAACTAAAGTTTGCATTGCTGTTAAATTTGATAACATTTCCACCAAATGTCCCTGGACTAATTGGAAGGAAGCAATCGGTTTTCCAAATTGTTTACGTTTTCTGGTGTAATCCAAAGCACTTTCATAAGCACCTCTTGCGCAGCCAGTCGCCATCCACGCAACGCCCGCTCTTGTCATTTGCAGAACTTTCGCCGTGTCTTTGAAACTGTTGGCATGTTCCATTTTTTGGGAATCGGCAACAAAACAGTCTTTCATTGTGATGAGTCCGTTTTGGACAATTCTGAGCGCCATTTTTCCTTTAATTTTTTCGACTTCAAATCCCGGTGTATCTTTTTCAACAATGAAACCTTTTACCTGATTATCATCGAGATCTCTTGCCCAAATAATAATCACATCGGCAAAAGTGGCGTTCCCGATCCATTTTTTCTGGCCATTAAGAACCCAGCCGCCTTCTACTTTTTTGCAGGTTGTCGTTAATCCGCCGGCTGCTCCGGAACCGACTTCCGGCTCGGTTAATCCAAATGCGCCAATCAAATCAAATTGCTGCATCCCGGGAAGGTATTTTTGTTTCTGCTCTTCCGATCCGCAGATGTAAATAGAACCCATTGACAAGCCGGACTGAACACCGAAAAATGTTGCCAATGAAGCATCTACTCTGGCAATTTCCATTGCGATAACACCTTCCATCAGAAATGGTAAATTCGGGCATCCATAACCCTCGTAAGTCACACCGCAGAGATTGAGCTTTTTGAATTTTGGGATGAGTTCGTGTGGGAAATCGTCTGTCAGCCAATATCTGTTGACCAAAGGTTTGGCTTCTTTCTCCATAAACTCCCGAACCTGTAACTGGATGGCTCTTTGTTCATCCGTCAGTTTCAAATGCAATTCATAAAAATCACCGTTGATGGGCGGTAATTCCTTTTTCTTGCCGGAAGAATCGAGCATTTTCGTTAAACCTTTAATTTGATTTTCGTCCAATTTTGAGAACTGATTCATCAGTTTTGGAAGGTCAACTTTTTGGGAGATTTTGGAGATTTGATCTATATCGATATGTTTCAGGAGGTTAAAAATCCCTTTGATTTTGGAAATAGTACTGTTCATAGATTTTTTTAATGCATATAAAGCAAAGAATATTCCTAAAATACTTGTACAAAATGTCAATAATAGACTGTTGTTCTGAAAATTATTTTTACAAATTACTATTAATCAACAAGTTGAAATGTATTGTCAGGTTTACAAATAATTTCGGATTGATTTACAAAACAACAAACATTCAAATAGCCAATTTTGACCTATCAACCTCAAAAAATATTTGAAATGAAAACTAAAATCTTATCAATCAGTTTTGTAGCGTTAATTCTAATTGGATGCAAAAAGGGAGAATACGAGTCCAGTGCAGGCCATGAAACGGCAGCAACAGCTGACAGTGTATCTATGGCGGCAACTCAGACCGTAGAAGGCAAACAATTTGTAAAAACGGCGGAAGTAGATATGGAAGTGAAGGATGTTTATGATGCGACCATCTCAATTGAGAAGCAGCTGCAGTCGCTTGGCGGATTTGTGACCAAAAGCAGAATGGAAGCGCAAACTTTGTCCGAAGAGACCTACAACACATCTGATACATCGGCGATGCTGATTCGGAAATTTCAGAATCATAACAGGATGCAAGTGCGAGTTCCGACTCAGAAATTAGGCGAGTTTCTTGATTTTATTAATGACAAAAAAGTGTTCCTCAATTCCAGAATTATTTCGGCAGAAGATGTTACCGCCAACATCAAATTATCCAAGCTGGAAGCTGAAAGACAAGCTAAAACACAATCCAATATTTCTCAGCTAAAAACCGGAAAAGACAAAGTAAATCTGGATGACAACAATATGTCCAAGGCTAATATTCAGAAATATTCTGATGAGATTCTTGCCGACCAATTGAAGTTCTCAACTGTTGACATCTTCATCAAAGAACCAAAAACGAGCGTGGCGAAAATCCCGATTATTAACACCAAAAATATTGATAACGAGTACAAGTACAATTTCTTGTATGATGTGAAAAATGCTTTTGTAGAAGGATTTTATTTGATTCAGCAGATTTTTGTTTTTCTGATTTCTATCTGGCCGATTGTTTTGATTGGCGGATTGGTATTTTACTTTTTGAGAAGAAGAAAAACATTATTGAAAACTAATATTGAGAAGTAATTTTTTGAACCACAAAAGTTACAAAAAATGTTAAAAAGCTTTTGTGACTTTTGTGGTTTATTACCTTTCATTTTTATTTCTTAGTTTTGCAAAGTGATGCTCAGAAAATTGCAATTGATATTCATGATTTTTTGTTTGGGGATTTTTGTATTTCCAAATCAGAACTTTAATGTCGAATTGGCAAAGAATTCTTGTTGCGAAGCACAGACTCAAAGTTCTGACTGTTGCAAAAAGGATAAGAAAAAATCAGATGCCTGTCATCACGATTCCAAAAAAGAAAATGATTGTAAAGACAATTGCACGACTTGCAAAACCTGCAGTTCCGGATTTGTTTTTTCTGTTGTTCTGAATAACTTCGAGAACAAACTGAAAACACCGATTTTTACAATCAACAATCAATTTTCTTATAATTCTCAATCGCCTCTTGCGCGCACTTTCAATATTTGGCAGCCGCCAAAGCTTGGTTAAAATCCCCCAGCCCCAAAAGGGAGTTATTTTTCAATCTTATTTTCATTCATTTTTATATTTAAAAGTGAATCATAATTTTCAATAACTATAATTTAACCAAAATGAATACAATAATAAAATCAGGAATTTTATTCCTTTCCATATTTCTATTCTCAAATTTTTCTGCTCAAACCAAATCGTTCAAAGCCAAAGTAGAAGGTAACTGTGGAATGTGTAAAGAACGCATAGAATCGGCTGCTAAAGCTGACAAAAACGTAAAATCGGCAGTTTGGAATAACGGCACAAAAGTCTTAACCGTGAGCTATGACGCATCAAAAACTGACAAAAAATCAGTTCTGAAAAGTGTTGCGGAAGTTGGCCACGACAACGAAATGTTCCGTGCTTCTGACAAAACGTACGATGATTTAGATGCCTGCTGCCAGTACGATCGTCCGGACAACGACAAAAAATTGGCGAAAAATGCCGATACAAAACAAGTCTGCGAGCTTAAGTAATTAATTTAAATTTTTGACGATGAATTATTTAAGTAGAAAACTTATGTTTTCTGTGCTGCTCCTGTGTTCCGTATTTTCGTTGGCACAAACCGTTACAGAACAGTTTTTGGTAAAAGGAAATTGCGGGCAATGTAAAGCGAGAATTGAAAAAGCAGCCTTGAAAGCCGGCGCACAGACCGCCAATTGGACTGCCAATAATCAGACTTTGACGATGACGCTTGACGAATCTAAAGTGAAATGTGATGACATCCTGAAACAAATCGCTGAAGTTGGCCACGATAACGAGAAATATAAAGCACCGGAAGAGGCGTACAAAAACCTGCCGGCGTGCTGTTTATACACAAGAGGTTCTGATTTTGAAAAACCGAATGATACACTTGAACATCAGTCAGATTCTGATACAAGGCAAATTGAAGGTGTTAAACTGACGAGAGAAAAAGAAGCAACCGCTATCAGCAAAAAAGAAGCGGGTTTGATTTTCAACATCAGTTCCAAAGAATTGCTGAAAGCCGCTTGTTGCAATCTTTCCGAAAGTTTTGAGACCAATGCGACTGTGGATGTTTCGTTCAGTAATGCGGTGACTGGAACTAAACAACTGAAAATGCTTGGGCTGGATCAGAAATATACGCTTCTCACCAAAGAACAATTGCCAGAAATCCGTGGATTGGCTGCACCTTATGGACTGAATTTTATTCCCGGAAAATGGATTGGCGGCATCCAATTGACAAAAGGCGGAAGTACGGTTGTTAATGGTTATGAAAGCATCACGGGACAAATCAATACCGAACTTTTGAAAACGCACGATGACGATAAAAAAACAGAAACGGAAATCAATTTGTTTTCTGACAACAATGGTCGTGTTGAAGCTAATGTAACGAGTACTTCGCCCATTTCGGATAAATGGAATCAAAGTGTTTTGCTCCACGGTAACGGGACTTTTGGCGATACGGATATGAACGATGACGGTTTTCTTGACAGACCAAAAGGTAGTCAACTTAATGTAGCTTATTTGTTGAATTACAATGATTTGGAGAACTCTGGTTTTGCTTCGCATTTCGGGATTAATTATCTGAAAGACGAAAGAACCGCGGGACAAATTGGATTTAACAAAAGAATTCCACAAAAAGACCAATCTCTCTATGGCGTTGGGATTGATATTTCCAGATTTCAGGTTTGGAATAAAACAGGTTATGTTTTCAAAGGGAAACCTTACCAGAGTCTCGGCTGGATGAATCAATTGACTTATCATCAGCAAGATAGCTTTTTCGGATTTAGAAATTATTTTGGAAAAGAAACGTCTTATTACTCTAATTTGATTTTTGAAAGTATTATCGGAAATACGAACAACAAGTATAAAGTTGGGGCGAGTTTTCTTTATGACAAATACCATGAGGATTATCTTATGGACAATTACAAAAGGACCGAAACCGTCCCGGGATTGTTTGCAGAATATACTTTGACAGGAACTAAATTCACTTTGGTAACGGGTGCTCGTGTTGATTTTCACAATTTGGCAGGAACGCAATTTACGCCGAGAATGAATTTCAAATATGATTTGACTCCGAAAACCATTTTCAGAGTTTCCGCTGGAAGAGGTTTCCGAACTGCGAATATCTTTGCAGAAAACCAGTCTTATTTTGCATCGAACCGTCAAATCCAAATCATCAATAATGGTGGCGAAATCTATGGTTTGAAACCGGAAATTGCGTGGAATTACGGAGTAAGTTTGCAGCAGGAATTCAAATTGTTTGGGAAAAAATCAACCATTTTAGCAGATTTTTTCAGAACAGATTTCCAAAATCAGGTGGTGACCGATTTGGATGAGTCTGCTCAGAAAATTTTGTTTTACAATCTTGAAGGAAAATCGTTTGCTAATAGTTTCCAGACACAATGGGATTTTCAGCCTGTGAAAAACCTAGATTTCCGATTGGCTTACAAATATTACGATGTCGCTTTGGATTATTTGAGCGGATTGAAAAAGGTACCGTTTATGGCGAAACATCGTGGGTTTGCGAACTTGGCTTATTCAACAAATAAAACTGAAAAAGGCAGATTTTGGAGTTTTGACACAACTTTAAATTTGGTTGGAAAGCAGAGACTTCCAAACACCAAATCCAATCCAGCAGAATTTCAATTAGCAGATTATTCGCCAAGTTATGCGACTTTGAATGCTCAGATTTCCAAAAATTTTTCCGATAAAATCAGGGTTTATTTGGGTGGCGAGAATTTAACAGGTTATCAGCAAAAAGTGGCGATTCTGGATGCCGCCAATCCGTTCGGGAATTACTTTGACGGTGGAATGGTTTATGCGCCGATTATGAAACAGAATTTCTACGTTGGTTTGGATTTTAAGTTTTAAATCTTAAAAAAATAATTATAAAAACCTCGTCGAACTGACGAGGTTTTGTTTTTATTGATTGTCCTTATTATAAAATTCGTTCATCAATTTATTAGCTTTTTCGAAGTCGTTTTCTGCAACTTTTAGTTGAACGCCACCGCTTGTTGTATTGAACAGATTATAAGTATTCGCTAGAATATTCCCGAAAACATAAGTTTCAATTCCATTGGTTTCCAGGAAAACTTTCAGCATTTCCGCTTATATTTCTGTATTGAAAATCTTGAGTGTAATGAGTTCCATAGTTCATTGATTATAACCTGTTCGAGGTTTCGTTGACCGCATTTTCTTTGTAATTGGACTTTTTCAATTTACCAAAGTTATATTTTGCCGCAAAAGATATCGTTGGTGTATTTCCAAAAAAAGTGCCAGTTGAATTGATTCGGTTGTATGACATTTTCTGGATATAATTCATCTGATTGAAAACATCGTTGTAACGAACCGTAAAATCAAAATCGGAAATAGAAGAGGTCATCCCAAGATTGACCAGACACATTGCATTATTTTCATACAAACCTTCCACTCGTTTTGTGATGTAAGAACCATCCAACAGAATTGACAAATACTTCCAAACATTCACCGTATTGTTCGTAGAAAAATAAACATAAGGTGTAGATTTCTTTAGAACGGCTAAAGAATCTTCGATTTTATCATAATTGACAGAAAGACTGTTCTGAGAAGTCCATTTCTTTCCTTGAAAAAGAGAATCAATGCCTAAAGAAACGCCCATTTCTTTATCAAAATTAACCGGTTGAAATTTGGAAATATTTCTTGCCTCGTCATAAACCAAGGTGTAACCCAAAGGATTTCTGCTGTTGTAAGCGGATGCATTGAGAGAGATTTTTTTCAGATTGGTAGTGAAAGTAATGGTGTTAGTGTACGTTGGAGCCAAGTCCGGATTGCCTTGATACTCAATATACGGACTTCCATATAAACCGCCTGAAGCCAGATTTCCGTAATTGGGACGTGAGATGCTTTTTCTGAAATTCAAAGCATAGTTATAATTATCATTTTGCTTAAAACTGATTTCTGCATTCGGGAACCAATCGAGATAATCTCTTTTGATTTTAGTGGTGTTCTCAATCACGTCAAAACCTTCCGCATTCGTTGTTTCCGCTCTCAAACCTGCATTGATATTCCATTTGTTAGCATTAATGGCGAGATTGGTATATCCTGCAACATTTGACTCTTTGAATTGGTATTGATAAAATTCTGGATTTTGATTGTTTGGATAAGTCGTTTTATTATTCGTACTGGTTTCGGCTTTCGTGTAGCTTCCACCTAATTCCAGATTGTAATTGTCACTCAATTTTTTCTCTATGTCAATTCTTCCAGAATAAACGTTCCCCGAGTATAACTGATGACGAAATTGATTGAACTCGTAACCAGAATTATTGGTATCATTATAAAAACTATAATCCACATTATCGCTCTCTCTTTTGAATTGAAATCCGGTCAAAATCTCAGTATCCCAATCCGTTATTTTCTTTTTATAATTAAAGATAGAATTAATGGTCGCCCGATTTCTATCCTGCTGATTCAGGGTTTTAACAAAAGTAGAATTGCCGTTTTCTGAATAAAAAGTCTTGGTATTGTTATCGCCTTTGTCAGGTCTGAAATTCGTATTAAAACTCAAAGTGATATAATCGCCGTCGTCATTCAGCTCCTGATACAAACTTGCTCCAAAAATAGTTTGCGGACGTTTTGTGATGGATTTGATGATGTAATCTGAAGCAATATTTTTACTCGGAACTTGATAATCAAAACCGTTACTTTCCCAATGATTGATTTGGTTGTAGGAAGCGTTCAGTTTCCATTCGGTTTTATTTTTCTTTTGCTGAAAATTGGCTGAAAGATAATTACTAAAGCGTTTTTGGAAAGTCGCCGTTTCCGAAATACTTAATTGCGAACCATCTTTTCGGCTCTTTTTAAGATTGACCTTGATGACCGCTTTGCCTTCCGATTCATATTTCACAGACGGATTTCTGATGATTTCTACCGACTTGATATCATCGACTGAAATGGCGGATAACGTAGCAAAATCTACCCGCTGATTGTCCACATAAAGCAAAGGCGTTCCTTTTCCGACAAACGATAATCCTTCGCCGTTTGCGTCCATCATTACAAAAGGTAACTTTGATAATAAGTCAGAAGATGTCGGCAATTTATTCAATGCAGAGTTGGCAACATCCAACGTTATATTGCCATTTTCTACCTTGAATTTTTTATTCGCAGTAATCCTTACTTCCTCAATTTTTTGGCTTTTCGTTTCAAAAGCGATGGTAAGCTCCATATTTTTTTCCAGATAAAATGGTTTTTCATCCTGAATGGTTTCGTCTGATGACAATTGAAGATGGTAATTCCCCGACTTCAATTGGTCAAATTCAAACTTCGAATCCTGAGCAATTGTAGATTTAAGTAATTGATTATCATTATCCAAAAGATAAACTACAATAGGAGTTTTATCAGAATTAATGATTTTACCATTAATTTTTAGATTCTGCTGAGCAGAAAAAGCGGCTGAGATTAGGATTAGAAAAAATAGAATTTCTTTTTTCATAGCAAAGAAGTTTTTAAAACGTTACTTTTATATAAAACAACTATCAGGCTTGTTTTATTACATCAAAGTAAAAAAACCTTTCAAGGTGTCGGCCTCTGAAAGGTTATTGTTTTATATATAAACTCAAGATTTTACTTAAAAATTAATCGTATAAGTACCTTGCGATGGGTTTTGCGATTTCTTTGCCTTTACATATTGTTTCATCCAGATCACGGCAGCTGTTATGTTGCAAGCGTCTTTGATACCGCTGCTGCGACCTGTGCCGGTGACGTTTCCGGCCTTGTCAACCGTGTAAAACATAACGAGCTGGCCCTTTGTTTTACAGTTGTGTTTTGGTAATTTCCCGGCTTTCCCCATCGTCCCGGGGATGTAAGCAACCAAAGCGCGGTCTTTGCCCATTTTGGTAACTTTATCGGACTTAGGATCTGTTGGTTTTTTTTCTTCCTCCTTTTGTTTGGTTTTAGAATCAGCCAGTTTTTCTTTTTTGGATGGTTCTGCTGGCTTTTCTTTTTCCTTAAGGTCTTCATTTATACGATCATCAGTAGATGCAACGGGTGGCAACACTTCAGCGTCGGGAATATAGATTTCCGGTTTGGCTAAGCTGTCAGGTTCAGCTGGTGTTTCCTCGATAGTTTGGGGAATGGCTTCGGCAATAACCTGTGGTTTTTCATCAGGTTTGTAATAAATGGAATTAAAAGAAAAAAGAAGGACAAAAAATAACAGCACAACCACGTAAAACGCAATTGGTAAGCCAGATAATTTTTTTGTTTTTCTACGGAAGTCCATTTTTATTATAAAAAGTTGAGTGAGTTATAATTTTAGGAATAACGTCTATTAGAAAAAAGTTTCATTAAGTAAATTAATATAATTTTCCTTAATCAATTTTTTTTCATTGAGATAGTGTGCTAATTGTTTATTTATTTTCCTCATTTCATAATCATAATTTCTTTGAAAATTTACTTTTATAACTTCGCCGGAATTTAGTATGATTGTCAATGTATTATCAACTCCCATAGAAAACATTCCGTTCGGGAAATTATAAAGAATTATTCTGTCCAAATAATCATATCCCTCAATTTTAATTAATCTGATTTCATTGAGCAGATATGTTTTTTGTTCGATTTGAATATTATCATCACTAAAAATTATAATACCTGTTAATTTCCCTTTTAATTCTTCTCGAAAAAAAATGTTTATTATTCCCGATAAAAAGGATAAAATCATTAAAGCTCCGACAGTTTTGTTTACTAAATTATCTTCAATGTTTTTAAGTGATAAATTTTCGATTCCAAAAATTAATAATGTGAAAATCAATACATATAAAATTATTCTACCTCTGGTCCAAACAAAATTCTTTGATTTTTCATAAATTCTGAATTTTTCCACGTTACGAAGGTTTGTTGATAATGTCCAGAAATTCATTGGTGTGATACTGGATTTTCATCAGCATATAATCAATTTTACTAACGAGGATATTGTGGAAAATATAAGATAAAAACCCCACAATAAGACCAACGGCAGCTGGAGCCAAAGCTTTGTAAAAGTCTGTAGCCAAAGCATTTTGTGCAACCAATGTTGTAGATTTGGACAAACCTCCAAAAGTGGAAACCAAAATCAAAATGCCTCCCAACAGGCCTAGCATAGGTGCCGCGCCAGAAAGAGTAGCCAGGAAACTCACATTTTTTTCTGCGTTATTCAGTTCTATTTGAGCCTGTGTTTCCATAGCATTGGCAATTTCGTTTACGGGGCGCCCAAGTCGGGAAAGACCTTTTTCTACACTGCGGGACTCCGGTGAGTTGTCCCTTCTGCAAAAATCCACAGCAGATTGGATCCTGCCGTCATTCAGCAAATCATTCACGTTTTTTAGCAGATAAGGGTCAACTTGGTTTTCCCGGTTGAGAGAATAAAGTTTTTGAGCGAAAAAAACAATGGCTGCAATCCCAGCAAAGATCAGAATCATAATAAGGGAGACGCTTAGTAAGCCTCCGCTAAATAAAAATTCCCAGATAGAAATACTCTGTTTTGCCATAGTTTTAATTTTGTATTTAACCTTTCAAATTTAAGCATTAACTAATGACTTTTCCGAATGGATCCGCCAATATTTTAAGAAAAGTAGCATTTGCAAGTTTTAGAAAACGATTCTGTAAGTACCTTTAGAAGATACATTGGCAGGCTCTGCCTTTACATATTGTTTTACCCAGCCTGTTGCGGTGTTGATGACACAGGGATCCGAATTGCCACTTTGCCGCCTTGCCGAGATAACTTTACCTGATCTATCTACGGTGTAGGAGATAGTGATACTTCCGCTGGCAGAGCAGTTTTGGCTTGGTTGTGCGCCACCGCGCCCCATCGTTCCGGGGATAAAGCCAGTCAGTTTTCGATCGATGCCAATAAGGCTGTTCCCATCGCCGTCGCCGCCCAGTGGATCGCCATAATTTCCGGGCCCTGAACCATTTCCCTGAGATCCAGATTTGGTGCCGCGCCCCTTCAGCAGGTTGCCGATGGCAGCGTTTCCGCGCCCGTCACCAGATGCGTTTTCTTTTTTGATCTCACCTTTTGCATTGGTATTTCCTTTCACATTTTTGGAAGAATTGGCAATGGCCGGTGCATTGGCTTTATCGTTGGATTCTTTACTGGCAATCGGCGGATTTTTTGTCCTGGTAGGCGTTGGGACAACATTATCCGGGATGTTTTTGTCCGTAAGGTCTTTAGAGGTTTTCGCCACCTCTGCCACTACTTCTTTTTCCTGTTTTTTCTCAATGAGTGGAGCCGGACTGCCTTCTTCGGCTTTTGGCTCTTCTGCGCCTTTACCATTACGGTTGTCACCATAATTGATGCGCATTTCGGTAAGGTCTACAGGGATAATCTTCTCGCTGTTCAGTGCTGTTTTTTTATGGGTTTTGATTAATAATCCTGGGATGAAAAATAGTATAGAGAATAAAAGAATACCCGCCACCACAGCTTTGGTGAGGGTAAAGTCATAATGCTTGCGAAACGCATAAGCGCCGTAAGCCTTGTGACGGTCTTCGAAAACAATATCATCCAGATCCTGATACATCAATCAATAGTCATTTTATCGTTACAATAGGATTATAACGATTTGTAAATATAAATATTATTTTTTGGAAAGGATTACTCGTCTACCTCGATATCGTCCTGACGGAAATTACACTTCAATTTGAATGGGATGGGTTCATCTGCGCCGGTGTAGAAATCTGTGATGTTGCCAGTCCAGCACAGCTGCAGTTCTCCATCTTTATCTTCAAAATTAAGATTGTTATCAAAAAGAAAAGCTTCTTCATCGTCAAAAAGATCAACTTCTGTATAAGTGTCATCATCCGTATCTTCTATATGAAAATTTTGCCCGGCCAGCTCTGACACGGTAATTGGGTAATCGAACACATTAAGAGAAAGCTGTGGAAAATTGTACTGTAGCGAGTCATCTTCTACATGATCCAAAGAATCATCGGTTAAAATTTCTACTTCTAAAAAATTCTGGGTATTGCTGTAAACCGATTTGCAGTAAGTACTCTTAATGTAATACTTGAGTGTCTCCTCTGGATGGTAGATCTTTAATATTCCTTTCATTATAAGGATAATAAGTTGTAAATAATTGTTTTATTAGTGCATAACAAAGATAAAAAATAGAATGATTGGGAAAAATTTTTGATTATTATTTTTATGAGTTGTTCTGTTGCGGGGAGGATAAAATAAAATAATACCTATATTTACAGTACAAATTTTCTGTTTTTACAATGAATTCCTTTTTTAAATTTTTTCTCGCATTAATCATATTTTCTTTCATATTTTCTTGCAAAAAAGAAGATTCTCCAATGCTTACTGCAGGCAATATTATCAAGTCTCCGGATCTAGACTCGATCGCAGCCAATTACTACGAAGGTTATCTCAAGTTTTATCCGCTGGAAGCCACGTCACAAGGCGATAACATATATAATGACCAGTTGCCCAACAATATCAGTCAAGCCTTTATAAAAAAGGAAATTGCATTTTACAATTCTGTACAGAACCAGTTGAAATTGGTAGATTACAACGGTCTTAGTGATGATAAAAAAGTAGTGTATGACGTGCTGGAATATACCATTATTGACAAACAAGAACGTTACGCCTATCATCCCGAGTATATACCATTCACCCAATTTTCGGGCTTGCCGCTAGATTTTCCCATGTTGGGCAGCGGTTCTGGCATTCAGCCTTTTAAAACAGAGAAAGATTATCAAAATTGGCTGAGCAGGATAGACCAATTCCCTGTTTGGATGGATACGGCGATATCCAATTTTCGTGCAGGGATTGTCAACAACGTGGTTTTGCCAAAGTCTTTGGTTCTGAAAATGATTCCGCAGTTGAGAGCCGAGGAAATCACAACGGACAATTTTGATAAAAATATTTTTTACGGACCGGTTAAAAACCTTCCGAAAGATTTTACGCCAGTCATCGCCAACAAATATTCTAAGCTTTATCAGGATGCCATCAAGAACAAGCTGATTCCTGCCTATCTTAAAATGGCTGATTTTCTGGAGAATGAATATCTGCCAAAAGCAAGAACCACTGATGGATACAACGCGCTTCCCAATGGTGCCAATATCTACAGTTATTATGTAAAAAGCTGGACAACAACGGATAAAACACCGGAAGAAATCCACAAAACCGGCTTAGCAGAAGTAGAAAGACTGAGGAACGAAATGGAAAAAGTAAAAACGCAGCTTCATTATAAAGGATCGCTGGAGGAATTCCTAAATTTTGTAAAAACAGATCCCAAGGCCATGCCTTACAAGAACTCTGCGGAAGTGCTGGCTGGGTTTCAGTCGATTTTGGATAAGATTACGCCCAAGTTGGAGACGATGTTTAATGTAACACCCAAAACACCTTTTGAGATTAGGCAGACCGAGAAATATAGAGAAGCTAGTGCCAGTGCGGAGTATATCCAAGGTAGTCCGGATGGCAGCCGTCCAGGGATTTTCTACATTCCAATTCCCGATCCTAGGAAATTCAATGTAGCATCAGGCATGGAGTCTTTGTTTCTGCATGAGGCGATACCAGGTCATCATTATCAGATCTCTTTGCAGCAGGAGAATACCAAACTGCCAAAATTTATGAGGTTTGGATGGATTGGCGCTTATGGCGAGGGCTGGGCGCTCTATTGCGAATCTCTGGGTCCGGAATTTGGCCTTTACACCGATCCTTACCAAAAAATGGGATCCTTGAGCGATGAGATGTTACGGGCAGTACGCCTAGTTGTAGACACCGGTTTGCACACTGGTCAAATGACACGCGAGCAGGCAATAGAATACTTTCTAAGTAATGTGGCTTATGACGAAGCCGGGGCTACCGCTGAGGTAGAGCGTTATATGGCAATGCCGGGGCAGGCACTCAGCTACAAAACCGGCGCGATGAAAATCCGCGAACTGAGAAACAAATTCCAGAAACAGCTGGGAAGGAGGTTTAACCTTGCCGCATTTCATGATGAAGTCCTCAGCCAAGGATGCCTTCCTTTGGAAATCCTGGAAAGGAAAATGGATCTCTGGGCTAAACATATAGTAAAACCGGCTAAAAAAAATTAACTGAAACTAATTACTTTTCAAAAAGCATTTTTGTTAAAAAGTCGTTTTCTCTGTTTCCGCGGGCAGGAGAATATTCACGGCCGTAGAAAATAATCTGAAGGTGTAGTTTGTTCCAGACCGCTTTTGGGAAAAGGTTTTTTGCATCTTTTTCTGTCTCAGTCACGTTTTTTCCGGAGGTTAATTTCCATTGCGTCATCAGCCTGTGGATGTGGGTATCTACAGGAAATGCAGGAAAACCAAAGCCTTGGCTCATAACAACCGATGCTGTTTTGTGACCAACGCCGGGCAGCTCTTCCAGCTCTTCATAAGTCTGTGGCACAACAGAATGGTGTTTTGCGACCAGCAATTCAGCCATTCCTTTCAGGTTTTTAGCCTTAGAATTAGAAAGCCCGATTTCTTTGATCAGATTTTTAATCTGCTCCACACTCAGCTTGGCCATTTTCTCGGGTGTATCCGCCACAGCAAAAAGTGCAGGCGTTATCTGGTTGACTTTTTTATCGGTGGTTTGAGCAGAGAGCGCTACCGCAACCATCAGGGTATAAGGGTCTTTGTGATCCAACGGAATGGGGACTTCTGGATAAAGTTTTTCCAGTTCTTCCTGTACGGTTTTTGCCCTTTGCTTTTTTGTCATTTTGATGCTACATTTGTGGTACAAAAATATAAATTATGTTACAGGTTGGCGATACACTTCCTCAGTTTGTTGGGGTTAATCAGGATGGGAAAACCGTGAATTCTGATGATTTTAAAGGTAAAAAACTCATCATCTATTTTTATCCGAAGGCCAGCACGCCCGGCTGTACAGCAGAAGCTTGTAACCTGAGGGACAATTATTCTCTGCTAGAAAAGGACGGTTATCGGCTTTTGGGGGTGAGTGCAGATTCGGTGAAACGGCAGAAAAATTTCAGTGAGAAAAACTCTTTGCCATTTGATGTCATTGCGGATGAAAACCATAATATTATCAACCAATTTGGGGTTTGGCAGCTGAAAAAATTCATGGGCAGGGAATTTATGGGAATTGTGAGAACTACCTTTGTTTTTGACGAAAGAGGAATCTGTACCAAGGTGATCGACAAAGTGAAAACCAAGGATCATGCAGTACAGATTCTGGCATAATCACTTCACAGGGATCCAAATCTCTTCTTCGGCAGAGTCACTAGTTGGGTTATAATCATCGCCAAAGATTTCAAAATGGGGCCTGTCATCAATTTCGATATGATGCTCCGGAATGAATGTTTGGAAAATATACCTGAACAATTCCGGACCACTATCGGCTTTGCCTTTGTACTGGAAAACCAAGTATTTCCCACCATTCAATTCAAATGATTCAAACTCTTGAGGAACATGGTCAAAATCAGAAACTACAGTCAAAGCATATTTTTTGAACTTCTGATCCGGCGTAAATTGATTAGGATAGATTTGCAGCGAGAATAATTGCTGGGAAATCTGGTTGGGGATTTCGTTTCTTCTCATCATAAATTTTTTCCAGATAACAGGTGTTTTGTCATCATTAAAAGAAGTTGTGATGCTGAATCCAATCAATTTCTTAGATCCAATAATCTCAATGCGGTAAGGTAGTTCCATTATGACGCACTTAGTTTTCGTAATACATTAGCTCCGCATCATCTTCCGGGATTTTCACCATTTTAATATACTTGAGGCCTAAGCGTTCTATTAATTTTTGAGAAGAAAAATTGTCTTTGGTTGTAATGGCAGAGATTTTATCTATGCCGAACTCTTCAGCAGCTGCTTGTTTTAACTTGGATGCAGATTCGTAAGCGTAACCTTGGCCTATATAATTATGAAGAAAGGAAAAACCAATATCCACAACATCCAAGCCTTCTCTTTCAAAAATGCCAACAGCGCCAATTTTAGCTTGATTTTCTTTGAGAATGACCACATAATTTCCAAATCCTAATTTCTGGAATTGTGGCAGAAACCTGTTGGTAATATATTTTTCTGCATCTTCCTTGGTCCTGAGTTTACGGTCTCCGATATATTTTATGAAGGAAGGCATATTGTAGAGTTCCAGAAAAAAGTTGGCGTCCGTAACTTCTGCAGGTTTCAGGATAAGGCGGTCTGTTTCAAAAGTTTTCATTGATTTTTATTTAAGGAACGATAACAGTAAAGATGTAAGCAAAGAGATTCACCAAGAGAACTACACCATAAAGAACGTTGGTCTTCCCGCGGTTGAGTGAGAGCATCACAGTGAATAATGACAAGGCAAGCAGAATCATAGACTTGATGTCTAAGCCTAAAACCAACGGTAAATCAAAAATAATACAAACAACCGCAACACAAGGGATTGTAAGGCCAATACTGGCCAATGCAGAACCCAATGCAAGATTAAGGCTGGTCTGGAACTGGTTTCTTCGGGCTGCCTTGATGGCAGCAAGGCCTTCCGGAAGCAGAACGACCGCAGCAATTATAACCCCAACCAACGATTTTGGAGCGCCAAAACTGTGTACCATGTCTTCTATCTTTGGAGATAAAGCTTTTGCCAGAAATACAACTACGCCAAGGCAGATGATCAGAAAAATTAAACTCGTAATGCTTGCGGACTTCGTTGGAGGATCTGCATGAGGTTCATTATCATTTTCCGGTAAAAAATAGTTGCGGTGCCTCACGGTTTGCACCATTAGAAAAGTACTGTATATTACTAGGCACGCAACAGAAAAAAATACCAACTGCACTTTGCTGAAAGTTGCTGAGGACTCGGTGGTGGTATAATTAGGAAGAATCAAAACCATGACGACAATGGCTACCAAACTAATGAGTGCCATGTTGCCGGATGTTCTTGCAAAAAACTGCTCTTTGAATTTGATACCGCCCACCAAAAGACACGCTCCCATGATCCCATTAAGGATTAACATGATAGCTGCAAATACTGTATCTCGGGCCAAAGTATCCGTTTCTTTTCCGCCGGCAATCATTAATGAGATAATTAATCCAACTTCCAAAATTGTAATGGCAATAGCAAGAATGATGGTGCCAAATGGTTCTCCCACTTTGTGTGCCACAACTTCTGCATGGTGCACAGCTCCCAGAACAGAGCTGATTAGAAAAACGCCGCCTAACGCCGCCAATAAAGGACTGTCATCTGTAACCCCCAGTAAATAATAGATTACTGATAGAACTGGGAAAATGTAAGACCAGTGAAATAAAGACCGTAAACTCATAAAATTGATTTCTCTAATGTACAAAAATTTAACTTGTGCTACCACAACAAAAAATCCACCAATTAATGGTGGATTATGTAAAAATAGTGTGATTGGTCTTATTTTACCAAAGTCAACTCGCTGATAATTCTTGTAGCACCGGCATATTTGTCGATCACCCAAAGCACGTAACGAACATCCACATTGATGGTTCTTTGCAAGTTTGGTTCAAAAACAATGTCACCGCTTAAAGCCTCACTGTTACCATCAAAGGCCAGACCAAGAAGGTTTCCGTTTCCGTCGATAATTGGCGATCCAGAGTTACCGCCTGTAATATCATTATTGGACAGGAAGTTGATTGGCATAAAACCTTTCTTATCGGCATATTGCCCATAATCCTTTTTCTTGGCAAGATCCAAAACTTTTTGAGGAAGGTCAAACTCTTCGTCGCCCTTTTTATATTTGGCAATCATCCCATTGATATCGGTGTAGTAATTTTCTTTGATGCCTTTGTAGTTTCTGTCATCTCTTTTTGGTAAAGTTTCTACTGTACCATAAGTTAGCCTCATTGTAGAATTGGCATCCGGATAGAATTTTCTTTCTGGTTGTGCTTTTCTAAGACCGTCTAGGAATAATCTGCTGTTTTTAGCAAAATTCTCATCAATTTTAGCATATTTTTCCAAGCCTAATTTTTGATCTTCAACAATGCCGTTGGCAAATTGTCTCAGCTTATCTGAATCAATTTTTAAACGGTCGGGGTTTTCCACAAAGAGAAGTGCCGACTTTTTATTGGCAAAAATAGATTCGTAAGCCAATGTTGATAATGTGCTGACATCTGCTGCGGCAATCGTTGGAGAAGCTACATCTTTAGCTACTTTTGATTTGTAAAGTCCAGCCAGGGAATTCAGCATTTCGCCTTCTACATTATCATGGAAGCCATCATAAGATTTCTCTACCGCGTCCAATACCTTTTGCTTCATGGCTGCCTTTCCGGCATCATCCTGATTAGCGTAGGTTTTGAACAAACTTCCCAACTGATAAGCAATACCAATATAATGTGCATTTCTTTGCATGATAGAACCATAGTTGCGCTCTACGTTTCTTGCAGAGATCTGCTGATAATAAGTCTTGATGTCTGGCAATACGTTGGAGTAAGTACTTTCATTAGCAGATTGTGCTGCCCATTGATTGTAAATTTCTTCGGTTTTCTGTTTTTCACCTACAGTTCCGTTTTTCTTAACGGCATCTATAGTCCCGGCTCTGTTTTTCCAATAGTTGGCAACGCTGGCGTACTGGGATGCATAATCCAATTGAGTCGCTTTATCTTTGTCCATGTACTTTTTCATCACATCCATGGCTACTTTAGATGCTTCTACCCAAGCCGGATAATCTTTGTTTACCATCTGCTCTATACCATAGGACGTTAGGTAACGGTTCGTTCTTCCTGGGTAGCCTAGGATCATCGTAAAATCACCAGGTTTATAACCTTTTAAGGAAACAGGTAAGAAATGCTTAGGTTTTAGCGGTTGGTTGGTTTCAGAATATTCTGCAGGATTATTATTGGCATCTGCATAAACGCGGAACACCGTGAAATCTGCCGTGTGTCTTGGCCACTCCCAGTTGTCGGTATCTCCACCAAATTTACCCAATGATGATGGTGGTGCACCTACAAGACGGATATCTTTGTAATCTTGATAAACAAAATAGTAGAACTCATTCCCGTTAAAGAAATCCTTTACTACAACAGTGTATTTTCCGTTTTCGGAATTTTCTGTCTGAATCGCTTTATATTCAGCGTCTATAACAGCTTTTCTGTCGGCTGCAGACATATTGTTGTTCAGTTTGGCGTTGATTCTGGCAGATACGTCATCCATTCTAACCAAGAATCTTACATAAAGATCTTTCGCATTGAACTCTTCATTGGGTTTCATAGCCCAGAAACCATTTTTCAGGTAATCTTTCTCTGGCGTAGACGCAGCGGCAACAGCATCAAAACCACAATGGTGATTGGTAAAAATCAAACCTTGGTTGGAGACAATTTCACCTGTACAAAAACCGCCAAAACTTACGATGGCATCTTTTAGGCTGGAATGATTTACAGAATAGATTTCTTCTGGTGTAAGGTGCAAACCTTCTTTTTGCATATCTACACCATTCAGTCGTTTTACAAGCATTAGAAGCCACATGCCTTCGTCAGCTCTCATTTGTGCATAACCCATGATCAGGGTCAATACCAAAAATATTTTTTTCATTGAGAATATTATTTTGTCGCTAATTTACTGATAATTTTAAATCTAATGGTACGGATTTGGTTAAGACATTGGCTAAATCACACTTTATGAAAGTTTTAAAATCAATTGGGAATTTGTCATTAATCCTGTTTTTTGCAGTCTCTTGCAAGACATCTAATAAAGATAATAAAGGAATAATGGAGAATATCAACAGAAAATGGATGTTGGTTGAATATAAAGATTTTACCAAAGAAGAGCTTACCAAGCTGGGAGCTAACATGGATTTGACAACAATGAAAGATTCCCCCAACCGTTACACAGCAAAAATGGGCTGCAACGGGATGTTTTTTAACGCAGAATTTAATAAAGGGAAAGCTAAATTTTCCGGCGTAGGCTCTACAATGATGTATTGCGAGGGTAGGATGAAGCTGGAAGAGCAGTTTGGGAAAGATTTACCTAACATGAGCCAATACAAGATAGAAGGTCATTTTCTTAACCTGTCAGGAGGTGATGTTACCATGAAGTTTGTTGCTGCAGACTGGGATTAATGTTAATCAAATCATTATTAGTAAAGATCAAAATCAATTAAAAAATATATTATGAAAAGAAGTGCAAAAGCTGTGTGGAAAGGCACAGTAAAAGAAGGTAACGGAGTTCTTTCAACACAAAGTACAGTATTGGACAACACCCAATATTCTTACAAAAGCAGGTTCGAAGATGGTGTAGGAACCAACCCAGAAGAGTTACTGGCTGCAGCCCACGCCGGATGTTTTACAATGATGACGTCAGCCTTGTTAACAGAAGCCGGATATACCCCCGAAAAACTGGAAACAGACTGTAAAATCAGCTTTGTTGATGGAAAAGTAACCTTGTCTGAATTAACACTTACGGCTAAAGTGCCGGGTATATCAGAAGATGATTTTCAGAAAATTGCCAAAGATGCTAAGGAAAAATGTCCCATCAGCATTGCTTTCAGTTTTGAAAAGACATTGACGGCAACTCTTGAAAATTAAATTGCTGTAACCTGTTTTAATTAACATTCTACAATGGTAGGAGATGTTATTATTTAGCGTCTTCATATTAGTTAAATCAGAATCCCGAATTGAAAACCAAAGATTTCCTTTGGTTTTTTTTATGGAAAATAGTATCTTGTCAAAATCAGAAAACAATAGATTTTAATGTTAGAAAAGAAAGAACATCAGTATGAGACTGCGGTTTTGGTAGGCCTTGTCACCCAACACCAAGATGAAGATAAACTGAAAGAATATATGGACGAGCTAGAGTTTCTGGCGTATACAGCCGGAGCTACTGTAGACAAAAGATTTACGCAAAAGCTTACACAGCCAGATTCCAAGACATTCGTAGGAAGCGGAAAGGCTTTGGAAATCAAAGAATATGTTAAAGAAAATGGGATAGGTACCGTTATTTTTGATGATGAGCTGTCTCCTTCGCAGCTTAAAAACCTGGAGCGCGAGATGGAAGTTAAAATCTTGGATCGTACCAACCTTATCCTTGATATTTTTGCCCAAAGGGCGCAGACTTCTTACGCCAGGACGCAGGTAGAATTAGCGCAATACCAATACCTTTTGCCAAGGTTGACCAGAATGTGGACCCACCTCGAGAGGCAGAAAGGCGGTATCGGGATGCGTGGTCCCGGTGAAACGGAAATTGAGACCGATAGAAGGATCATCCGTGACAGAATTACTCTGTTAAAGGATAAGTTGAAAACCATCGACAAACAGATGGCGACACAGCGTAATAACCGTGGGAAAATGGTGCGCGTTTCCCTGGTGGGTTACACCAATGTTGGCAAATCTACGCTCATGAATGCTCTCTCAAAATCTGAAGTTTTTGCAGAGAATAAGCTTTTTGCAACGCTGGATACAACGGTACGGAAAGTCGTGATTGGTAACCTTCCGTTTTTGCTGACCGATACAGTTGGATTTATAAGAAAGCTACCTACTCAGCTTGTGGAGTCCTTCAAATCGACTTTGGACGAGGTACGCGAAGCGGATCTTTTGATCCACGTGGTTGATATTTCGCATGAGAGTTTTGAGGATCATATTGCATCGGTAAACCAGATTCTTCAGGAGATTGATGCGCATCAAAAGCCTATGATTATGGTCTTTAACAAGATTGATGCATTTGCTTATGAGAAAAAGGACGAAGATGACCTTACGCCGTCATCTAGGAAAAATATTTCTTTAGATGAATGGAAAAAAACCTGGATGGCCAAATCAAAATATCCAACAGTTTTTATCTCGGCTTTAACCAAAGAAAATTTCCCTGAGATGAAGAAAATGATCTATGATGAGGTTCACAATATTCATATTTCCCGTTTCCCATACAATGATTTCCTCTTCGAATATTTTGATGACGAGGAAGTTTAATTAAAAAAGAAAAGACCACTATCTAATAAAATCAAATGGAATTATACTATTCATTTTCTGTTCTTATTGTTCTGGCCTCATTATTTGCTTATATCAATTACAGGGTTCTCAAGCTTCCCAGCACAATTGGGATTATGGTGATTGCCATTATTGTCTCGGTCACTTTGGTTGTTTCCGGAGATAATTTTTTACCCAAGACAACCAGCCACTTAACCAAACTTATCAACAGTTTTGATTTTACAGAAATACTGATGGGCGCTATGCTTAATTTTCTGCTTTTTGCTGGCGGTATTCATGTGAATATCAAGGATTTGAAAGAGCAGTTTGGCCCGGTTGTTATTTTTTCTACTGTAGGTGTTATTATTTCCACGTTTGCCGTTGGGTTTGGGACTTATTATCTTTTGCCGTTAGTTGGTGTCAATATTCCGTTGATATACTGTATTGTTTTTGGTGCATTGATTTCCCCTACAGATCCAGTGGCTGTTCTAAGTATCCTGAAACAGGCCAACGTGACCAAATCCCTCGAAACCAAGGTTGCGGGAGAATCGTTGTTTAACGACGGTATGGCGGTTGTTGTATTCACTGTGGTGTTGCAGATTGCCATAGGAAAAGAATTTGACCTTAATGTAGAAAATGTGGGATTACTTCTGCTTCGCGAAGCGGGTGGCGGTTTGCTGCTGGGTGTATTATTAGGGTTTTCGGCTTCCAGAGCCATGCGGATGGTAGATGATTATATTATATCTGTTTTAGTAACCTTGTCGGTGGTAATGGGCGGTTATCTGGTAGCGCGAGAAATGCATATCTCCGCACCTTTGGCAATGGTAGCAGCCGGGCTTTTCATGGGGAATTTTAATGTCCGGTTCAAGATGAAGTCCGAAACTCAGGATTATCTGATCAAATTTTGGGAACTGATTGATGAGATAATGAATGCAGTTCTTTTCTTGTTCATCGGATTCGAGCTGTTGCTAATCAAAGATCTGAATGAATACCTTGTCGCAGGTGGCATTTGTATTTTAATTGTACTAATAGCGCGTTGGATCGCCATTTTTGTTCCTACCAAGTTTATGGCTTTTAAGTATCGGTTCAGTCCGCAAACGGTGAAAGTCTTGGTTTGGGGAGGTATCCGTGGCGGTGTTTCTATTGCCTTGGCTTTATCAATCCCGGTGAATGAATACAGCCAAATCATCATCAGTATTACGTATTGTGTTGTTGTTTTTTCTATTGTCGTTCAGGGGCTTACCATTGCCAAAGTGGCTAATCCCAAGAAGATCGCCAAAGAAGAAAAAATTATGGAAGCCACGGAATGATTTAATTTATAAATTCAGTTATACCCCAAGATTAAGGGAGTAAATTATCACAAGGAGAGAGAGTGGCTTCAAGTTTTTGATCAATGATGTTTTTAAAGTTTAGATGATGGATTATTTTTGGGTAAGGACCATTTTGCATTATTCCATGCATCTGGTTGTTCCGTTGGGTTTGGCGTATCTCTTCTTTCCGACAAATTGGAAAAAAGCCTACTTCATCATGTTGGCAACCATGTTGGTAGATGCAGATCATTTGTTGAGTACACCCATGTTTTCATCCCATCGGTCAAGTATCAATTTTCATCCGCTGCATACCTACTGGGCAATGGGAATTTATGTCTTGCTTTTATTTTTCCGAGGTGTGCCCAGGATGTTGGGAATTGGACTTTTATTTCATATGTTTACAGATTGGTTAGACGCGCTATGGCTTTAGAAAATTAAGCTTTTTTTAAGCCTAAATTAAGTTTGTTTTTATACCAATTTCAGAAAATTTGCATATAAAATAAAAGTTGAAAAATAGAAGTGGAAAAATCAAGACAGATATTTCAGACCGATAACAAAAAACGCTGGCGCAATGTAAAATGGAGCAGCCGGCTGATCATTTTTGTCATATTATTACTCATCGCATCATTGGTGTTGATGATGAACTTGGATCGTAATCCGCAACTTCCTTTTCATGAGGATTACAAAGCTATCATCACAGCTACAAAACCCTATTTGCAGGAGAATAAAATCTCTAAGGAGTACCGCGGTTTTCGGAGTTTTATCCATTCCAAAAAAATGGAAACCAATGTGGAAAAAATTGAGCGGGCCAGGGCGCAGCGTCTTAAAAATCAAACCAAAGACTGGAATCTTTTTCCTGGTGGGATAAGATCAGCATTTTATGTGGCATGGGATCCCCAATCCCTCATGTCATTACGCCGGAATATCAAGAATCTAAATTTGGTTTTTCCAGAATGGTTTTTTATAGATCCCAAAACCGGTGACGTTAAAAACAACGTAGATCCCGAGGGTTACAAAGTGATCAAGAGAACCGGTGTTGCGGTAATGCCAATCCTGAGTAACAACTACAATCAGGAATTCCATTCCGAGGGGATAGGTAAAATTTTGGGAGATCCAGTCAAACGCAAAGCTTTGATTAATAAAGTGGCTGCACAGTGTCTCAAATATCATTTCAAAGGAATCAATATTGACTTTGAAGATCTTAACCTAAGTTCTGACCAGATTCTTATCGATTTTATGGCTGATCTTTCAGCGGTCTTCAAGCAGAATAATTTGCTGGTTTCTATGGATGTAATGACGGATAATGATGACTATAATATCAAAAAACTAGATCCCTATGTAGATTATTTTGTACTGATGGCCTATGACGAGTATTCTGCAGACAGTGATTCGGGCCCTATTTCTTCCCAGAAATGGATAGAGCAGCAAACCGATAAAATGGTGAGCAAAACAAGTCCTTCAAAAATAATTTTGGGTCTTGGGGCATACGGTTATGATTGGAGCAGTAATAAAGATCAAAATACCTCTGTTACCTACATGCAGGCGATAACCAAAGCCAATGCCAGTAAATCTGTAATTAATTTTGATGACAATACCTTTAATCTTAATTATTCGTATAAAGATAACAATCAAAATACGCATACTGTCTTTTTCAATGATGCAGCTTCTATCTTCAATACCATGCGTTTCTCGTCAGAATATCCGTTGGCAGGAACGGCACTTTGGCGTTTAGGTAGTGAGGACAGCCGGGTGTGGACTTTCTATAACAAAGATATGACGACCGCCGGTCTCTCAAAAATCAACCTGAAAAGTCTTGGCAATGTCAAGGGTCAAACAATGGTAGATTACATTGGCGAGGGAGAGGTTTTGGATGTTCTTAATACGCCGCATGATGGTAAGATTGCAGTAGAAATCGATCCTAACGAGAAGATTATTACCGATGAAAATTATCTGTCCTACCCAAGTTCTTATGAAGTAAGAAAATACGGTGCGGCACCACAAAAGGAATTGGTTCTCACCTTTGATGATGGTCCCGATGAGACTTACACGCCACAAATCCTGGACATCCTATCAAAATATCATGTTCCTGCGACTTTCTTCTTGGTTGGTATCAATGCAGAGAAAAATCTTCCACTTGTAAAGAGGATTTTTAAAGAAGGTCACCTGATTGGCAACCATACCTTTACCCATGAAAATGTTGCTAAAGTAGATCCTAAAAGAGCTTTGCTGGAGCTTAAACTTACGCGTCTTCTAATAGAATGTGTAACCGGGCACAGTACAATACTCTTTCGGGCGCCTTACAATGCGGATTCTGAACCAACCACGCCGGAGGAGATTATTCCTGTTGCATTGGCGCGCCAGCAAAACTATCTGGATATTGGTGAAAATATTGACCCCGAAGACTGGCAACCTGGCGTAAAAGCTAATCAGATCATTTCTAGGGTTTTGGATGGGATAAAACACGAGCGAGGCAACATTATTCTACTGCATGATGCCGGTGGAGATACAAGAGCAGAGACCGTAAAAGCCTTGAAAGTGTTAATTCCTATGTTGCAAAAACAAGGTTATCATTTTACGGATCTTACCAGTATTCTGCACAAAAACAGGCAGGAGCTCATGCCAGCCATTCCTAAGACCAAGGCTTACTATGTGATGCAGCTTAACCTATTGTTAGCTACCGTAATCTATTGGATCAGCCACTTCTTAGGTGCATTATTTTTGATATTCATCGCTTTGGGCTTTTTGCGCCTTTTGATTATGATTTATTGGGCAGTAAGTGAGCATAGGAAAGAAGAAAAATTGAATAAGCTTCCTATGATGGATTCTTATCCCAAAGTGTCCATTATTGTACCTGCTTATAACGAGGAAGTCAATATTGTATCGTCACTCAAAAATCTTTTGCATCAGACTTACCCCAACTGTGATATTGTTTTTGTGGATGATGGCAGTAAAGATCAAACTTTGGAAAGGGTTAACGAGCACTTTTCTTCGGAAAAACGTTTAACGATACTCAGTAAAAGCAATGGCGGTAAGGCTAGTGCACTTAATTATGGGATTGCAAGAACCGATGCCGAATATGTTGTCTGTATTGATGCCGATACCAAACTGGAAAAAGATGCGGTAAAATACTTGATTGCCAGATTTTTGAATGCAGGCTCTGATGAGAATATTGCGGCTGTAGCGGGGAATGTAAAAGTTGGTAACCGTGTGAACTGGCTTACAAGATGGCAGGCGATAGAATATACAACCAGCCAAAATTTTGACCGTTTGGCATATGCTAATATCAATGCGGTTACGGTAATTCCCGGTGCTATTGGAGCATTTAGAAAGGCGGTGATACAGGAAGTGGGTGGCTACTCCGGCGACACATTAGCTGAAGATTGTGATTTAACCGTCAAGATTCTGAAAAAAGGGTACAAAGTAGCCAACGAAAACCGTGCAATAGCGGTTACAGAAGCACCAGAATCTGTAAAACAGTTCCTGAAACAGCGCTTCCGATGGACTTATGGTATTATGCAAATGTTTTGGAAACAACGGGAAACCTTCCTCAACCCTAAGTATAAAGGGCTAGGGCTTTGGGCGATGCCTAATATTCTTATCTTCCAGTACATTATCCCCATGTTTTCACCATTGGCAGACTTAATTATGTTCTTTGGGATTTTGTCGGGTAACGGCAGCAAAATTTTTGTTTACTATCTCATTTTCTTGCTGGTAGACGCATCGTTGGCTTTATTAGCCTTTATCATGCAAAAACAAAAGTGGACCGATTTGTTTTACATTATCCCACAAAGATTTGGGTACAGATGGCTGATGTACATTGTCCTTTTCCGCAGTTTGCGCCATGCCCTGCGTGGTGAGATGCAATCCTGGGGATTTCTGAAAAGGACAGGTAACGTAAAGGAACTAACAGACTAGGATCTTGCAGATTTCATTTTATGATGCATAATGCGGGCAATGTTCAAAGCTCTTGCGATGGCGTTTTCCGCATTTTCACCTTCAAAATTGTCATGTACGGTTTTTTCCCAAACCTGTAGCCATCTGTTGAAGTGTTTCTCTTCCATGGCAGCTACCTCATTTATTGGGAAATGTTTAGCCATCGGCTGACCATCGTAAACAGGATTTCCCAAGAGGATACTTTCCCAGAAATTGTACATTTTTGGAAGGTGTTTCGCGAGATCAATTTTAGCAACATCTGTAAAAAAGAATCCAATAAGATGGTCTTGTACAATGCGGTCATAGAATTCTTTAACCAAAAATTCTACATCTTCACGTTTTGTAATATCATTCATAAGCCGATATTTTTGTCAATCAAAGTTATTGCTTTTTGCATCAGCGCAAAATAAGATTAATGTCAGTTTTTAACGGGAAACCTTTAATTTTGCAAAATGGATCTTGATTTCTATAAAAAGCAGGCTTTGCAAAAACAGAAAGAACACCGCAAATTTTTGGATGGACTCAAAAAGAAACCACCTAACAATCTGGATTATTTAGTCTTAGAAAAACACGAGGAAACTTTCGAAGAAATTGATTGCCTCAGTTGTGCCAATTGCTGCAAAACCACCGGCCCGCTTTATACAGAGAAAGATATCGAGCGAATATCAAAGCACCTCAGGATGAAAGCGGCGGATTTTGAAGCTAAATTTTTGAGGATAGATGAGGACAATGACAAAGTTTTACAAAACCTCCCTTGCTTTTTTCTGAATGAAGACAACACCTGTTCAATTTACGATGTCCGTCCAAAAGCCTGTAGGGAATATCCACATACCGACCGAAAGAAGATCTACCAGATCAATAACCTGACATTAAAAAACACGTTGATTTGCCCCGCCACTTACGTTTTTGTAGAAAAATTGAGAAAAGTTCTTGAGAATAATCATTCCCAAATTTCTCCCAAAAATCTTAGAAGATCTTAATTTTAACATAATCTGGTTTGGTGTTTGAGATTATTCTTTAAAAAATCAGATATTATGAAAAAGTTAATAGTAACAGGGTCGTTGCTTATGTTTGGAACTTTTCTGATGAAAGCCCAGACAACCAAACAGGATAACCTGAGATCAGCAGCAGAAAAAAACCTGAAGTCTACAGAGTTTAAAATGGATACATTCTCACAAAATAGAGAGTTATTGAGAAAAACAGACACTGCCTCTTTTAATCAAAATCAAAAACTACAAAGGGATCTTAGAAATGATGTAGAGAAACCTAAAGATGGCCCTAATAATGAAGCTGTAAAGCCCACGCAACCTGCGCCTGGGCGAATGGAATAAAAAAAGGAGCATTTACTTTGCTCCTTTTGCTTTATGCTTTCCAGTCAACCACTGCTTTGATAAAAGCTTCGGCATTTTCAACAGGAATATTCGGTAAAATCCCGTGTCCCAGGTTGACGATGTACTGGTCTTTCCCAAAACGGTCAATCATCTCATGCACCATTTTCCTGATGGTTTCCGGGGTTGAGTGTAATCTTGACGGATCAAAATTCCCCTGCAAAGTCACCGCATTATTTGTAAATTTTCTTGCATTTTCAGGCGTGATGGTCCAATCAACACCTACTGCAGAAGCTTTCGACTTTGACATCTCATCAAGCGCAAACCAACAGCCTTTCCCAAAAACCACAACGTGTGTTAGCGGTGCTAAAGCTTCTACAATCTGATTGATGTATTGCCAAGAAAATTCTTGATAATCTGCCGGGGAAAGCATCCCGCCCCAAGAATCAAAAACCTGAACCGCAGAAACGCCTTTTTCCACTTTTCTTTTCAGGTAAGCAATCGTGGTATCCGTTATTTTCTGTAATAATTTATGCGCCGCTTCGGGCTGTAGAAAACAAAATGATTTGGCAATGTTAAAATCCTTGGAACCTCTACCTTCTATACAATAGCAGAAAATCGTCCAGGGCGAACCGGCAAAGCCAATCAACGGAATCTCATTGTCGAGTTTTTCCAAGGTCATTTCTATAGCATCAAAAACGTAGCCCAACGTGTCATTCACATCAGGAACAATCACGTTATCCACCTGTTCTGCCGTTCTAATAGGTTCATCCAGCCATGGTCCCACAGATTCTTTCATTTTGAAATCGATGCCCATTGCCTGCGGCACTACCAAAATGTCGGAGAACAAAATGGCTGCATCCAGAGGAAATCTCCTTATCGGCTGCACCGTAATTTCCGATGCCAGTTCCGGGGTTTGGCATCTTGTGAAAAAATCGTATTGGTCTCGCAGTGCGATGAATTCCGGCAGGTATCTTCCGGCTTGCCGCATCATCCAAACTGGCGGTCTTTCCACGGTTTCCCCGCGAAGTGCTTTTAAATATAGGTCGTTTTTAATCATTTTTATTAATTATTTGACTTGCGTCGAACCACTTTGTTAGGTTTTGGCGCCTTTATCCGCCTTCCACTCCCGCTTTTTTCTTTTTTTTCAAAAAAGAAAAAGAGCTCCGTTCAAGTCGGGGCGCGCTTCGCAAAATACAAGTTTAGCCTTTCAAATCACATCAAAATTGTCATACTGGATCTGTCGAACAATCTCTTAAAATCAAATTCAACAGATCCGATAATGTGTTTTTATGACTTGTAATTACTTTATTATCAGTTAGTTTTTTTAATTCCGAAGTCGTTGTGTTTCCAATAGAAAATATCTTATAGTCATCTAATGGATTGAACTTCGCAAAACTACGAACTCCGCTCGGACTAAAAAAAACGACGGCCTGATATTTCTCATCGATTTTTGGATAAAGGAGTTGAGTCTGATAAACAGGAATTTTTTTGTAACGGATATTTTGCAACGGCAACTGGTCATCCAAAACGTCTAACGCCAAATCGCCACAAAAATGCAGGAATTTCTCATTCGCAGAGTTGCCTGTAATAAATTCTGAAAGTTCGTGAGCGTTTTTGCAGAGTTTGTAAGCACCAAATCCGTTTTTCCTTAGCTCTTTTTTCGTTTGCGATCCCACTACATAAATTTTGTTATATGTTTTAGGAGTTGCAAAATTTTCATTCGGTAAAAAACCGTTAGAAAAAAAAGCCTTCACGCCATTCACACTGGTAAAAATTAAAGAATTATTATCTAAACCGAAAGGTTTCGTTTTGATGATTTCTGTGCCAATCACTTTTACAAAACCGAAGGACAATCCGGAAACCGTTCCCAGCTTCTCATCGATTTTTTCTTTTCTGATTGGTTTTGTAAAAAGGATTTTCATACTTTTAAGATGGCTTTGGCAACTTCGCACTGATAACACTACAATGAAAAAAATATTTTGACATTCTGCAATAATCTCAGCAACTATTTTTCCTGCGGAATAACAGATTGAATGTTGAAAAACTTTTTATAAAGATTTTTTGATTTCGTCCATCAATTCCCTGCCTCCGTTTTTAAGGATTTTTTTGGCTAGCTTTTCACCAAAGTGTTCGGAATCGTTCCAGTCAAAGATTTCATCCGTTTCGATGCAATCCTTGCCGTTCAAAGAGCATAGGGCACCCAAAAAACGGATTTGGCCATCCAGCATTTCTGCTTTTGCGCCAATTGGCGCGGTACATCCGCCCTCTAGTGTTCTCAGGAATTCGCGCTCGATGGCGGTACAGATCTCTGTTTCTTTGTGCGAAATGGATTTCAAGACCTGATTCAAATCAATATTGCTGGATAAACTCGCAATGGCAACAACGCCTTGTGACGGAGCTTGTAGTAAAAAAGGGATTGGCTCATATTTCACATCAAGATTCATCCTTTTTATTCCGGCCAAAGAAAAAATGGTAGCGTCTGCAATGCCGTCATCCAACTTCTTTAATCGTGTCTGCACATTCCCGCGGATATCTGTAAACTCGGTTTCGGGAAATTCTTTAAGCCAAAAGGCTCGCCTGCGCAGGCTGCTGGTCGCAATTTTCAGGACTTCCAAATCCAGTGGTTCCGCATCCTGATTCCTAACCAATACATCTTCGGAAAAGTCCCGTTCCAAAACGGCAGAGATCTGAATGTTGTGAGGCAATTCTGTAGGTACATCCTTTAAAGAATGCACGGCAACATCTATCTCGCTATTGAGAAGTGCAAGATCTAGGTCGCGTGTAAAAACGCCTGTGATGCCCAATGCGTAAAGTGGCTGATGAAGATTTTTGTCCCCCGAACTTACAATAGGAACAATCTCTGTTTCAAAACCCACGTGTTGTAATTTTGCTGCAACCTCGTGTGCTTGCCATAGGGCAAGTGGGCTATTTCTGGTTCCTATTTTGATTGTGTCCATCGTTGTCTTGTTTATGAATGTCAAGAATCTCTTCCATCAATTTTGTGATTTCTGTGGCGCGTAGCGGATTTTCAAGGATATATTTAGCGAACCGGTTGGTAATTTTCTGTACAAGATTGTTAGAAAGCTCCATGTCCTCAATTTTGGCATAATGAAACTTTTTATGAATATTATGCAATTCATTCTCCTCAATCTGTTTCAGAGAGTTTTTGAAATGGTTGATGTTGGGTGCCAGTTTGCGTTTTTTTTCCCATTCTGCAAATTCCTTTGCCATATCTCTAATGATGGCTTCTGCTTTTGGGATTTCCTTTTTGCGTTGCTCCATCGTTTCTTTGATCGTTTGTGAAAGCTGATCCACATCAATCAATGTTGTGCTGTCCCATTTGCCAATTTCTTTCTGGACATTATTTGGTATCGATAGATCGATGACCAACATCTCCTTATCTTTCGGAAAATTGCTTTCGTCAATAATATATTTTTGGGCGCCGGTGGCCACAATCAATACATCGGTCTGCTTCAGTTCTTCTGGGAAAATATTAAAGTCGATTTGCGGGATTTTATATTTATCGGCAATTTTTTCGGCTTTTTCAAAAGAGCGGTTGGCAATTTTGATTTTTGGCTGATAAATGTGCTTTACCAGATTTTCAATCGTGTTTTGGCCAATCTCGCCTACACCCAATAGAAGAATGTTTTTTTCGTGTATGCGCCTGGTGTTGTTCAATATATAGTGGACGGCTGCGTAAGAAACCGACGCTGATCCTGTGCTGATCCCTGTTTCGTTTTTGATTCTTTTCGATATTTGGATGGCTGAATTGATGGCCCGCTCCAGATAAGGGTTAGAAAAATCTTTGTATTTCTTGAAACGGTTATAGGCGTTTTTAATCTGGGAAACAATCTCAAAATCACCAATAATCTGGCTCTCTAATCCGGCTGCCACACGGAAAAGATGAAAAAGGGCATCCTCTCTTTGCAGTACATTAACATATTGCAAAAATTCTGAAAGACTTACACCAACCGTGTTGCAGTATAATTCGGCAATGTGCAGATAGTTTTTTGTAGTGGAGTAGATTTCTGTCCTGTTGCAGGTAGACACTACAAATGCATCGCCGTAGCTCTGCTCGTGGATTTGGTTAACAAAAGCCTTGATGTGTTCATCAAAAAAGGCAAAACGGCCGCGCGTCTCAGCGTCGGCTTTTTCGTAACTGATACTTAGAACCGCGAAATCAGAAGTTTGGTGAAATTTATTACTATTAGTCATTTTGCAACTGCAAATTTACAATTTTTTAATACAAGAATTCTAAACAAAAATTTTTGCCGATAAAAGGCTTAAGAACATTGGTTTCTTTTGCTGGATTTTTAAATATTATTTTGATATTTAAGATGATTTTGAGTTGTTACAACCATCAATAATTTTTAATTTTTTACAAAAAAGCATGATAAATTTTAATAAAATTTTAACCAAATTATTTTCAATTCAACAAACAGAGTCATCCTAAATTTATATCTTTGTAAACTTAACAATTATCGAAGGAAATGGGTTTATTGGATATGTTCACGCAAGAGATTGCGATTGACTTAGGAACAGCGAACACGCTTATTATACATAATAACAAAATAGTTGTGGATCAGCCATCTATCGTTGCGATAGAGCGTTCATCGGGCAAGCCGATTGCGGTTGGTGAGCAGGCCAAACATATGCAGGGTAAAACCCACGAAGATATAAAAACAATCCGACCCCTAAAAGATGGGGTGATTGCAGATTTTCACGCTTCCGAGCATATGATTAAGGAATTCATCAAACAAATTCCTGGGATCAAAGGAAAGCTGTTCCAGCCGGCGCTTAGGATTGTGATTTGTATACCATCCGGCATTACCGAGGTTGAGAAAAGAGCCGTTAGAGATTCTGCTCAAAAAGTAAATGCTAAAGAAGTCCGTTTGATTTATGAACCAATGGCGGCCGCTATAGGTGTTGGGATTGATGTTCAGAAGCCGGAAGGTAATATGATTATCGATATAGGTGGTGGAACAACCGAGATCGCAGTGGTTGCACTTGGTGGTATTGTTTGTGATAAATCTGTGAAAATTGCAGGGGATGTTTTCACCAATGATATTGCTTATTACTTAAGAACACACCATAACTTGTACATCGGAGAAAGAACGGCGGAAAGGATTAAGTTAGAAGTTGGTTCTGCGGTAGAGGAGTTGGATGTTCCTATTGATGATATTCCCGTTCAGGGTCGTGATTTGATCACTGGTAAACCAAAAGAAATCATGGTTAATTATAAAGAAATTGCCAAAGCTCTTGATAAATCAATCATCAGAATTGAGGATGCAGTAATGGAAACACTTTCCCTTACGCCACCGGAATTGTCTGCGGACATCTACAAAACCGGAATTTATCTTGCTGGTGGTGGCGCCTTACTAAGAGGTTTGGCAGATCGTCTTCACAGGAAAACTGGGTTGCCAGTTTTTGTAGCAGAAGATCCGTTGAGAGCGGTTGTAAGAGGAACTGGTATAGCGCTCAAAAATATGGACAAATTCAATTTCTTAATCAAATAAATTATTTTCAAAATTGATGGGGCTTAAATGATGGTTGCTATAGTACGATCATTTACAATTCATCACTTATCATTTATAACTTAGATGGGTGCTTTGCTGAGATTTTTTTCTAAGAATGCATTGTTTGTGTTCTTTATATTCTTACAACTGGTTTCAGTTGTCCTTATTTTCAGCAAAAATGCCATGCAGCAAAGTTTTTTGGCAGCCAACACGGCGGCCTTCAATTCATGGGTTTCGGGCTACATTGATGAAGGGACCTCTTATTTGAAATTGAAGCAAATTAATGAAGATCTCGTTGGCCAAAACAAGGCTCTTATGAAACAGCTTTACGGTAAAGAAAAGCTGGATAAACCAATGTTCCGTAGAGTTTATGATACAATCGGAGGTGGCCAGATCTATACCTTTGTGGATGGGGAAGTTGTGTTTAACAGCATCAACAGGAAGGACAATTATTTCACAATCAACCGAGGTCGTTTGCAGGGCGTAGGATCCAAAATGGGTGTGATTGCGCCTAAAGGCATTGCCGGAATTGTTATTAATACAACCGATAATTATTCACTGGTGCAGTCTATTTTGAGTATGAATAAAATCAAAATCAGTGCAGCGCTTAAAAAATCCGGCTACTTTGGTACACTATCCTGGAAAGGTGATGACTCTAGAACGATGTCTTTGTCTGATATTCCCAAATATGTACCTCTTAAAGTTGGCGATACCGTTGTGACGGATGGCAAATCTTCCATTTTCCCTGCCGGTATAATGGTGGGTACTGTAGCCGGATATCAGGTAGACAGCAAAACTGGTTTTTGGGATGTTTCTGTAGAACTGAGTGAAAAAGTAGGCAAACTGAGCACGGTGTATGTGGTAAGGAATCTAAAAAAAGCCGAGGTACAGAAAATTGATGACACGTTAAAAGCACAGATTAAAAAAGATGGTCAGTAGAAATATATTTTCCGATTTACTTTTGATTGCACTGCTAACGGCAATACAGATTTTTGTGCTGAACAGGATTGCATTGTTTGGGCAATATATTCCGGTACTTTATCCTGTGTTTGTAATGTTCTATCCGTTTTTCCGTAATCAATTTCAGTTTTTGGCCTTGAGTTTTATATTGGGATTGTGTGTAGATGCATTTTTGGGAACTTGGGGCATCAATGCTTTTGCAACTACGGTTATTGCTTACTTCCGAACTCTAATTTTTAGAACATCTACCGATACCACCACCGATTTTTTCTCTTTCCAAAGCATTCAGTGGACTCAGTTTTTATTTTTTATATTAACTAGTATTTTTATTCATCAGTTCTTGGTGCAATACGTAGAATTCTTTAAATTCAACAGAGTTTTTGATATTTTGCTGAATGTGGTAATTACCAGCCTTATTTCGTTCGTATTTATACTGGCTTATACATTAGCATTTAAAATTAAACAAAAGGTTTAATCCATTTTTACCATATAAAGGAGTTTGAGTTCGCTCCCAAAAGATTCAAACACAGATGAAGTCACAGTATCTAAAAATTATTCTTGCACTGTCCCTTATTGCAGTAATTTTTATTGCAAGGCTCTCGTACTTACAATTATTTACGGACAGATATGCGTTGAATGCGGCGAACACATCCATCAAAACCGAGTATATCATTCCACCAAGAGGTGTGATTTTTGACCGTAATGGCAAAATATTAGTTGGCAATCAGCCCGCTTTTGAAATTTCTTACACCGCGGCGCTTCTAAAACCTGATTTTGATACATTAGGCTTTTGTAAGTTAGTTAATATCTCCAAGCCAGTTTTTATCCAAACCGTTAAAAACATTGAGCAGGAAAAGTATTATTCCCGCTTAACTCCAATGACTTTTATGAAGAACCTGAGCCGCGAAGATATGGCCAGGATTCAGGAGCTGATTTTTAAATATCCGGCATTCAGTATTGTTCCCAGGCCACAACGTCAGTATGAGATCAATACATCTGGCAATCTTTTGGGTTATACCAATCAGGTGAATGACAATGATATCAAAAAAGATTCGCTCTACTACCTTCCGGGTGATATAGCAGGAAAAAGTGGGATTGAAAAAGCTTACGAAAAGGAATTGCGTGGTGAAAAAGGCATGAAATATATCCAGAAGGATATCCGCCAGAGAAACATCGGTTCTTATAAAAACGGAGAACTGGATAAGGAGGTGGTCACGGGCAAAGATTTGACCTTGACCATTGACTATGACCTTCAAAAAATGGCAGAAGAAATGCTGGTGAATAAACATGGAGCTATTGTTGCGATTGATCCTAATAATGGCGAAATCCTCACTATGGCAACAGGGCCGGATATCGATCCCAATCTTTTTACAGGCCCTCAAAAATCTCATAACCTTTACAAACTGGCGAACGATACCATTTATGAAAACAAACCCACGTTTGACAGGTCTGTTCAGGCAGCTTATCCACCAGGTTCCACCTTCAAACTGTTGACAGCTTTGGCCGCTATGCAGATGGGCGTGATGACGGATAAGACTGTTTTCCCATGTGGTGGTGGTTTTAATTACAGAGGCCTCAGGATCAAGGGTCATGGTGGCGCAGATCCGCTTATCCCTTCTATTCAGGTTTCCAGCAACTGTTATTTCACTTATGCCTACCTTAATATCCTGAATAAATATCCGGGAAATCCATCTAAGGGTGTGGATGAATGGAAAAAAATCCTAAACAGCTTTGGTGTCGGCGAATTTTTAAATAATGATTTGGCTGTGGGTGCTAAGGGGAGAATCCCATCGGGGGAGTTTTATGAAAAAAGGATGGCCTCGATTTACAAAGCCAATGGCTCTAAAAAGGATCCGAAAAACTGGGATCCCTTGGCTACAGGAGCCGTCTTCAATGGTATGGGGCAAGGTGATGTGATGCTGACACCCTTGCAAATGGCTAATGCAGTAGCGGCTATCGCAAACAAAGGTTGGTATTTTACGCCACATATTGTCAAGTCGATTGACGGTAAGCCTAACCCAGATCCTAGATTTAAGAAAAAGCATTTTACAGCAGTGCAGAATCCGGAGTTCTATAAGGTAGTTCTTCAGGGTATGGAGGCTGTTATGCTAAGGGGAACCGGGCGGGGACTTTTGTCCAAAGACTTCACACAATTAGCCAAAACAGGAACTGCCCAGGTGCCTCAGGGTAAAGATAATTCCATTTTTGTGTTGATTGCGCCAGCAGATAAACCCAAGATTGTTGTGGCTGCAGTTATGGAGCATGCCGGATTTGGTGCTACATGGGCAGGACCAGCGTGTACAACTATTGCTGAAAAATATGTGACCGGAGAATTGAAAAGAGAAAATCTTTATAAAAAAATGATCACCTCCAGCTTTATGCCCGAGTACAAGCGCCAGTATGTGGCAGACATGAAAAGAAAAGGGTGGTACAAAGAGCCTGCTGTGGACACCGTAAAGTTGAAAAGAATCAAAGATAGCCTTAAAGCCATTGAAGATAGAAAGCTTAAATTGGATAAAAGTGTAAATCATGTTAAACCTGTAAAATCCGACGCAAGATGAAATGGGCAGAAGGTATAGATAAGTTAGGCATCACATTATATATCTTATTGTGTGTTTTCGCCATAACCAATATTTACAGTGTAAAGGCAGAACTAGGGGAGAAGCAGCTTATATTCTTTGGACTTTCACTTGTCGTTGGCTTTATTATATTCTTAATGCGGACAAAGTTTTTTGAGAATATGTCAGCCATAATTTATGTAGGTGGCGTTTTGTTGCTCGTAGGGCTTTTTCCTTTTGGAACAGAGATTTTGGGGCAAAAAAACTGGTACAAATTTGGAGGCTTTACTATGCAGCCCGTAGAATTTGCTAAAATTGGGACGGCCTTGATGCTGGCTAATTATGTGTCCAATCCCGACTTTAATATTAAGAATAAAAGATCCCTCTACACTGCGATGGCCATTATCGCGATCCCCGGTGTAGTGGTGCTGATGATTCCTGATGTGGGATCCCTACTTGTATTTTTTGCATTTCTTATGGCCTTGTATAGGGAAGGTCTTTCCGGATGGTTGTTTGGGACTATATTTGTTTTTGCAGCAATTTTTTTAATTTCTATTGCCGTAAGCCCAATTTATATAGTATTAGCAATATTGGTTATTGCAGCAATCCTTATCTTTCTTAATTTTTACAGAATCAGCTGGAATATCATAAGTATCATTTCTATAGTCGCGACGATCGTAACCTTTTGCGCGCTATCATTTGCATCTCCTTTTATCCTTACAAAATTACCGAAACACCAACGTGAACGATTAGAGGTGCTTTATAAGGGCGAGAAGGCATTCCGCGATACTTCGGGATATAACCTGCTGTATTCAAAAACAGCGATTGGCTCTGGTGGGCTTATGGGTAAAGGCTACAAACAGGGCTCGGTAACCCAGGGTAAATTTGTACCGGAACAGGAAACAGACTACATCTTTTGCACCGTAGGTGAGGAGTGGGGTTTTGTAGGTAGTGTCACTCTAATTATCTGTTATGCGGTTTTTATTGGACGTATCTATTACCTAGCTGAAAGGCAGAAATCGACATTTAACCGCGTATTTGGGTACAGCTTTGCATCCATCTTATTAATTCACTTTTCGATTAATCTTGGGATGGTAATGGGGCTCTTTCCTACAGTAGGTATTCCTTTACCGTTTTTCAGTTATGGAGGTAGCTCGCTGTTGGCTTTTTCCATTATGACATTCATATTTTTCAAACTGAATTATGCCGATAAAAACAGTCTCGTTTAATCAATGATCATCATCAACAATAAAAAAACGCATCTGAAAAGATGCGTTTTTTATTTCTAATTGTCTCTTCTAGAATTCCATTTGGACTTCCAGTTTTTCTGCCAAGAGCTGAGATATTTTATTTTTCAAAGCTAATATGTCAATATTCTGCATTGCATCATTCGCAAAAGCATACAATAGAAGTGCTTGCGCTTCTTTCTTAGAAATCCCTCTGGCTCTCAGATAAAACATGGCATCTTCGTTCAACTGTCCTACCGTACAACCGTGGGAACATTTAACGTCATCTGCAAAAATCTCCAACTGAGGTTTTGTATCAATAGAAGCCCCTTCATCCAGTAGAATGTTGTTGTTTTGCTGATATGCATTGGTTTTCTGCGCCACTTGATCTACAAATACCTTTCCGTTAAAAACACCGTGCGATTGGTCTTTATAAATGCCCTTATAGTTTTGATAAGATTCGCAATTCGGTTGTTTGTGATGAACGGCAGTATGGTGATCTACAGTTTGGTTTTTCCCGATAATCGTAATCCCGTTCATAAAAGAGTTGATATTCTCTCCGTTATGAATAAAATCGAGGTTATTTCGCACCAATTTTCCACCAAAGGAGAACGTATTCACCGTTGTAAGAGAATCTCTTTCCTGCTTTGCAAATGTGTGGTCAACAAGGTAAGAAGTGTCACTGTCATTTTGCAGTTTGTGCCAGTCTGCTTTTGCATTTTTACCTGCAAAAATCTCGGTCACCGAATTGGTAAACACAAACGATTGATCAAAGTTATGATGGCTTTCTATGATTTCCACCTTGGATCCTTCTTCGGCAATCAGTAGATTCCTGGTATTGTAAAATGTATTTTCAGTTTGGTTTTGAGATAAGTAAAAAACGTGAATTGGTTTTTCAATCGATGCGTTTTTTGGCACGTTTAAGAAAAATCCTTCTGTAAAATATGCCAGATTCAGATTGGTAAAGGCCAATTCAGGATTAGCAATCGTGTTGAAATACTGATTAAAAACTTCCCCATTTGCTTCATCATTTAAAGCATTTTGGATTGAAAGCAACTCCACATTCTGAATCGAAATTTTCGAAAGTTCTTTGTGAAGTTTGCCGTTGATAAAAACAATCCAGTCGAAGTTTTCTTCACCCAAATGTAACTCATCCAACTGCTCCTTGGTAATTTGATGTGCTTCCGAAGGGCTGAAATTATAGTTTTTCTCAGTAATTTCCTTCAGATTGGTATACTTATATTCTTCGTCTTTTTTAGTTGGAAATCCTTCATCTTCAAATTTATGAAGTGCATTTTTTCTCACATCATTCAAAGAAGATTGCGGAAGCGATTCCAAAAAAGAAGTATGTTGATCTAAAATTTGTTCAAATAAAGCCATTGTAATGGTTTGATTTTGCATCTTTCGATTTGTTTTTGTCATTCCTCTTCAATCATTTTCGATGGGGAAGACAATCATTTTTATTAATTCAAAAGCCAGTCGTATCCTTTTTCTTCCAGCTCCAGGGCAAGGGATTTATCACCTGTTTTGATGATTTTTCCGTCTGCCAAAACATGGACAAAATCTGGTTGGATGTAGTTCAAAAGCCTTTGGTAATGCGTGATGAGAAGAACCGCGTTGCCTTGGTTTTTAAAATGGTTTACACCTTCGGAAACTATTCTCAATGCGTCGATATCCAAACCTGAATCGGTTTCGTCTAGGATTGCCAATTTAGGATTTAACATCAGCATCTGGAAAATTTCATTTCTTTTTTTCTCACCTCCCGAAAATCCTTCGTTAAGTGATCTGGAAAGAAAATCTTTCTTAATGCCCAATAATTCTGACTTTTCGCGGATCTCCGCAAGCATTTCTTTCGCCGACATATCTTCCAAACCATTTGCTTTTCGGTTTTCGTTAACTGCAGCTTTGATAAAGTTGGTAACCGAAACACCCGGAATCTCTACCGGGTATTGGAACGAAAGAAAAATCCCTTTGTGAGCACGCTCTTCGGGAGCATCTTCTATGATATTTGCACCTTCAAAAAAGATGTCGCCGTCCGTCACTTCATAATCTTCTTTTCCTGCAATAACAGAAGAAAGTGTAGATTTTCCGGCACCATTGGGTCCCATAATGGCGTGAACTTCGCCTGGTTTTATTTCAAGATTAATTCCTTTTAAAATTTCTGCGCCATCTTCTATTTTGGCGTGTAAGTTTTTGATATTTAACATTTTAATTATATAAATTACCGCAAGGCTAAACAAGTTTAAATTTAATTGCGCTTATGTTTTTAAGTTATACAAAGGCGTTTCACTTAGTTTTGAAATACAACATTAGTCTAAGCCATTTGCAATTCTTCTGACTCCATTTTTAAATAATTGAGAATTGAAATTCAACAACATTCCCAATTTATAATGTCCCAATCTCAAATAATTTTTCAATTGAGCTGCGTGAAAGTTATTCAAACTTTCCACAGATTTTATTTCCAAGACTACTTTATCTTCGACAAGTAAATCCATTTTAAAAGCTCTAGGTAAGGTTAATTCATCATAAACAATATCTAAGAACTTTTGTTTTTCAACTTTCAAACCTGACTTCTGAAGTTCGTAAAATAAACAATCTTCATAAATACTTTCAAATAATCCGATTCCTAATTTTCTGTGAACTCTTAATCCACTTTCAAATACAATTTTTGAAACTTCATTTTCATTCATTTGTCTTGTTTTTCACAAAGATAAATGAATTATCTTTTATAATTTCTTTCAACGCAAGGCGAGACAAAGAATTTATTTTAAATGTTGATTAAGATAAACAAAGGCATAAAACTTAATGAAGTAATACTAAAATTAATAGTCTTACTTCGATAAGCAAAGCGGCTTTGTTTCTCCTTAAAATATTTTCAAGCAAAAAAGAAAAACTTTGTTTCGCTTTGCGTGAAAATATTACCCAACTGAACCTTCCAAAGAAATTTCCAATAATTTTTGAGCTTCGATTGCAAATTCCATTGGAAGTTTATTCAAAACTTCTTTACTGAAACCATTCACGATGAGAGCAATTGCTCTTTCCGTATCGATTCCTCTTTGGTTGCAGTAGAAAATCTGATCTTCCCCGATTTTTGAAGTTGTAGCTTCGTGCTCCAATTGTGCTGTCGGATCTTTGATTTCAATATAAGGGAAAGTGTGCGCGCCACAATTATTGCCCATTAGTAAGGAGTCGCATTGGGAAAAGTTTCTCGCTCCCTTCGCTGTAGGCATTACTTTTACCAAACCTCGGTAAGAGTTTTGAGATTTCCCGGCAGAGATTCCTTTAGAAATAATGGTTGATTTGGTATTTTTCCCAATGTGAATCATCTTGGTACCAGTGTCGGCATATTGATGCATATTGGTAACCGCAATGGAATAAAATTCACCCACCGAATTATCACCTTTCAAAATGCAACTTGGATATTTCCACGTTACGGCAGAACCTGTTTCCACCTGAGTCCAGGAGATTTTGGCGTTTTTCTCGCAAAGTCCTCTTTTAGTCACGAAATTGAAAACACCACCTTTTCCTTCTTCATCACCTGGATACCAGTTTTGAACCGTAGAATATTTGATTTCCGCATTATCCATCGCAATCAGTTCCACAACAGCGGCGTGCAACTGGTTTTCATCTCTTGACGGTGCTGTACAACCTTCTAAGTAAGAGACGTAGCTGCCTTCGTCTGCAATCAGCAAAGTTCTTTCAAACTGGCCGGTTCCGGATTGGTTAATTCGGAAATAGGTTGACAGTTCCATCGGGCATCTAACGCCTTTTGGAATGTAGCAGAAACTGCCGTCCGAAAATACTGCAGAGTTTAAGGCGGCATAAAAATTATCACCCCTTGGAACCACTTTTCCTATATATTTTCTAACTAAATCCGAGTGGTTTTTAATCGCTTCGGAAATTGAACAAAAAATAATCCCTTTTTCTGCAAGTGTCTCCTGGAAAGTAGTTTTCACAGATACAGAATCCATTACAATATCAACAGCAACACCAGAAAGCCTTTTTTGCTCCTCGATGTTGATGCCCAATTTTGCAAAAGTGGCCAACAATTCTGGGTCAACTTCATCTAAACTTGCCAGTTCTGGTTTTACTTTAGGTGCTGCATAATAGCGTATCGCCTGGAAATCGGGTTTTACATATTTGATATTGGCCCAATGTGGTTCTGTCATCTTCTGCCAGATGCGGAAAGACTCCAAGCGCCATTCGGTCATCCATTCGGGCTCTTCTTTTTTTGCAGAAATGGCACGAATGACATCTTCGTTTAACCCGATCGGAAAATCTTCGTAATCGATTTTCGTTTCCCAGCCAAACTCATATTTTTTATTTTCTAAATCGACCCTTAAGTCGTCTTCTGTGTACTTTGACATTAATTAAATAATTAAAAATTAAATGATTAAAAAATTAATTTCTCTTCCTTATGTCTGTTTTTGACAGATAATCAATAAATTTTGATAATTGTATCGAAACCATTTTAGAATCATTAATCAAATTTTCTGTATCCTCTTCAAATAAAATATGACAAAGATTCAACATATTTCTAACCTCTGCGCAGCTTCCTTTTGAATATTTCAAAAATCTTATAAACTGAGCATTGTTATTGTACTCGCTGCCTTCCGCAATATTGTTTGATATTGAAAGTACAGCTCTCTTTAACTGATTGCAAAGTTCAAACTCTTTTCTAAATTTTTCTCTGTTTAAGAGTTCATAAATATTTTTTGTGAGATTAATCGTTAACTCATAAACTTCAAATTTTTCAAATTCTCTAGTCACTCACTAATTTTTTAATCTTTTAATAAATAATCTGCTAATACTTAAAGAGAAAAACTTTCCCCGCAGCCACAAGTTCTTGCAGCATTTGGATTGTTAAAGATAAAACCTTTGCCATTCAGTCCTCCGGAATATTCCAAAGTAGTTCCTGCCAGGTAAAGAATGGATTTTTTATCCACAACAATCTTTACACCGTTATCTTCAAAAAGCTGATCGGTTTCGTTTTTAACATTATCAAACTTAAGAACGTATTCCAAACCGGAGCAACCTCCGCTTTTCACGCCCACTCTTATATAATCTGTTTCAGGATTAAAGCCCTCCTCACTCATCAGCTGAGCTGCTTTTGCTTTTGCCTGATCGCTAACTTTAATCATTGTTTTTATTTAGACTGATTTTAGTCTGCAAAAATACAACATAAAATCCGCAATCTCAAATCGACGGCATCTATTTTAATGATTTTGAATATTATCGTCATCTCTAATTTGTAATTGATAATCAGTATTTTAATAGATTAACACCAAGTTTTATCAACAAATATTAATTCCGCTAATACTAATAATTAACTTTGCCGATATAAGTTAATCTAACAATCTGACTATGACGAAGATTATTGCACTAATGATGATTATGGTTTTTGGTATATATTTTGGCCAAACCGAACGTTATATCTATCAAACTGAAGCCAATCCTGACACGATCAACCTTGTGGATATGAAGGTGGAAAGGACTTTTTTGGATGTTAGCAAAACAAACTCAATGTTTACAAGCGAGAGCAAGCTGTTGCGAGATTCGTTAAGAAGCGTATTAAAATTACAGGAGAAATCCGATTTAAAAAGGTCTAAAAAAGATAAATCGGACTTTCCTAAACTGGCCAATGGAAAAGTAATCCAACCTACTTTTTTTGATTATTTTATTTTAAAAGACCTCAATAATAATACTGTTAATCTGGTGGAGAATGTTGGCCCAAAACAAATATATTATCAGGAAGACCGCAAGATAAATTGGCAAATTTTACCTGATACATCCGATTTTAAAGGTCACAAAATTCAGAAAGCAGTCGTAAGTTTTGGAGGTAGGCAGTGGACCGCTTGGTTTGCGCCAGATATCAAAATATCAGATGGGCCTTACAAATTTTGTGGGTTGCCGGGCTTAATATTAAAACTGGAAGATGACCGAGGCGATTATAGGTTTAGTTTTGTGCAGAAAATTATAATCCCAAATGCTTTTCAAGAGGAAATTGCGGCAGATGCCAGAAAATCGAGTCGCATCAATTTTAATGGTGATAAAGCGTCTGTAAAAATGGAATTTTCTAAGAGCAAAGACTCAGAGATTAATTTTGACAATTTTAATCCTGGCGGAGGGCGTGGCATGCATCAGCGACATGATATGATGAATGGCGGAAATCGTGGGATGTCGAATGGAGAGATGGGAAGTGCACATAATATAAGCGGAATGCAGAGAGGCTCCTCAAATCAAAATGTTAACTCAATCAATATTGGTAATACAAACCCAATTGAAATAAATAATAAGTAACTATATGAAAATTTTAAAATTGTTAGGCATCATTGCTATGCCTCTGTTAATGGCACAGCAGAACACACGCTTCGTATATCAGGTGACAACCACGCCGGATTCTACCAATGCAGATAGTAAAAAAACCGAACTGGCTTATCTGGACACCAATGGAAAACAATCTTATTTTTATGCAGAAAACACTTTGAAAAGAGACTCTGTAATGGAGCGTATGCGTGCCACAAGAAATTTTGATCGTTCCCAGATGGAAAACTTAAGAAGCAATCTGCAATTTTCTGTAGACAAAGATCTTGGGAAACAAATTATTACTTATAAGTCAAGGATAGGTCGGGATCAATATTCTTATAACGAAACGCCATCTTTCCAGTGGAAAATTTTGCCTGAAACGGTAAAAATTGGAGAGTATGAAACTCAGAAGGCAGAGGTTAATTATGGCGGTAGAACCTGGTATGCGTGGTTTACACCGCAGATTCCTTTGCAGGATGGTCCTTACAAGTTTTCTGGGCTTCCGGGGCTTATTGTAAAAGCTCAGGATGCAAAAGGCTATTATTCGTTTGATCTCATGCAGACCAAAAAAATTGCCGAATTGCAGCAGCCACAGACCAGAGGGCAGTACATAAATATTGCAAAAAATAAGTATAATGATTTAGAGAAAAAATTTCAGAAAGACCCGATCAGCTTTTTTAATTCCCAAAGAGGAGGCGGAGGCTTTGGACCCGGCGGGAGAGGTCCTTCATTCGACCCAAAACAAATGCAGGATATGCAAAAAAGGATGGAAAATGAAATTAAAAGCCGAAATAATCCCATCGAATTAAAATAAAAGAAAATTTATAAATCACCCATGCCCTCTTGTTACAAACTAGGTGATTTATATTGTTGATGAAATCAGTTTTAAATTTTATTTGAGTTGTAAAGAAAGCTAAGGTTGAGAGATCATTAATGTAAAATAAATCCCATATAACAATACAATGGCGACCTTTTTGGTCGCCATTTTAGTTATCTTGAATTTTTTCTCTGTTGTTGTATCGGTGTTGAATCAGGATTTATAGGGTTATCATCGCCGCCAGGCCTTTCGGGACCAGATACTGTAGGAGATGCTGGTTCTATGTTTTGAGTAGTAGTCTGTGGGTTTTCTTTTGCGTGTTCCTGCTGAATAGGATTTTGCGAAACATTATTCCCATTCTCATCGGTAAATTCCATTTTGACATCAGTCTTCAGGTATTTGAGGAGTTCTTTAGCCTTTTTACCTTCCGGAGTTTTATCATAATTCAGGGCGATCTGTTCCAGCTGCAGTATCATAATCTCTTTACCTGCTGTTTTACCTGCGTTGTAAGCATTAAGAAGATAGAATTTAGGGATCAGAGCATCTTTTGGATTATCTGCAATCGCTTTTTCTATAATGGCAGATGACTCTGCGTATTTTTCGGTAACGTAGAGCTTGTAAGCCTCATCATACAGTTTTTCAACGTTTTCCGATGACTTATTAAGGTCTTTACTTTTAGGATTTTTTACAAATTCTGCATAGGATGTGTATGGGTATTTTTGAAGAATAATCTGCTTTGCTTTTTCTGCTTCCGCAGGATTTTTTTCATAATTAAATACAAAAATATTGTATAGAGCCTGTTGATCTGTTTCTTCGTCAGGTTTACTTTCAACCAGATTAAAAAGTGTTTTGGTGGCCAGTTTGGTATTGCCAAAGAAGTTCTCATACATTCTTCCCATTCCTAGGCTGGCTGTGTCTCGGTCTTTTTTCAGCTTGTCGAGATCGGTTTTTGCAGTAGGGATTTTCTCAATATAAAATTCAGGCTCCAATCTTCTTGGATCCGGAGTGGTTGCCACACCAAGAGCTTCATTTTTCAGATCCTTAATCGTGGCAGATTTGGCAGAGTAACGCCAGTTATCAGACAAAGTTCGGCTTCCCCACGTTTGTTTAAAGGCCACTTCACCTCTTGGGATATTATTGGTATTGGCAAAGTAGAATGTAGATCCACTGGTGTTAATTCCAAAATTCTGAAAACTATTGGCATCAGAAGAATTATTTGCAAAAATCGAATTAGCGCTGTAGTCACCGTTATCAAAGCCTTTCCTGTGCTCGGCTCTCTTTTTCTCTAACTCTTCAGCGGCTTCTTTTTCTTTGATCTTATCAATGTATTTGGTGAAATAAGCCCGTTTTTCATCTGGACTCATCTTAGCCAATGCTAGGATGCTGTCATTTTTTTTGACAATGTAATAATTCTTTGACAGTTTTTTGATGTTAGATGTCAGCTCTGTTAGTCGGTCTCTTTCGGGTTTGTAAGTCATTACTGCCAATGCGCTGTCATAATAGACACCCGCTGTAAGATAATCATCCTTAGCAAAATATTTTTTAGCCAATTCCGAGTAAGTTAAGCCTCGGATCTGTGGATCGGATTGTTTTTCTTTCAAAGCTTTTCTGAAATAAGAATCAGCTATAGAATCCTTTGCTGCTGAGGTGGCAATAAGTCCTGTGGCGTAATATAATTCATTTTTACGGGATGCGTAGGTGCCTTTTTTGGCAATTTTGTCCAGATAGGCCACGGCGTCTTCATAACTGTCTGCTTTACCATCAAATGTTTTGGCTATTTCTATCTGAGATTTTACCTCAAACTCGTAGCTGTTGGCATATTTATAAGCGGTTGCAAAAGATTCCCTAGCTTCGGCTTTTTTACCAAGACTGGCAAGGATTTGTCCTCTTAGAAAAGCAATGCGGCTGCGTGTTTTCCTGTTTTTGTTAAAAGTAAAAGCTTCATCCAGCACTTCGGCCGCCAATTCTTTTTTGCCCCATTTTAGAAAGTTGTCAGCCTGATAAACTTTTAGGATAGCCTTGTTCTCCTTTGTCAGTTTAATTTTGGGGTCATCTTCTAGTCCGCGGAACACTTCGTCTGCACGGTAATACTCTTTGAGTTTGCTGTAATTGACGGCCTGATAAATTCTTGCCAAAGGCAGTCGCTTATCCTTACTCATGGTATTGAAAACATAGCCAAGAGCATCAAGGGATTCCAGATATTTGCCCTGATACATTTTGGCTTTGGCCAATAGGATGTATGCGTCAAAAATTTTCTTATTTTTTTCCACACCATTTACCATTACCGAATATTTGGAAATAGCCTTTTGTGCCTTGGCTTCTGCAATTTGTAGTATAGATGCGCCTTTGCTTCCTGCCTGGCTGCGGGTGTTAGCACCACCATTAGCTCCAAAAGCGTTTTCACTAGCTCCCCGCATTCCACGTGGACCCATCTCTGTGTCAGAAAAATTGCTTGCCGCCGCCGGTAAGTTTTGTAAATCGGCAGTGTTGTCATCTGTTGTGTAAACAGAGATAAAAGGATCGTAGAAGTTGTCTGTGTGGGTTTTGTCGCGGGTTTGCAACTCCGCATTCAGTGCTTCTTTGCTATTGAATAAGGTGTTATAATAAGTCATGAACCGGTTTACAGGTCCACTTTTGGTTTTCTTTTTTTTTGTTCGTGGGTTGCAAGCCACTACGCTTAAAACAGCGATTATGATTAGTAAATATTTTCTCATCTAGTTTAATTCAAATCACTACGGAAGGTTGATTTGTAAAAATAACGAAATTTTGTACGGAAAATTATCTAAAGAGGGTGGTTTTGATTAATTATAGGAAAACAACCCATTTCTTTGAGCTCTTTATAAACAAGATCTGTAGGCAATCCCATCACCGAATAGAATGACCCATTGATATTTTTAATCTTTGCCATACCCAACCATTCTTGGACGCCATAGGAACCTGCTTTGTCAAACGGTTGATAATGATCAATATAAAAATTGATTTCGTTTTCGCTCATTTTATCCAACTCAACGTCGGTTTTGCTGGTTTTGCTGACTTCGGAATTATTGGTTTTGATGGTAAAAGCGGAATAAACCTGATGCGTTTTCCCGGAGAGATTTTTAAGCATTACAAAAGCCTCTTCACGAGATTTTGGTTTAAGGAGGATCTCTTGCCCCATAGCGACAATTGTATCGGCGGTCAAGAGGATTTCATCTTCTCCAATAACCTGAGCGTTAGCTTTCTTGGCAGAAATATACTCGGCGATATATTGTGTTTCCAGGTCTTTTGGGTAAGATTCGTCTATGTCTATTTTTATGGTTTCGAATTGATACCCCAATTGGGACAGCAATTCTTTCCGCCTGGGAGAGCTGGAGGCTAATAACAGTTTCATGGTCTGTACTAATGATTTTATCGAAAGAAGTGAAAAGGTTTTTAATATTTTATGCTGATTTTGTTTCTTCGTCAAGATTCCATTTTCCCTGAACTTTCATGACTTGTTCTATTACATCGCGCACAGCACCTTTACCTCCAAAAACTGGTGAAATGTAGTCTGAAATAACTTTCACTTCCGGGACGGCATTGGCGGGACATGCGGAGATGGCCGCTAGTTTCATAATCCCAATGTCCGGGATATCGTCGCCCATCATCAGGACTGCAGAATCATCCAGCTGGTATTTATTTTTAAATTCCCGATAATCTGATACTTTATGTGATGACTTAGCGTAATAATCTTTGATGCCAAGATATTCCATACGGTTTTTTACCATCGGGTCGTTACCTCCAGTGATGATACCGATAATATAACCTTGTTTGATAGCCTGTACCACAGCATAACCGTCTAGCACGCTCATAACGCGTGACATATTTTTGTCCGGCAGCAAATAGACGCTGCCATCTGTAAAAACGCCGTCCACATCAAAAACGAAGGCTTTAATATCTTTAAGTCTTGGTAAGTAACTCATCCTGATTTATTTAATGATTTTGCATAAAAAAGTCCCCAAATTTGAGGACTATAAAAATAGGTATTTATACAGAAACTACGGGTAAAGTGTTGGCTCTATTTTGTTGTTGTCATTTTTAATCTGCTCTTTCTGGCTTTTTTCCATAGAGCGCAGCATTTCAGAATTATCGGTAATTGCCTTACCATTCATATTCATACTAAATTTAACATTGCCCTGCGAAAGCATCTGTTTCATCTCCTTTACAGGATCATTTTTATATTCTTTCCATTGTTTTTTGAATTGCTCCTCGGTCACTTCAAGTTCTTTTCCACCTAAACCAACAGATTTCACAGTTAGGCCACCTTTGTTACTTCCCAAATCATTTTTACCCACTTTTTCCACTTCATCAAATTTTTTGCTGCCCACAAATTTGAACTGATGGGTTCCCGTAGCATCTTCCATTTCCAGAATCAGTCCGGGAAGCCCATGAAACTTATAGGGGCCATCCTGAAACGGGAAATCCTGAGAAAACCAGGCTGTCCAAGACCTTCCTCCAAAATCGAGAGTGGCTTTTTGCACCTCAAATTGATCAATCTTCTTTTTGTCCGGCAGTATTTTCCATGGCATGGGGCTTTCAGTTTTTATGGCATACTTAGACATACCTGTGGCAGTGTGAAGAGTGGTAACAAAATCGGGGTAGGTCTTGTCCACTGTGTAGGCCACTTTACCTTCTTTGCCTCCATTGTAGCTAAAATTGCGTGATCCCATGGATATTTGTTTGTCAAAATAGGCTTGCCTTGTAGAATCACTCACAAATTTTTGACGGCTGTAGAACTTGCTGCCATCTTTTTTGATGTCCAGATACATGAGTTCTGTATCGGCAGAATCTTTTTTGTTGAGATTGGGGACAAACCTGTAGTCATACATGATTCTTGTTCCTTGTGCGAATGAAAAAACGCTGAAGAAAATCGAGAAAATAAATAATGTTTTTTTCATACCTAATAATTTAGTGATTTAAAATTAATGAAAATAAAAGGCAGCCAACCAGGTGAACTGCCTTTTTATAAAAAAATAGTGTGTTATTTGAAGTTAAATTTAACAGTGAACATAAACTGACTAGGTCGGATATTATAAATATTACGAGTAATCGAGTTGTTGTTGGTATTCACAGAAACAGTTTCGTAAACCTTTTTGTTGCCAATATTCAACCAGCGGAATTCGAAATCTATTTTTCTCTTTACCCAAGTGTATTGATAAGATACGTCATAGAAAGAGTTTCTGTAGCTTTCGCTGGCCAAAGTTGTGGTAACATCGTCCCAGTTAAACCCAAATGTATGGTTTTCTGATGGGTAGATGTAAGTGGCAAGGTTGTGATTCCATCCGCCGTTTTTGTTTATACGGTTATAGTAGCTGTCTTTACTTTTTCTCCAGTTCATAGAGAGATTGTAATCTACACTCAGCCAACTGAAGAAAGTATTGTTAAACTTAAGTCCCAAAGCCTGAGATTCATTTTTAGTGGCAAAAAAGTCGTCATTCACTTTGCTGTAATTTGTGCTATTACTATTGTTAAAACTTACAGAGAAATTAGTTTTGAATTTTGGAAAATATTTACCAATCTCTGCACGCTCTCCGGAGGATTTAGAAGTGTTGTCTAGCTCTTCTATATTAATAGTTGTATTTCCTGTGTTTGGATCAATAATCTGATGAGAGATGAGGTTGGATGTATTGTTGCCTAGCCTGTAACTTACATTGAAGAACAAATTGTTAAGTGGATTTCTGTATTCCAGTCTTGTGCTCGCATTTCTGGATACGTTATTGGGGATTGGGCTGTTTTTCAATTGAATGAATGAAGGGTTGGTAAGGATATTCCCCTCGTAAACGTCACCAAAACTACCAAAGCTGTTGTTAATATTACCAAAAGCCCATAGTTTAAAAAACGAGGCAAAGTCATAGCTCGCAAACAAGTTGGGTTCAAAACGTGTTTTGCTGATAGTTTTCCCTGTACCTCTCAGGTTATCATTATAATCAATGGCATAAAAATTAACAGGCAATGTAACGTTTAGGCTCAGATTTTGGGATTTATAATTAAGTCCCACTTGCGTATAAGGTTGTACCACATTCCATTCCATATTATTTTGATAATTGTTCCCCAGTGATGTCATATTGTTGCCATTAATGCCACTCAGATTAGACTTCATAGAATTAAAATTAACATTGATACCTGCTTCTGGTGTAACAGTCCATTTTCTGTAAGAGAATCCTACGGAAGCAGAGTGTGAAGTGTTAACACTTCTAATGGACATATATTGCTGCAAAGCATTATAAAGGCTGGTGTTATTGCCTAGTGAATAAGATGCAGGCGTAGAGAAAAGGGTTTGTTTGTCATTTTGTACGCTGATGTAACTCATCACATTAAACAATTTATCTTTCCACGGCAAAATGGTACTTAGTGAGTTCGTAAAATTGAATGTTGGGGCATTCAGGTTTTCTGCTGCATTAACCGATGTTAAGGAGTTATACACATTGGCATTGTTGTCATTCCACATACCTGTCCAGGTGGTAACGTTTTTGAAAAACCCTTTCTTAGCATTTTTTGTAAAGATGAGTTCTCCCTTGGCTTTGTTGGAGTAGAAGTTGTTCAGCATAGTTCTTATCACGCTGGTTCCGCTGGCGAATGTTTGATTGCTGTACGATTCTCTTTCTATGGCATTGTTGGTGTAGTTAGCATTCGCTTTCAGTTCCCACTCCTTGTTTTTGAAAGGGCTTGTTAAAAGGTTGGCCGAGAAAAAATGAACATTATTTAGCAGATACCTTTTTTCTGGAACATCTGGTGTACCTGCGGTTTCCACATTCACCCAACTGTTTTGCGAAGCCTGCGTTCTTCTGCCTTCCCATCGGTTCCCGAATGCTAAAAGATTGCCTTCGTTTTCTACACTTTCACCGTTGTTATTGGCTTTGTAGTTCACTACCCACTGGTTTTTTTTGCTAAAAAACATGGGAGTCAATTTAACATTCCAAAGCAATGGGCTGAAACCCGCACCTATCTCGCCACGGCCAGTCATCGTAACCGATTTTTTCAGTTTAATATTAATGGCAGCTTGCTGAGAAGGTACTTTATCCCTCAATATACTTACAGGTTGGTGGTTTTCCAAAACTTGAACTTTGGAAACCGCGTCTTTTGGTAACGAATTGTTTATGGTTCCGTATCCGCCTTCCATCAGGTCTTTACCTTCTACATAAAATTTATTGATGGCCTCGCCCTGATAAAGAACAGTCCCATCTTTGTTTACCTCTATCCCTGGGATCTTTTTAAGAACATCAGCAAGCGTTCTGTCATTTTTATTTTCAAAGGACTTGAGGTCATAGGCAATTGTGTCGCCTTTTTTGGTAATTAGTTTTGTCTTTAGCCGTACTTCTTGGATTTCTGTTGCTTCAGAACTCATTGTGAAGTTTTGCTTTTGATCTTCGTTCTTTATAGATTGTGATATAGGTTTTTGATTAAAAGCTTTAATCTTTAAGTTCAAATTGCTCTCAGCAGAGGAAAAACTCACCTTGTATTCTCCCTTTGTATTGGAAATGGCATAAGCCAAAATTGAGTTTTTACCAGGCTCTTCTATAGTCACGCTGGCGCTAGGGAGGGCTTTTCCATCAGAATCTGTTATTGTACCACTAATGGTCTTCTGGGCGAGTGCAGTCACAGAAAAAATCAAGATAAACAACAGAGGTAAAAGTTTTTTCATAGTTATTAAACGTTATTTTTAAATTTGAAATTATAATTCTTATTAAGCCAATTCTTCTACAATTTTCAGTGGTAAAATCATATCACTAAATTGTTAGTAAAACATTTTGACATTTTGTTACAACTAATGTAAATTGGAGTGAAAACATTGGCAATAGTTAAACTGTTCTTTGTCATGTTTCATGTGGTTCGGAAATTATAAAAAGAATAGAGGATAAATCATTTCATTTTTAATTATACTTTTAAAATGCTGATTTTAAGTTTGTTGAATGATTTTAGTTGAATTAATCCAAGGTTAGTCTGCTATTAAAATAATAGATATCGCGAAGCTTATTTATAATTAATATAAATAATAATATTGTTTTTTATGAATGTGAATTCAAAAATTAATAAATTTGTAGCTTAATATTACATTAACATGGGAGTTATTCTAAAACCTATAGACATTGTAGATGATATCAGCAAAGAAGAATTCTTTGAAAAATACCTAAAACCACGCAAACCTGTGGTTATAAAAAATATGGCCAGAAAATGGCCGGCTTATCAAAAGTGGACCATGGATTACCTTAAAGAGGTTGTGGGTGAGGTAACCGTTCCTCTATATGACAGCTCTAAGGCAGACCCTGCAGCACCAATCAATGCACCTACTGCGGAAATGAAATTTGCCGATTATATTGATCTAATACAACGGGAGCCTACCGATCTGCGTATCTTCTTTTTTGATCCTATCAAGCATGCTCCCAAAATTCTTAAAGATTATATTTCACCTACCAGCCTTATGGGTGGTTTTCTGGATAAATATCCAAGTATGTTTTTTGGTGGCAAAGGCTCTGTGACTTTTCTTCATTATGATATAGATATGGCTCATATTTTCCATACGCATTTCAATGGCCGCAAGCATATTCTTTTGTTTGATTATAAATGGAAAGATAGACTTTACCAAATCCCGTATGCGACTTATGCCTTGGAAGATTATGATATAGAAAATCCAGATTTTACCAAATTTCCTGCGCTGGACGGGGTGGAAGGCATCGAGTGTTTTCTAGAGCATGGTGATACGCTGTTTATGCCAACAGGCTGGTGGCACTGGATGAAGTACCTTGACGGTAGTTTCTCGATCTCCCTGCGCGCTTGGGACAAAAGCTGGGCTGTGAAAGCACACTCTTTGTGGAACCTTGCCGTGCAAAGAAACTTCGATAATTTTATGAAGAAGAATTTCAAAGCCAGATACATGAACTGGAAAGAGAAAAAAGCCATAGAAAGAGCCAATTATGCCCTCAAGAGAGGTTTGCCAAAATAATTTTTTCCTAAGACTTAATTAACAAAAAGCAGCTCACAATGAGCTGCTTTTTATTTTATAGTAAATTCAGTAATTCTTCGATTGTGTCCAAGCCTCTGTTTTTGGCGTAGTATGTCTGTAATTCTACATAGAATTTTTCTTTTGGGAAATTATCAGGATCTGCTTTTTGTTTGTCCAAAAGTTCTTTACCATGCTGCGGCCGCGGTCCCCAATGCGCTACTTCCTTAAAATTATCATCCAAAAAAAGGACGATTGGGATAGATTTGCCACCATTGGTCAGATAGCTGTCAATCAAGGATGGTTCCTGATCCCTGTAAGTAATTCTTACTTCATATTGCTCAAAAAACTTTACAACAACTGGTATTACTTGACTTGCGTCACCACACCAAGGTTCAGAAATAATCAAGATTTTTCCTTCGAATTTCTTTTTTGCCAATCTTTCGACCTGGTCAGCATTTGGGATATATTTTTCCCACATCCTGTTCATTCTCTGTATTCCGAGTCTGTAATACTCTGCAAAATCAGCTTCCTGTGTGTTCTTAGGGTTTCCGAGTCTTTCCCCTGCATCACTCAGATATTCGGTATAAGACACGGCGTTGTCCCAATATGATTTTATATCCATTATATTTATTTTGAGTTATTAAAGTACATTTCCCATAATACATAGGTATTAGGACAATATTCACTTAATTTATTATTAATTAGATTGGTAATGTATTTTTTATAATCTTTATGCTCATCGTAAGACTCATCAAAATGTTTTTCATAATACCAAAATAGAGATTTTGGATTCGATAGGTCTAGTTGGAAACGTCCCTTTTTGCAGTAAGGATTGTCGATTTCTCCCTTATAATATTTATAATTCTTATTTTTAGAAAAGTAGATGTTAGATAACATTTTTGAATCAGGATAATTGGCTTTGTTGATTCCAATATTTGATTCGTCAAATTTCACATGCTTTTCATTTAGTACAATTGCGCCATTTGTTGCCTTGATAAATTTTTGTGCATTGATTTTAAATCCGAAAGCAACATTTAAATCATCCGATAATTTGATTTTACTGTTTCTCAATTTTTCTAAGATCCAATTGAGTGAATTTGTTATCAATTGAAAATACGAATCTTTATCTCGGTGTTTTTGAGTGCTATATTGCATTGCAAATGGTATAGTATCAATAAGTAAAAATCCCTTTTCAGCTAAATTTTTATAATATAATTCTATATCAGTTGGTTTTTTTATGTTGTGAAAAAATGTATTCCAAATGATAGTGTTGAATTTTTGGTCTATATCATTATAAAAATATTTTGGAACCAAAGTTTCGCTGTATGGTGGAGCTTCACATAAAAGAATATATCTAATTTCAGAATTTTCAAAATATTCAAGATTTCTAAGCCAGCTTTCTTCTGTATTCTTATAAATAAATTTTAATCTATTAAGTTTTTGCAAAACTTCTTCTTTGCCAAATAGTTTTTCTAGTAAATGTAGATTATCATCAAATACCTTGAAATCTGCCACAATTTATATTTTTCTGGTTTTATTAATAAGGTACATATCCGCTAGGACAAATGCAGCTAGGCTTTCTACAATAGGTACGGCTCTTGGGACCACGCACGGGTCATGTCTGCCTTTGCCTTCTACAACAACAGTTTCACCATCTTTATCAATGCTTTCTTGCGGACGGAGAATTGTCGCAACAGGCTTGAATGCTACTCGAAAATAAATATCCATCCCATTGGAAATGCCACCCTGAATGCCTCCGGAAAGGTTGGATTGTGTAGTTCCATCTTGGTTAAAAAGATCGTTGTGATCCTTCCCGGTCATTTTTGCGCCGCAGAATCCACTGCCATATTCAAAACCTTTGCAGGCGTTGATGTTTAGCATGGCTTTTCCCAGCTCCGCATGTAGTTTGTTAAAAATCGGCTCACCCAATCCTACGGGCACATTCCTTATAACACAGGTTACCGTGCCTCCAATCGTATTTCCTTCTTTTTTGATCTCTTTGATTCTATCGATCATTTTATCGGCAGTTTCCTGATCCGGACAACGGACAATATTGCTTTCAGTTTTAGAAAAGTCGAGATCTTGGTAGGGCTTCTCACAAAATATCTCCCCGACCGATGATACATAAGCACTAATTTCTATCTCTGGAAGAAGCTGTTTGGCCAATGCACCAGCTACAACCCAGTTTAACGTTTCGCGGGCAGAAGATTTTCCACCACCTCGGTAGTCACGGATCCCAAATTTCTGGTCGTAAGTATAATCGGCGTGGCTCGGGCGATAAGCTTGGGCAATATGATCGTAATCTTTGGAGCGTTGATTTTCATTTTCCACGATAAAACCAATAGGTGTTCCTGTTGTTTTGCCGTCAAAAATCCCTGAAAGAAATCTCACAGTGTCGCTTTCTTTTCTCTGGGTGACTATTGAGGATTGTCCTGGTTTTCTGCGGTCCAGTTCCAACTGAACTTTTTCCAGATCTATGGGGAGACCTGCCGGAAAATTAGTAATAACGCCGCCATAAGCTTCGCCATGGCTCTCTCCAAAAGAAGATAGCGTGAGAAAGTTTCCTAAAACATTGTACATAAAAAGAAATTTGAGATTAGAAATTAGGTTTTTTGAAATCATTTTATTGTAACCTGATTTCTTAATACTTACAAATTTATGGATTTTAATGTCTACCGCACTCTAAAATATGGATTCTAATATTTATTTTTACACGATGGATGTTTATAAAACAGTTCTTATACTCGGCGCAAATTCTGATGTGGCTAAAGAGTGCCTTAAGCTTTATATAAAAAAGGGATATTATGTGATTGCTGCCTCCAGAAATCTGACGTCTCTGAAAAAGTTTGTAGAGGACAATCGTCTTGATAAATCCAAAATTGTAATGACATATTTTGATGCGAATGATTTTGCATCTCATCAGAACTTCTATAATACTTTATCTGCGAAGCCCAACATTGTGGTATATGCCGCAGGTTTCCTGGTAGAAAATCAAACAGCATTGCATGATTTTGACGCCAGTTTTAAAATGATGAAAACCAACTATATTGGCGCGGTTTCTATCCTTAATATTATTGCAGCAGACCAATCTAATCGCAGCCTTGAGAGGATTATTGGATTATCATCACTTTCCGGTGTTCGGGGGCGCAAATCAAATTTTGTTTATGGAAGTACTAAATCTGCTTTTACACAATACTTGGCTGGATTAAGACAAGAATTATATCCAAGAAAAATTACTGTTAATGTATTGGTTATTGGCTATATCAACACCAAAATTAATGCAGGGTTAGACCTTAATAAACATCTAATTATGCAACCAGATTATGTTGCGAAATTTATTGTGAATGCCGGAAACTCATTTACCATTGTTCCCAACTTGAAATGGAAAATTATCTATTGGATTCTTAAACTGTCGCCGGAATTTTTTGTTGCGAAACTGCCCTAATAAAAAAGCGAGAAAATATTTTCTCGCTTTTAATTTATGATTTTAAATCTAATTTCAATTCCAGTTCCGTTAGTTGCTCCTGATGAATTGGCGCTGGTGCGTCAATCATCACATCTCTTCCCGAATTATTTTTAGGAAATGCAATATAATCTCTGATGACTTCGTTTCCGTCAAGAATAGCCACCAGTCTGTCAAATCCAAAAGCTAAACCACCATGCGGCGGCGCTCCGTATTTAAAAGCATTCATCAGGAATCCAAACTGTGCTTCTGCATCTTCTTTGGTAAAACCAAGCAGATCAAACATTTTAGATTGCAGGTTTTTATCAAAAATACGGATAGATCCACCACCAATTTCGTTTCCGTTAAGAACCAAATCATAAGCATTAGCTCGGGCTTTTCCCGGATCGGTTTCCAGTAAACTAAAGTCTTCGGTTTTCGGCGAAGTGAATGGGTGGTGCATTGCGTGGTACCTGCCACTTTCCTCGTCCCATTCCAATAATGGGAAATCCACAACCCAAAGTGGTGCAAATTCATTACCTTTTCTAAGTCCAAGACGATTTCCTAATTCCATTCTCAAAGCAGAAAGTTGAGGTCTTATTTTATCAGCATTTCCAGACATTACAAATATCAGGTCTCCGGCTTTTGCGCCAAATTTCTCAGCAATTTTCTTAAGATCTTCTTCAGAATAAAATTTATTTACGGATGAAGTGATCATACCATCATTTTGGAATTTGATCCAAACCATTCCTGTGGCACCGATTTGCGGACGTTTTACCCAGTCGATCAATTCATCGATTTGTTTTCTTGTATAATCTGCAATGCCTTTAACATTGATCCCAACAACCAGTTCTGCCTCATCAAATATTTTGAAATCTTTTCCTTTGACCAAGTCATTCAGTTCCACGAATTCCATCCCGAAACGGATGTCCGGCTTGTCGTTTCCATATTTTTGCATGGCATCGGCAAAGGTCATTCTTGGGAAGTCACCAAATTCTTTTCCGGTGATGTCTTTAAGAAGTGATTTTGTCATGCCTTCGAAAACATTCATAATATCTTCCTGCTCTACAAAAGACATTTCGCAATCGATTTGGGTAAATTCCGGCTGTCTGTCGGCACGCAAATCCTCATCACGGAAACATTTCACAATCTGGAAATACCGATCCATTCCGCCAATCATCAAAAGTTGCTTAAACGTTTGCGGCGATTGTGGTAAGGCATAAAACTGACCCGGATTCATCCTGCTTGGCACCACAAAATCCCTTGCACCTTCGGGAGTAGATTTAATCAAAACAGGCGTTTCCACTTCTATGAAACCCTCGTTTGATAAGTAGTTCCTCACTTTTTGCGCCATCTTGTGGCGGAAGATCAGTTTGTCTTTTACGGGATTTCTGCGGATGTCCAGATAACGGTATTTCATTCTTAGTTCCTCGCCGCCGTCGGTTTCATCTTCGATGGTGAAAGGTGGCAGTTGAGATTCGTTGAGGATGCTTAATTTTTCTACCAAGATTTCGATTTCCCCTGTTGGTATTTTTGGATTTTTGGAAGCCCGTTCTATAACAGTACCTTCTGCCTGAACCACAAATTCGCGGCCTAGTTTTTTAGCAGATTCCAAGAGTTCTTTCGAAGTCCTTTCTTCGTCTAAAACCAACTGTGTAATGCCGTAGCGGTCTCGCAAATCAATCCAAATTACAAAACCTTTGTCCCGGATGGTTTGCACCCAGCCGGAAAGTGTTACTTTTTGATTTAGATTAGCCAGCGTCAGTTCGCCGTTTGTGTGTGTACGGAACATTTTTCTAGATGTTAGTTGTTAGACTTTAGAGATTAGATTTTTAGGATCTAATTTGAGACAGCAAAGATAAGATTTTGTGAGGAATAATGTTATCTTAACCTGTAAGGTTTTTTGATTGTGAAAGCGAGAAAGTGGCGCAGCGCGTAAGGGATGGTAGTGGTTATCCTTTTGTTTTTTCTGCATACGGAGTTTCGGAAACCGAAAAGTTACAAAAACAAAAGATAAGAACGGACAGCCCGACCCGAGTTGCTGCCCTTCGAGAGCCTCAGGATGACAAGCGTTGGCGAGGGATACGCCCAAATCTTGTAGGGTTAAAAATATTTTGTAAATTCGTATTAATCAAATACTTAATTATTATGGGAAAAGGTGACCAAAAATCAACCAAAGGAAAAAGGGTACGCGGAAGCTACGGCAAAACAAGACCCAGAAAATCGTCTAAACCTGTAGCCATCGTAGAAAAACCAGCGAAACCTGCCGCAGAGCCAAAAGCCAAGGTAACCAAGCCAAAAGCGGAAAAACCTAGCGTAACCGAAGAGAAACCCAAAGTAAAACGCACAAAAAAAGCCGAAGAATAATCTTCGGCTTTGCTATTTGTATTTGATTTATTTTCCAAAAATGCTTCCCAAAAGGCCACCAATGCCGCCCTGTTGCTGAGATTGCTGTTGATTGCTGCCACTGCCGAGAACACTGCCTATGATGTCGCCCAAGCCACCGCCGGATTGTTGTGCGCCACCAAGTACACTCCCAAGAATGTTGCTCAATGGATTGTCTGAAGCCTGTGCCTGTTGAGAGGAGCTGCCCAAGATGCCGCCTAAAAGATCTCCCAATCCGCCACCTGAGGTAACATTGTTTGCCTGCTTCTGCTGACCGATGTAGCCCATGATGACAGGAGCTAAAGTGGCGAGGATTGGACCAATTTTATCCATAGAGATGCCTGTGTTTGCGGATAGTTGGTTTTCTACATTGGTTTTGTTGCTGCCAAAAATATGATCCAAGATAGAATTGCCTTCCTGCTCTCTGTTGAGTGCCTGCGAAGGGTCATTCAGGATGCTGCCGTTGTGGTCTTTGTCCAGTGCGGCGTTAAGCTTTTCTGCTTCGTCTGCGTTTTCTGATTTCTTTTTCAGGTAACTGATCACCAGTGGCGCCGCTACAACCAGCAAAGCGATAATCTGATTTTTGCTGATCCCGAATTTGTTTTCTGCCTGCTCAGCCACCTGATTTCCGCTGCTGCCAGTGATTAGGTCTAATAAACTCATAATTTATGTTTTAAATTAATATCAAATATGGAAAAAATTGTTAATACCTAAGAATAAAATTTTCTATTTTTTTATAATTTTCTGATTTCTTCTAAAGGTTGATGTTTTTTTCTCAATTTTATAAATTCGGTAGACTGGTTTTTCAAAACATCAACTTTGTCATTGGATTGTACGTTATCCAAAGTAAATTCTATACAGCCAATATTATTATTAAGCCAAGGTAGCATATAATATCGCAATCCATCTTTATACAGTTTTTCCTGATGGAATTTTTTCCCGGAAGGAGTGGATAAAATAATGTAAAAACTCAAAATATAGAATAATGGAGTAAATAGCGGTATAAATCTTAATTTTTTGAGGTTGTATTTTAAGCTTAAAGCCTTGATGCCGGCTGCTATAAATAAAGTAATTATTAAATAGGAGGAGATAAAAAATACATAATTATCTGTTACAGCATAAAAAGTTGCAAATCCAAATGTGAAAAGAGCCGCAATAAAAAGAAACAGGGACTTGTTATTTTCATTTTTATACAGATAAATAATACCGCTGATAGAGGCAATGATGAAAAAATTAAAATTATAGATCAAATAAGCTATAGATTTTAATACATCAATCAGTAATTGGGAGAAGCTTTGTTTGAAAGTATCCTGAACCCAATTTCCTTTATTGGATAAAAAAGTATATTTTAAATCTATGTTATTCAAATGATTTACAAAAAATAACAAAGAAATAATAGTCAAAAAACACCCCAATGACAATAGGATTTTTTGATAATGTGTTTTAAGAAGATAAAGCAAAAATATATACGCAGGAATGAGCATAATATTCTGGATGTGAACCCAAAAACTCACAGACAAAAAAATACCAGACAAAATAATATGCAAAAAAGAAGGACTTCTAATTGCCCTGACAGAAGTAATCAAAAAAAGAATGATAAAGAGAGCATTAAAGGTATAAACCTCAACAGTCTCGGCACTCCGCCAGAATGTAAAACTTAACCCAAAAACAAATGATCCTGTTATTGCAATCCAATTTTCTTTGATAAATTCTTTAACAAAAATATATACCAAACTCACTGTTAACGCTCCGGGTATAACGGACATAAGACGCATGACAACAACACTATCAATATTCAAATATTTTGAAAAAAATACGGCAGTATTAATGTATAAAAAATGTGAAAGAGGAGTGGCAGAGAGGATAAAATCGCGCTTTTCAACTTCCAAAACAAAGCCGATACAGTCACCAAAAGAAATTTTTGAAAAACTGCCAATATAATAAACTAAAAAAAAGATAAGAAAGATGAAAAAAGCAATCGTTTTTTTATTCACAAAATTAATTTTTAAAAATTGGCACATTACTACAAGCCTCACCAAACATCAGGGATTTTACCAGTGGTTTTAGCTGCTCCACAAGTTCCACATAAGCATTGTTGGGGATCAGTTCATCGCTGCAACCTTTTACCAGAACACGTTTGTCGCGCATCTCAGAAAAATCAAAAGTCTGTATCGCGTTATGCATCAGTAGAATTTCGAGATCCTCGCGGTTGCCGAATACCACCTTTTTTGCCACGTCGGTAATCTGCGCTGTAATGAGGAAATAGGCCCAAAGTGGGATAATGACATCTTCTGAGCAATAGATATAGACGTAGGCACCTTCGTAAAGTGTAACGTCCAGATTTTTGATTTTTTCCCGAAAATCTTTTTCCTTTAAAATCATGCCTTGCCACAAAAAATCTTTGATATCAATTCCCACCCGTTTTCCTTTGGGAACCAAGTCGGAAATGTCAAAATTAATTAATCCGCTGCTGGCAACTTTATTTACAATCTCTTCCATTTAATAATTTTTTTTTAGGAGCTGATTCCCGCTATCCGCTCTATCTTTTTTGCTCGGCAAGGCCTCTCGCAAAAAAGGATGCCGCTGCTGTCGGGGCTAAGGGTTTGGCAGGACGTTATATTTAATGAACAACATAACTTTCCCCATCCCAATCAACCAAAATGACTTATTTTTGTTCAAAGTTAATCTTTTCGGGAAGAATACTTAATTTTAAAATTCTATTACGTCATCTCTAAATATCAAAAATACAGCATTGAAATATTACATTATAGCAGGCGAAGCTTCCGGAGACTTGCACGCATCCAACCTGATGAAAGCTATCAAACAAAAAGACCAAGCAGCAGAATTCCGCTTTTGGGGTGGTGACCTGATGCAGAACCAGGGTGGGACACTGGTAAAACATTACCGGGATTTGGCGTTTATGGGTTTTTTGGAAGTTGTACAAAATCTGAAAACGATTCTTGGCAATATCAAATTTTGTAAAAATGATATCCGGGAACATAAGCCAGATGTTTTAATTTTGGTAGATTATCCGGGCTTCAACCTGAGGATTGCAAAATTTGCCAAAGAATTGGGAATCAAAGTGGTTTATTACATATCGCCGCAGCTCTGGGCATGGAAAGAAGGCCGTGTGGAGACCATCAAAAAATATGTGGATGAGATGCTGGTAATTCTCCCTTTTGAAGAAAATTTTTACAAAAAACATCAGGTAGCAGCGCATTTCGTAGGGCATCCTTTGTTGGATGCGATAGAAGGTTTGCCACCGATTGACATTCAGGAATTCAAAAAAGAGAATCAGCTGAATAATAAAGACATTATTGCGCTGTTGCCTGGTTCCAGAAAGCAAGAAGTTTCTAAAATGTTGGAAACAATGTTGTCTGTAAGGGATCAATTTCAGGATTATCAGTTTGTGATTGCCGGAGCGCCAAGCCTTGCTAAGGATTTTTACGAACAGTTTGTGGATGCTGACGTGCATTTTGTTTCCAACAGGACTTATGACTTGTTGAGGTGTTCCAGAGCGGCGTTAGTCACTTCGGGGACGGCCACTTTGGAAACCGCTTTGCTGAATATTCCGGAAGTGGTTTGCTACAAAGGCAGCAGAATTTCTTACGAAATCGGGAAAAGATTGATCAAGAATATCAAATATATTTCGTTGGTCAACTTAATTATGGATAAAGAAGTTGTAACAGAGCTCATCCAGCATGATCTGACTACGCAAAACCTGGTGGCAGAACTACAAAAAGTCCTTAATGGACCGAAGCGGCAAGAAATCTTGAAACAATACGACATCTTAAGAAAAAAACTTGGTGGAAGTGGTGCCAGCCAACATGCCGCTGATATTATTACCAAACTGTGATTATGACAATAAAACAGCAATTAGCAAGGATAGAAGCTCTTCTTCCCAACATTGGAATATCGGACGAAAATATTTCCAAAGCTTCTATCGGATGGCATCTGGAGCATTCACTTCTGATCCTCAACAGCAGCCTGAAAGGTTTAACCATGACCAATCCATCGGATTACAATCCAAAATTCAGTATTAAGAAATTTATTTTTCTAGGATTTGGGATCATTCCCCGCGGTAAAATTAAAGCACCTAAACAGTTTGTTCCGTTGGAACAGACCACCGAGGAAACGGTTAAAAAGCTTTTGGATTCGGCAAAAGAACGATTGAAAGCCGTGAGTAGTTTGCCAGGAAAAGCCTACATCACGCATCCTTTTCTAGGAGATTTTGATAAAAAAACAACTTTGAAATTTCTGAAAATCCATACCAATCATCACCTGAAAATTGTTGATGATATTCTTAAGAAAAAGTAATGGAATTTTTATTACTTTTATAACTAATTAACTGATAATGAACTTTTATCTGATGAAGTGAGATTTTGATAAGTGGTAGTTTGAGGTTGTATTATCGGGTTCTGAACGCTGTGACTCATTATATAACCATGATTGCTATGAAAAAACAGCCCCTTTTAATATTGCTGCTCTGTTTCATTACAGGAATTTTGGCGCAAGAGTACTTCGTAATGAATCAGAAGGTCATCTTTCTGCTTGTTATCGTTTCGGGGATCTCGCTTTTTTCTATACTGATTAAGAGTGGTTTTTTGCAAAAGATCAAATATTGCTTATTAGGTTTTTTCTTTTTTTCTGTTGGATTGTTCACGCATTTTCAGAATTCTCAACAATCCAAACTTCCGGTTCTTAAAGAAAAAGAAACCATCGTTTTTCAGCTCGATAAAAAACTCAATTCTAATGAGAAAAACAGGAAATATTATGTTGAGGTTCTGGATGTTCCAAGATTAAAAAAGAGTGAAAATTTCCCGGTTAAAACAGTCATCAGCATTCCGAAAAATGTTGAAGCTTTAGATTTTCAGCATTATTATAAAGCCGAAGTATACATTCATCAGCCATATAAGACAAACAACGATTTCCAATTTGATTATAAAAAATACCTTGCGAGACAGGATGTTTATTTTCAGGCTTACCTCCCAAACAATCTCCTGAAAACCGAAAAAGAGTCTGTCTCTTTTGAAGATCAAATTAAACAAAAGCGTTTGGATATCTTGAATGAAATCAATTATTCTGCGCTGTCTCCAAAGATTCAGGAATTTCTGAAAGGTATTATTTTGGCGGACAGAACAGAGATGGACGCCGAAACGGTAAGAGATTTTAACCAAACCGGGCTGGTGCATCTTTTAGCTATCTCCGGCTCGCACATGGTGATTATTTTTTGGATAACACTTTTTATTTTCAATCGGATAATTCCATTTAAGTTTAGAAAGCTTTCGCTTGTGCTAAGTGTTTTGTTGATATGGGCTTTTGCCGTTTTCATCGAATACGGCAGTTCTGTAATGCGGAGTTGCCTGATGATCACGTGTTATTATATGATGGTTTTGCTACAACGAAAGTCAGACCTGCTGCATTCTTTGGCATTGTCTGCTTTTATCCTTTTGATTGCAGATTCTAATCAACTGTTTGATGTAGGTTTTCAATTGAGTTATGCGGCAGTTTTAGGAATTTGGTGGTTAATGAAACCGATTAAAAATCTATTTGGAAAACCGAAATCAAAGGTAGAAAAATTCTTTTACGACATTACTGCGATGACTTTTGCAGCACAACTAGCGACTCTACCGATTTCTATATATTACTTTCATCAGTTCTCTTTGGTGTCCATTATTGCTAATCTAGTAATTATTCCGCTGTCAGAACTAATCATTATTTCTTCTTTGTTAGTCGTTGTTTTGATTGCTTTTGGATTTAGTAATATTCCGTTTTTATATCAGGAGTTTGATGTTGTTGTGACATTTATTTTAAAATTAATCCACTGGTTTTCCAGTTTTGGATCATTGATGACAAGAAATATTCCGCTTAATCTATCTGAAGTTCTGGTCTTATTGATTGTTATTTACTATATCGGATTTGTGTTACGAAACCGTTTTAGTCTTAAAAGTTGGTTGAGTTTAGGTTTTTCTTTTCTGTTTTTTATATTGGTTAAAATTGGGGGCGATATTCACAGTTACAACAAAAAAGAAATGCTGATAACCCCATTTTATAAAGAAAAAGTCATTAGTGTGAAAGATAGAGATCAAGTAACTTTTTGGATCAAAGATTCGAAGAATCAAAGTAAGATTATGGATTTTGTTATTAATCCTTATTTGGTCTCCAGAAGGATTAATCGGTATGATGTCCGATACATTCCCAATGATGCACAATCTTTTATTGCGGATGGAACTGTATATTCTTTAAAATGAAGTTTAAACGTAAAAAACGCCTTCTGATCATTCAAAAGGCGTCTTGGTTTTTATTTAACTAATGGTGCCACTTTATCACCAAATAATTCGATAGAGTTCATCATCACATCATGTGCAGGATCGCCCACATCCATATGTCCTATGAATCTTGTTAAGCCAAACATTTCTTTTACATCATTAATCTTTTCAGCTACTTCCTCTGCATTTCCTATGAATAATGCGCCGTCTTTGCTGCGTCCGCCGTCGTACTGTTCCTTTGTATAAGGTGCCCAGCCTCGGCTTCTCCCAATCCTATCCATCTGAGATTTATAAGTGAAAAAATAGTCATCAATTACTTTTGGATTATCACTTACAAAGGTGTGCGAGTGCACGGCAATCTGCATTTTGTCTTCATCGTGGCCAGCGCGCAGGTATTCCTGTTTGTAAAACTCTATCAGGTTTTTGAACTGTTTTGGCATACCGCCAATAATCGCTACAATGAGTGGCAAGCCGAGCTTAGCTGCTCTCAGTACAGATTCTGGGGTTCCGCCAACGGCAATCCAAATGGGTAATTTCCCATCGTTATAAGCCCTTGGGTAGACGGTTTGATTTTCCATAGGCCTGCGGAGTATTCCACTCCAACTTACATTTTCTTCGTTATTGATTTTCAAAAGTAAATCAAGCTTCTCTTCAAAAAGTTGGTTATAATCCGATAAGTCGTATCCATATAGAGGAAAAGACTCAATAAAACTTCCTCTTCCTACAAAAATCTCGGCTCTGCCTTTTGAAATCAAATCGATGGTAGAAAAATCTTCGTAGACTTTTACTGGTTCTGCCGAGCTAAGGACTGTTACGCCACTTGCTAATTTTATATTGCTGGTAATGCTGGCGGCAGCGGCCAACAATATCTCCGGCGAAGAAACCGCATAATCTGCACGGTGGTGTTCCCCCATTGCAAAAACATCCAGACCTATCTGATCCATTAGTTTTACCTGCTCTAGGATTTCGTTTAGTTTTACGCTGGCGTCTCTATATTTCCCGGTTTTTGTGTCCAGAGCTATGTCTCCAAACATCCCTATTCCTAATTCCATAATTGTCTCATTTTTATAGATGTAAAATTAAGTCAGAAGGAATTCTCCTGCATTGATCTAAGATAATTTCGGTAAGTCAAATCGCTTTGATTCTTTTTAACAGGATAATAGGATTAAGGTTTTTTCTGATTAAGTTTGTAATAAATACTTTTTACCAACCCGTCTGCTACAGAGATTTTTGGAACGTAGATATGTTTGATCTCCGCCCATGTCATCACATTATTAAAGATTTGCAGAGCCGGAACCAGCACATCGGCGCGGTCTTCGCGCATCTGGTAAAGTTGCATGCGCTCTTGTACAGTAAGCTGTTGCATCTCCTTCAGGTATTTTTTGATTACAGTTACCGGCATGGGCTTTCCATCTTTAGTCTTGCTAAGGGAAAATATTTTGTTGATATTGCCTCCGGAGCCAATGGCAACCACAGGTTTTTTACTTTTTATTTTATCCTTGATTTCAGCTTTCATCTCCTCCCATGCTTTATCGGGAACCAGCCCATTTAGGATTCTGATCGTTCCTATATTGAAGGAGTGCTCATACTTCATTTTGTTGTTTTCGTAGAAAGTCAGTTCTGTAGAGCCGCCACCAACATCCACATAGAGATAGGCGAAATCTTTGTCCAGGCCTTCTGCTACATGGTTTTCATAGATAAGAGTCGCTTCTTCGTCACCGGTAATAATTTCTATATTAATGTCGGCTGTGCTTTTGACAATATCGATAATTTCCTGACCATTTTTGGCATCGCGCATCGCGCTGGTGGCGCAGGCACGGTAATGATCTACTTTATAAACCTCCATCAATTGCCGGAAAATCTTCATAGAGTTGATTACCATTTCCTTTCTTTCCGCCCCAATTTCGCCATTGCTGAAGACGTCTATCCCCAGCCGGAGTGGGATTCTCAGGAGGTTAAGCTTGGTGAATTCAGCTTTGCCATTATTGGTTTTTACTTCATTTATAAGCAATCTTGCAGCATTACTTCCTATATCTATTGCAGCGATTATCATGTTTTGAGGTCTAATTAAAGAATAAAATTAGTGTAAATTTCTAATATTTTTGATTTTTAAGATAATGATAAGTGCTTATTTGGGATCGTATTTTTTCCAGATCGTTGGTATGTACGTATTCATTTCGCATATTTTTATCCAAGATTCTGGCTTTTACGTTATCCTTAAGCTGTATTTCCAGCATGGCTTTCAGTTCTTTTTTCAGGTTCTTTTGCAAAACGGGTACAGCGGCTTCAATCCGGTAGTCCAGGTTTCTGGTCATCCAGTCGGCAGAGGAGATATACATATTTTCGGCACCTTTGTTATAGAAATACATGACACGGGCATGTTCAAGATATTCATCAACGATACTGATAGCGTAGATTTTTTTCTTAAACTCTTTCTGGTTAATGGCACAATAGATCCCGCGGACAATCATTTTGATATCTACGCCAGCTTCCGCAGCTTCGTAAAGTTTGATAATAAGCGATTTATCACTTAAAGAATTAACTTTTATAATCATCTCGGCACGTCTTCCTGCCTTGGCCTCGTCAATCTCACGATCGATATGTGCCATTATTTTTTCGCGCATAAACTGAGGGCAGACCATCAGGCTTTTACAACTTTTCAAAATGGGCAGAGGATCCATTTTGGGTTTATTAAGTGCGTTGAAGACTTTATTAATATCTGCCATTATTGCACGGTTGGATGTCATTAGCAGATGATCGCCATAGATTTTGGCCGTTTTTTCATTAAAGTTCCCGGTGCTTACAAAACCAAACTGCACCGTTTTATTATTTACCCTTTTTTTGATGACGCACAACTTGGCATGTACTTTTTTATTAGGGATTCCAAGGAGAACTTTTACGCCTTCCAGCTCCAGTTTATCTTTCCATTCCAGATTATTTTCTTCATCAAATCTTGCCCGCAGTTCCAGCATTACCGTTACATCTTTGCCATTCCGTACAGCATTTATCAGGGCATTCACAATCTTGGAGCTTGATGCCAGCCTGTAAGCGGTGATTTGTATAGATTTCACATCAGGATCCATGGCAGATTCCCGCAAGAGGTCAATTACAGAATCATAGGAGTGATACGGAAACGTCAGTAAAACATCTTTCTTGATAATGACATCGGTAACCCGTTGTTTATTTGCAAATTCCGGATGGATAAAGGAAGTCCTTTCCACAGGTTTTTGATAAGCCTTGAAAACATCCGGAAAATCCATAAAATGCCTAAAGTTGTGAATTTTTTGGCCCGGGATAATGCTGTCTTTTTTGGTAAGGTTCAGTTTTTTGATCAGGAACTCTAGCAGGGCTTTATCTATTTCTTTATCAAAGACAAACCGGGTTGGCTTCCCTTTTCTGCGGCTTTTGATGCCTTTTTCGATCTTATCTGCAAGTGTTGTTTTGATGTCATTATCCAGGTCAAACTCAGCATCCTTGGTTACTTTGAAACAATGCGCCATGAACTCGTCATAACCAAAATAGGAAAAAATATGTGGCAGATTATAGATGATAACATCTTCCAGCAGCATGACATCCTTTTGCGCAGGATCTTCTGTTGGAAGCAGGACAAATCTTCCATTTGCTGTTACCGGGACTTCGATTATGGCATATTGACTTTCGTATTGCCATTCTTTCCTCCTCATGGCAACACCAATGAAAAGGCTTTTTTCTCTAAGGTATGGCAAAGGTTTGTTGTCATGCAGCAGGATCGGGATTACGTTGCTTTCCACCTCTTCATCAAAATATTGAACTACAAATTCTTTCTGCTGATCTGTCAGGTGCCTGTAATCCTTAATAAAAACCTGCTCTTTGGCCATCTCGCGCTGCACTTCTTTCCACGTCCTGTCAAAGTCTTCCTGTTGTAGGATTACCAGCTTGTTGATTTTCTGAAGTATTTTGGAAGGAGCATCATAAAAAGATTCGGCAAGAACTTTTTGTTTAAAGTCCATGGCGCGTTTAAGTCCAGCCACCCTCACGCGGAAAAACTCATCCAGATTGTTGGAAAAAATCCCTAAAAAACGGATTCTGAGATGGATAGGGACGGTTTTGTCCATAGCTTCCTGAAGTACCCGGGCATTGAAGCCTAGCCAGGTAATATCGCGAGGATTAAATTCGTGCGGCATTGCTGATATTTTGTTGTTCTCAAAATTAATAAAAATCATTGTAAAATAATGTGTGCGGAAATTACAATCTTCTTTTATCACGCGATGTTTCGGGAACTTCAACTAAATTTTAATAATTAAATAAATGACAATTTGTCACAGTTTCTGTCGTGGTACAGATATTGAAAATAGGAGGATATAACAATTAAGAATAACAAAAAATAACATATAATATGAGTAAAATTATTGGAATCGACTTAGGAACAACCAACTCTTGTGTTGCCGTAATGGAGGGTAAAGACCCTGTTGTTATCCCTAATGCAGAAGGTAAAAGAACAACGCCTTCTATTGTAGCCTTTACACAAGATGGTGAAAGAAAAGTTGGTGATCCTGCAAAAAGACAGGCTGTAACCAACCCAACTAATACGGTATATTCTATCAAAAGATTTATTGGTACACATTTTAAAGATGATGCTAATGAAGTGAGTAGGGTGCCTTACAAAGTAGTTGCTGGACCTAATGATACTGTAAAAGTTAAAATTGAAGACAGAGAATATACACCACAAGAGATCTCAGCAATGATCCTTCAGAAAATGAAAAAAACAGCTGAAGATTATCTAGGACAGGAAGTAACAAGAGCGGTAATTACTGTTCCGGCTTACTTTAACGATGCTCAAAGACAAGCGACCAAAGAAGCTGGTGAAATTGCAGGTCTTAAAGTGGAAAGAATTATCAATGAGCCTACCGCAGCAGCTTTAGCTTATGGTTTGGATAAAAATCATAAAGATCAAAAAATTGCTGTTTATGACCTTGGTGGTGGTACTTTCGATATCTCAATCCTGGATTTGGGAGATGGCGTTTTCGAAGTATTGTCAACTAACGGAGATACGCACCTTGGTGGTGATGACTTTGATGATGTCATTATCAACTGGTTGGCGGATGAGTTCAAAGCTCAAGAAGGAGTTGACCTTAAATCTGATGCTATCGCATTACAAAGATTGAAAGAAGCTGCTGAAAAAGCAAAAATCGAGTTGTCTTCTTCTCCTCAGACAGAGATCAACTTGCCATATATCACGGCTACAGCTACAGGGCCAAAGCACTTGGTGGTAACGCTTACAAAGGCTAAATTCGAGCAATTGTCTGCAGATCTTGTAAAAAGATCTATGGATCCTGTGAAAAAAGCATTGTCTGATGCCGGTTTGTCTACATCTGATATTGATGAAGTGATCTTGGTAGGTGGTTCTACAAGAATCCCGATTATTCAGGAAGAAGTTGAAAAATTCTTCGGTAAAAAACCATCAAAAGGCGTTAACCCGGATGAGGTAGTTGCCGTAGGTGCTGCAATCCAAGGTGGTGTATTGACAGGTGATGTAAAAGATGTTCTTTTGTTAGACGTAACACCACTTTCTCTTGGTATCGAGACAATGGGTTCTGTTTTCACTAAGTTGATTGAAGCTAACACAACAATTCCTACCAAAAAGTCTGAAACATTCTCTACAGCATCTGACAACCAGCCAGCTGTGAGCATCAGAGTAGGACAGGGGGAAAGACCAATGTTCAACGATAACAAAGAGATTGGTAAATTTGATTTGACAGATATTCCGCCAGCTCCAAGAGGTGTTCCTCAGATCGAAGTAACTTTCGATATTGATGCCAACGGTATCTTGAGCGTTTCTGCAAAAGATAAAGGAACAGGTAAAGAGCAGTCTATCAAAATCCAGGCTTCATCTGGCCTTTCTGAAGAAGAAATCGAAAGAATGAAAAAAGAAGCTCAGGAAAATTCTGCTGCCGATGCTAAGAAAAAAGAAGAAGTTGAAATCTTCAATAAAGCGGATGGATTAATCTTCCAGACTGAAAAACAGTTGAAAGAATTTGGCGATAAATTATCAGCTGATAAAAAAGCGGCAATTGAATCTGCCCATACAGCGTTGAAAGCTGCTTACGAAGCTAAAAATGCGGATGACATCAAAGCAAAAACCGAAGCTTTGGACGCTGCATGGATGGCAGCTTCAGAAGAAATGTATGCTGCAGGACAAGGCGCTCAGGGAAACCCAAGTGCTGATGCCAATGCAGGCAATGCAACCGGAGCAGATGATGTTCAGGATGCAGATTTTGAAGAAGTCAAATAAGTAGCAATTAACATCGATTAACATCGATTGAAATAAATTAGCAAATCGCTGTAAATGTAATGTTTACAGCGATTTTTTTTGTTTTTGTATTTTTTATTAATAGTTGATTTTAATCGATTTTTGTTGTAATTTTGTATCTCATTTGTACCGCATCTTAATTACGGACAATGTGGTTCTTATTGTGTCTTAAATGTGCTAATGCATATTTTTAAATTTAAAAAAGTTGAATTATGGGCTTCAGTAATCTTAAAATACCTAAACTTTGTGAATTTTGCCAGAAGCCATTTGAAGCAAAAACAGTTGCCACCAGATTTTGTAGTAAGTATTGCTCGGAAAAATTGGGGAAAAGGCAAAAACAATTGGCAAAAGAAATCGAAGCAAAAAAAACACTGTTAGAAAACTCAGTTTCTAAAATTGCTGAATTGCAAACACGACCTTATATATCTGTGAGTGAAGCGGAAATGCTTTTTGGGATTTCAAAAAACACGATTCATAGATTAATTAAAAGTAAAAAAATACCTGCCATCAATTTGGGCGAGCGACTCACTCGTGTAAGCAAAATTGATATAGAACAAATGTTTACAGCAGTTGAAATAACAGCTAAGTCAGAGGAAATTACTGAGAAACCCAATTTTGAAGTTGGTAATTGTTATACAATTTCTGAAATTAGTTCAAAATTCTACGCTGATCCAGGAACTGTTACAAGCCTAATTAAAAGAAACAAAATTCCGACAAAGAAAGTTGGGAGTTTCGTTTATGTCCCTAAAAATCTAATTGATAAAATTTTTGAAGGAAGATGAAAGAATTATTGAAAACTAAAGTTACAGTAAGACTGCGAAAAGCCGAGTTCCGAAAAGAATGGTTTATTTATTTGGAAAGTTATCCTGTAATGGTTCCCGGAAAAGATGGCGCTCAAAGGATTCGGGAATACTTGAACCGAAGCGTAACGACAGTAGATTTTGATAAGAAGAGACCTGCAAGAACAACGCAAGAATCCGTTTCATTTAAACCTAAAAGGGATGACAATGGTATTATCGTTTGCAAAAGCGAAAATGATCGGGAGACAATGCTCTACGCAGATTCTCTGCGAAAATTACGTCAAAAAGAATATGATAATATAGAACTCTACAGCGAGCTTGAAGCAATAAAGGCTGAAGAAAAAGAAAAATCTCAGGAGGATTTTGTCAGATATTTTGATTTGCTAGTCACTAAGAGGCATAAAAACAGTTCTGAATCTATACAAATAAATTGGTATCGCTCCATTAAATTTCTCCAAGATTTTGGAGGTCAAAAAATTATGTTTTCACAGATCAATACAAAATTCTGTGATAAATTTAAATCATATCTTCTGACTGCAAAAAGTGGAAATAATAAGGAAAATACTATCTCTCAGAATACCGCTTCAACTTATTTTTCTGTTTTCAAAGCCGCATTGAAAGAAGCATTTATTGATGGTTACTTTACCTCTGACATTTCTGCAAAAATAAAAGCGATTCCGCACGAGGAATCTAGACGAGAATATTTAACACTTGATGAACTTAATACTTTAGTTGAAACGCCTTGCGAACTTGATGTTTTAAAACGAGCAGCGCTATTTTCGGCATTGACAGGTTTGCGACATTCCGATATTCAAAAATTGACGTGGAATGAAATCAATATTGAAAACGATCAAGCCAGAATAAATTTTACTCAAAAAAAGACAAAAGGCGTAGAATATATGCCGATTTCTAAACAAGCATTACAACTTTGTGGTGAAGCAGGTCTTCCAACTGATTTGGTTTTTAAAGATTTAACGAACCCAGCTTGGATTTCTCGACCACTTAAAAAATGGATTGAAAGTGCAGGAATTACCAAAAAAATAACTTTTCACAATTTCAGACATACTTTTGCAACGCTGCAACTTTCCAGCGGAACTGATATTTATACAGTAAGTAAAATGCTCGGTCATACGAACGTAAAAACTACACAAGTTTACGCAAAAGTGGTTGATGAAAAGAAAAATGTTGCGGCAGAAGCCATTCAGTTAAATACACTCTCAAAGATTAAAAAATGAAACATAATTACCAAGATATAATTATTCAGAATGTTTCTGTTGTCATTGGGAGCGCAATTACAGGTTTAGTAATAAGATTTGTGATGCTTGAAAAAGGCGCAGATCAATTTACTGCAAATAGTATATTTTGGATTGTCATACTTATAGGATTGGTGTTTTACACAAGTTTAGTTTTATTAGGTGTTTCATTATTTGAATTATACAAGCAATTAAGAAATAAGAAAAATTCAAAAAAACTTAATAATTATACTGAGGCTAATGAAAAAGTTGTTCAGATAGACAATACGGCGAAGATTAACTCATCTGAAAATGTAGAGATTTTGGTTGAAAATAATATCGATACAAATGCAATCCGTACATTTCAACATCAGAAAAAAGTTCAACAAGAAAACGAAAAATTACAAATCGCCCTTCACTACACAAGAAATCATTTTGCCTTGTACGTTTCGGATGAAGATTTGGGTTTGCTTTGCAATACTGTTATTTCTTACTCGAAGAAGGAAGAAATTTCAAATTCAAAATTGATAGAAACAGCTGGACTTTCTAATCTAGACCTCTATCATTTCGGATGGAATATTTGGAATCATTTTAGACCAATAAAACAGGAAGAAATTTCAAAATTATTAAAAACTGTTTTTGTTTCGCTTGATGATATTGATTTAGATAGTATCAAATCACATTTGAAAGATGAACCTAAAAAAGGTATTATCACAATTCAAGAAAACTTGGCAGACTAACAAAAGACATAAAAAATTACAAAACGAAGTGTAAGTTAAGTGATTTCTCTGTGATTGCGTGTTTATAGGCGTCACAGAGAAATCACTTTTTTTCTTTGCACCATAACAATCAAAAACGATACTTATGGACAGCAATGAAATTTCATTCGAAAACCTGCCGAGAGCAGTGGCACATTTGGCTAACGAAATAGCCGAAATTAAATTTCTTGTGGAAAGAAAAGAAACAACTACAATTCCTCCAAAAAGAATTCCAATCGACATTGAAGCTGCGTGCGAATTAATTGGAAAAGCCAAACCAACGGTTTACACTTTAGTAAGAACTCGAAAAATTCCGTGTTACAAAAATGGTAAAAAACTCTATTTTTTTGAAGATGAATTATTAGAGTGGATTTCCCAAGGAAAAAAGAAAACATTACAGGAAATTCAATCTGAAGCTGACGCCAATTTCAAGAAAAATTTCAGGAAATCGAATGGTGAGTTTAATCAAAATTCACAACGATGAGCCAAAAAACCCCTTACATCCGAGTCGGAACCACGTATTATAAAATCATTGAAAAGCCATTAATATCGGGCGACACAACCTCGGTTTTGGTTCGTTGGAATCGCGAAACAATCATTAGCGACCATGGAAAAGCTTTTCTTTCCTCGATTCCAAAATATGATGGTTTTTGTTGCATTCCAGAACATTTAGATTATCAGCAAATCGTTCGAGGTTTTTATAATATTTATAACGAAATCCCATTCTCTCCTTCATCTGAAAACGAAAATTTCAAAAATGAAATTCCTTTTTCTTTGAATTTTGTGAAGCATATTTTCGGAAAACAGTTGGAACTCGGTTTAGATTATTTGAAAATCCTATTGCAATTTCCAACTCAAATTCTGCCGATTTTATGTTTGGTAAGCAAAGAAAGAGCTACCGGAAAATCAACTTTCATCAAATGGTTGAAAGAAATTTTCGGGTTAAATATGACTTACATTAAAGGCGATTCATTCGGAAGTCAATTTAATTCTGATTGGGCGGCAATGCTTGTTGTAGCGATTGATGAAGTGTTTTTCGATAAAAAAGAAATTACGGAAAGATTAAAATATTTATCAACCACCAACAAAGACAAGTTGGAAGCCAAAGGAAAAGACCGAGAAGAAATCGATTTTTTCGCCAAATTTATTTTGTGTTCCAATAACGAAGAAAATTTTATTCAAATTGACGAAAACGAAATTCGGTTTTGGATTCTAAAAATAAATCCGATAAAAGTGGAAAACACAGACTTTCTCAACAATCTCATTTCAGAAATCCCTCATTTTCTTCGGTTTTTAATCGAGAGACCTTTTGCAACTGAAAAGAAAACGAGAATGTGGTTTTCTGCCGATGAAATCAGGACAAAAGCACTTCAAAAACTGGTTTTCAAGAATAACAATAAACTAGAATCTAAGGTGATTGAGTTGTTATATGAGTTTTTTGAAAGCAACAACGAAGATGAAATTAATTTCGTTCCACAAGACATCCTGAACATGATGAACCGAATGTTTCGACCAACTTACTGGACGAGAAACGATATTCGAAATCTATTAAAGGAAACATGGAAATTGAATCCGCAAAATAACGGCTTAACCTACATCAGATACGACATTGATTTTGCAGGAACATTCTATCAAAACAATTCCGTTGGGCGATTTTTCACCGTTAAGAAAGATTTCATTCTTCAAAAATATGTTGAAATGTTGAATTAATTGATAATGAAAAGAAAATCAATCAATTAGTTCTCTACAAAATCCTCAACAAACTTTTAAACCCACTTTTTTGTTGAGTGTTTGTTGAGCAAATAAAATCGAATTTGTTGAATTGTTGAGCTTTTGTTGAATGATTAACTGTTTAAAATTCAATTATTTAATAAGTTTTTTCAACAATTCTACAGAAAATTACAATAATTAATACCCGAAGAATCTACACAATGAATTGCAAACAATTTAACAGCATAAAGTTGGAAGAAGTCCTCCAAATTCTCGGACACCTTCCAACAAAACAAACGGAAAAAGAAGCGTGGTTTCTCAATCCATTTTCCAAAGAAAACCACGCCTCTTTTAAAATTAATAAAAACCTAAATTATTGGTATTTACACTCCGAAGGAATCGGCGGAAAGAATGTCGATTTTATGAAAAAACATTTGAATGCTTCTGTAAAAGAAGTTTTAGAATGGGCAGAAAATCAGAATTTTTCTTCTTTTCAACAGCAAAAAACTTCCAATAGTAAATTGGAAAATCTTTCTAAAAACTATGAAATCATTGAAATTAAAAATGTTCAGCATCCTGCACTTTTAGAATATTTAAAGGAAAGAAATGTTGAAAATCAAACTCAATTTTTACAAGAAATTCATTATCGAATGAATGATAAAAATTACTTCGGAATTGGCTTCAAAAATGATTCTGGTGGTTATGAAATTCGCAATAAATATTCAAAAATTTGTTTGGGTAAAAAAGATGTTTCTACGATAAAAAATGGTTCAGAAAATTTGAAAATTTTCGAAGGTTTTTTCGATTTTCTTTCCTTTAAAAATGTAGAAAATTTTTTAGAAAAAAAACCTTCAGATTATCTGATTTTGAATTCCGTTTCGATGATTCATAATATTAAAAATTCACTCGGAAATTATGGAAATATTGAGCTTTATTTTGACAATGATGAAGCCGGAAATAGAGCAGTTGAAATGATTGAAAATGAAAACAAAAATGTAGAAGATTGTAGGATTTTGTATTTAGGTTTTAAGGACTTAAATGATTGGTTAATTCACAAAAACCCATCAAATGAAAGGCAAGTGAAGCACAGGAGAAGGTGAGTGAAATAAACACAGGTAAAATATGGTGGGATGCTTGTGCAAAAAGTACCCAAAGTTTACAATAAGCGTGGTCGCTGATCGTAAAATTGGGATTTTTGATTTCTTCCTATCGTCAGAAATGTTTTTAAATACACAAAATTTAATGAAATGGAAAACGACTTTTTACAAGAATTTATAAACCAAGCCACCAAAGAAAATGAAGCCAAAATTGCTCAGGAAAAAAGGAAAAAACATTTTCAAGAATTGGGCAGAAAAGGTGGTTTAAAAACTAAAGAAAACAAAAAACTGGATAAAGTAATTTCGATAAGAATGACCAATTCTGAATATGAATTATTGATTCAAAAACAAGAGAAATATCCTCTCAAATTATCGACCTATATCCGAAATGTTTTATTCGAAAAAGAATTAAAAATCAATGAATTTAAAACTGATGAAATCTTGCTTCAGTTTGGAAACAATTTCAAAAAAATAACCAATCTTTTGCGAAATCGAGAATGGAATGTTTTTGAAAATAAGAAAGAAATTTTAGTGAAAATTGAAACGACGGTTGATTTGATTCATCAATATTTATACTCAAAAATTCAGAAAAATGAATAATTCTGCAACCACAAGAACCATCACAAAAATTGCTTTAGAATATAATGGAAACGACAAAGGAACTGCAGAAACAGTGGCTTCAAATTGTCTTTTAAGTTCGACGGTTGAAGGTCAGTTTTTGGAAATGAAAACCGTTGTAGACCGAAACACGAATGTGAAAAAATGGGCTTTAACTGGCTATATTTCCCAACCCGACGAGCTTGGCAGAAAGTTGACGGATGAAGAATTTACAGAAATCGCTACCAAAGCTTTAGAAAAAATTGGAGTGAGCGATAAGAATCAATTTCGATTGGATATTCATAACAGTACGAAACAAAAACACATTCATTTTATCGTCAATAGGATTGATATTTCGGGAAAATGTACGGTAAAATCACACGATGTAGGAAGAAGATTTGGAGAAGCAGTTCGGGAAGTTTGTAAAGAAAAAGGGTTGTTGACCGATGTGGAAATTGGAATTCAGAAAAAAGCAGAAATGCTGAAAAATTTAAAAGAAAGCCTAAAAACAGCGAAAAATTTTGATGAACTTATTTTTAAAATGAAAGAAAGAGGTTTTGAAATTCAATTATCCAAGAATGTGAAAGACGGCGTTTCGGGAATGCGAGTCGTGATGGAGAAAGATAAAAACCCCAATACAGACAGAATTTATAAAGCAGGCTACAAACTTTCTGAAATTACCAACAAGTTAAAAATTGCAGAAATCAAAGTAATTCTCAATGAAAATAAAGAGAGAAAATTGGATGATGAAACTGTTTTTTCTGAAAATTCAAACCAAGAAAACAATGGAAATATACAAAAAAACAACTCCGTAATCAGCGAAGTTGGAAAAGCAATTGAGCAGTTTTTAAAACCAACGTACACCTCCAATTCGGATGATGAATTGTTAAAGAAAAAGAAGTGGAAATCGAGATAATAATTAAAAAAATAAATCAAAAAAAATGGAAAATCAAAAACAAAACGACGGAACGAAAAGCAACGGAATGGAATTGCTGGAAAACGTGATAAAATCTAACGAGAAAAATATTGCTTCAAACGAAGCAAATATCGAACAATTTGTAAAAGTTGAATTTGTTGTGGAAGACTTTATCAATTCGTCAAAACATATCCAGACTGGTTTGCGTGATGTAAGTGCAAAGTATGATGATGTCGAGAAATTGTATGAATTGGAGCAAGTGAAAAGAACTGAATTTCTTGCCAATATTCCCACCAAAATAGAAACAGTTCTTTCGCAAGAAACCATTGATTTTTATGATAATTTTGAAAACAAAGTTAAAAGACTAGAAAAATTTATCTGGAGTGGAATTGGAGTTGCTGTTTTTTCGGTTTTATTGCTGATAATTTCCATCAATTTCGCAACCAAATGGTACAAAGAAAGCATCAAAGCAAAAAGCGAACTGCGCCAAGATATTCTAAATGAAATTGCTGGTGAAGGAAAAAAAATCTATGATGAAAAGGAGATAAATATATTGAGTGAAAATACTGAAATTATGCAGCTTTGGATTAAGAATAATCCTAAAAAAGGGGAAGATTTTTTGAGATTTAAGGATGGGTTTGAAGCGAGTTTGAAATCAAAATAATCATTCTTTATTTTTTAAATGTTCGTTATTTCATTCAAAATAAATATATTTGTATGAAATAACAATCATTTATAGAATGAAACAACAAATAATCCTTCCCAAATTCAATCAATTATTAGAACAAATGGGAGAAAACATAAAACTCGCGAGGAAGCGAAGAAAACTCACTGCAGTACAAGTTGCGGAAAGAGCTGGAATTGCTCGTTCAACATTATATTTGATTGAAAAAGGCGATTCTAGTGTTTCGATGGGTGCATATTTTAATGTCTTAAGAGTTTTAGGATTGCAAAATGATTTCCTAAAATTAGCTGCAGATGACGAGTTCGGTAGAAAATTACAGGATTTGGAATTGCTGAAATAAACGGCTAATATTATGAAACAAGGAAAATTTGACATCTACGTTTTTGCACATTGGAAAGGAATGCTAGAACCAAAAATGATGGGAATTCTTTCCGCACATTACGGAAAAGGAAAAAAAGCGTTTGGTTTTGAATACGATAAAAATTGGATTAAAACGGAATCACAAAGATTAATTGATCCAGATATTCAGTTTTTTTCGGGTGCGCAATTTCCTAATAATAAAGAAAATTTTGGCGTTTTTTTAGACAGTATGCCCGATACTTGGGGACGAACTTTAATGAAAAGAAAAGCCGCACAACAAGCCAGAGAAAACGCTGAAAAGCAGCAAACACTTTATGATATTAATTATCTGTTGGGCGTTTACGACAAAACCAGAATGGGCGCTTTGAGGTTCAAAACTTCTTTTGATGGCGAGTTTCTTGATGATGATCACGAACATTCTACACCGCCTTGGTCGTCTATTCGAGAGCTTCAAGCCGCTGCGAAAAATTTGGAAGATGATGAGAATGTCGATGTCAAAAAATGGTTGGCGATTCTTATGGCTCCAGGTTCTTCGTTGGGTGGAGCAAGACCAAAAGCCAATATTGTAGATGAAAACGGAGATTTGTGGATTGCAAAATTTCCTTCTAAAAATGATACCATCGACAAAGGAGCTTGGGAATTTTTAGCGTACCAATTAGCGTTGAAAAGTGGTATAGAAATGACTGAATGTAAAATTGAAAAAATCACAGGAAAATACCATACTTTTTTCACGAAAAGATTCGATAGAGAAGGCGAGAGTAGGATTCACTTTGCTTCAGCAATGACGATGACGGGAAATAGTGAAGAAAATTTGAGATTTCACACTGCAAGTTATCTCGATATAGCCGAATTTGTAATGAATAATGGCGCAAATGTCAACGAAAATCTTCATCAACTATGGCGAAGAATTGTTTTCAACATTTGTATTTCCAATACTGACGACCATCTTCGGAATCACGGTTTTATTTTAACCGAAAACGGCTGGATTTTATCTCCGGCTTATGATTTAAATCCTTCTGTTGAGAAAGATGGATTGTCTTTAAATATTGATATGGACGATAATTCTTTGGATCTCAAATTAGCCAAAAGTGTAGGTATTTATTTCCGATTAAATGATTCTGAAATGGATGCTATCATTGTCAAAATTCAAGATGCAGTCAGTAACTGGAAAGATATTGCAACTGAAATCGGGATTTCGAGAGGAGAGCAGGAATTGATGGTAGGAGCTTTTCGATTTTAGTTCTTTTACGGTTTTCCTTTAGTTTCCTTTATTTGATTTTGTTATATTTACAGAAACCTAAGATTTACTATGAAATTCAACGAAGACTCACGAGTTAAAATACCAGCTTTATTGCATTTGGCAAGACTAGGCTATACTTATATCTCAAGGTCAAAGCAATTTCGGTTGGAAGAAAACAATATATTTTCTGATATTTTTAAAGGAAGCATTTCAAATATAAATCCGGAACTTTCTTCGGGAGAGGTAACTAAACTTTTAGAAGATGTCAGTTTTAAATTAAAAAATGACGATTTAGGCAGAGACTTTTTTAAGCAATTGACTAATACTTCAGGAATAAAACTTATTGATTTTGATGATTTCGAGAATAATTCTTTTCATATTACTACAGAATTGACTTATAAAAATGGAGAAGAAGAATTTCGTCCGGATATTACTGTTTTAATTAATGGAATGCCGTTGGTTTTTATTGAAGTTAAAAAACCTAATAATAAACAAGGCGTAATTGATGAAAGAAATCGTATCAACAGACGCTTTACCAATGCAGCTTTTAAAACATTTACGAACATTACGCAATTAATGATTTTTTCCAATAATATGGAATATGAAGATGGCGTTATTGACCCTGTTTATGGCGCTTTTTATGCTACTTCAGCCAATGGAAATTTACATTTCAATTATTTTAGAGAAGAAGAAAATCTTAATCTTACCCATTTATTAAAACCTGAGAATGAGGATTTAGAAAACTCAATTTTAAGAGATAATAATATTGTTGCAATTAAAAATACAGATGAATTTCTAACGAATAAAGATTACAACAAACCGACCAATAGAATTTTAACCTCACTTCTTTCTAAAGATAGATTGGCTTTTATTTTACAATTTGGTTTGGCTTATGTGGAAGAAGAAATTGATGGTGTGAATGTGATTCAGAAACACATTATGCGTTATCCCCAGATATTTGCGACTAAGGCAATTAAAGCAAGTTTAGATAAATCTATTAAAAAAGGAATTATTTGGCATACGCAAGGAAGTGGTAAAACGGCTTTAGCATATTACAATGTGAAATTTCTGACCGATTATTATCAGAAGAAAAATATTATACCTAAGTTTTATTTTGTGGTCGACAGATTAGATTTAGCCAATCAGGCAGCTTCTGAATTTGGAATGAGAGGATTAATTGTAAAAAGAGTCAACTCCAGAATTGAATTTTTAAAAGATATAAAAACCATCAGTGCATTACAAAATAGCACAGGCGAACCAGAGATTTCTGTAATTAATATCCAGAAATTCACGGAAGAAAGTACTGTTGAAAAAGTGTTGGATTACGACCTTAATATCCAACGAATCTATTTTATTGATGAAGCACACCGAAGTTATAATCCGAAAGGAAATTACCTTATCAATCTTTTAAAATCAGATGAAAATGCTATAAAAATTGCTTTAACAGGAACTCCACTTTTGAAAGAGGTTGCCAAAGATTACGATTCTAAAGCAATTTTCGGCGATTACATTCATAAATATTATTACAACAAATCTATTGCAGATGGTTATACTTTGCGATTGATACGAGAAGGTATCAATACGCAGTATAAGTTACAGATGCAGGATATTATGGATGAGATTTTGAAAAAAGGAACGATTAGCAAAAGTGATATTTTTGCACATCCAAAATTTGCAGAACCAATGTTAGAATATATTCTGACAGATTTAAAAGCATTCAGAAAAACCCACCAAGATGATTCGCTAGGAGCAATGGTGGTTTGCGATAGTTCTGATCAGGCAAAAGCACTCTTTGCAGAATTTGAAAAAATATACGGAACACAAACTCAAGATTATCTGAGTGTAGCAGAAGAAAAAGCGAAATATGGCAACAATGATTCTTTGAAAGCCTCGTTGATTCTGCACGACATCAATGATAAAGAGTATAGGAAAAAAGATGTAAAGTCTTTTAAGGCAGGAGATATTGATATTCTTTTTGTTTACAATATGCTGTTAACTGGTTTTGATGCGAAAAGATTAAAGAAATTATATTTGGCGAGAGTAGTCAAGCATCAAAATTTACTGCAAACTCTGACTCGTGTCAATCGACCTTATAAAAACTATAAATTCGGATATGTAGTCGATTTTGCGGATATTTCTAAAGAATTCAAAATTACCAACGATAATTATTTTCAGGAATTACAAAGTGAGTTGGGAGATGAAATGCAGAATTACAGCAATCTCTTTAAAACACGGGAAGAAATACAAGAAGACAAATCAAGAATAAAAGAATTTCTTTTTCAATACGATACCAGGAATGCTGAGAATTTTTCTGACCAAATCATTCAGATTTCAGATAAAAAAAGATTACAGGATATTATTAATATTCTCAGTTCTGCAAAAGAATTAAGAAACATCATTCGGTTACAAGGTGATGATGATTTATTAAACGGAATAGATTTCTTTAAATTAAATCAACTTCTGAAAGTTGTACAAGACAGGTTGGCAAGTATTAATTTTGTAGAAAACCTTGACAATGAAGACGAGAACAATAATCTGCTGAATGTGGCTCTGGAAGACATCTATTTTCAGTTTGTAAAAGTTTCGGAAGAAGAAATGATCATCGCAGATCAGCTTCGAAATGACCTTCGAAAAACCCGAGAAGAATTACAGAGAAATATTGACCAGAAAGATCCTGAATTTATAACATTAAGAGAAGAACTAGAAAGGATTTTTAAAAATAAAAACCTAGACGAAGTTTCACAAGAAGATATGAGAAGCAATATTACGTTGCTAAAATCTGTTTATGCTCGAGTAAATGAGCTTAATAATAAAAACTCCAATATCAATTCAAAATATAACAACGACGACAAATTTACCAGAATCCACAAAAGAATAATGGAAAAAGGAAGTATTTCTGCTCAGGAAACCCAAATCCACGAAGCATTGATGGATACCAAAATAATGGTTGATCTTCTCGTTTTAAGCAATACCAATATCCTGAAAGATGGGAATGATTATTTTAGTGATGAAGTATTGAGCATCATTATACAAAAATTTATAGACAACAAAAAAATGAAACTTGACTTCGAAACGACCCAAAATATTAACCAGTTGGTTGTAAACGAATACAGACAACAATCTTATATCAACTAATGACAGATTTAGAATTTATATCGAACACAAAAAAACTTATTGATGACCTTAAAAGTGTTTGTGCCAATTATGGTTTAGGAAACGACGGAAACGAATTTAAAATTATTTCACAAACATTTCTTTACAAATATATGAACGACAAGTTCAGTTATGAAGCAAAGAAAATTAGTGAAACCTTAGCTGAAGCAACTGACTTTCAGAAAGCTTACGAAGTACTTTCAGAAGAGGAAAGAAAATTTCTCATCGCCCGAATCGGCAACAAAGCACCTAAACTTCAACCCGAACATTTGATTTCTTATCTTTTTAACAATTCTACCAAAGCAAATTTTGCAGAAACTTATTTTGATGGAACATTGCGGAATATCAGCCTTGATAATTCTAATCTATATTCCATAAAAACGGCAAGTGGTGTAAAAGATAAAATGTTTGATGATCTCAGCCAATTCATTACTGATTCTTCCCAAAGAGATGCTTTTGCAAGAGCGTTGGTTAATAAATTAGTGAATTTCAGTTTTGAAAAAATGTTCCAAGAGAAATATGATTTCTTTGCGACCATTTTTGAATACTTGATTAAAGATTACAACAGTGACAGTGGCGGAAAATATGCCGAATATTACACGCCTCACGCAGTTGCCAGGATTATGGCGGCTATCTTGGTAAAAGATGCTGTGACTAATGTAAAAGTGTATGACCCTAGCGCAGGTTCTGGAACGCTTTTGATGAATATTGCTCACGCAATTGGTGAAAAAAACTGTTCAATTTATTCCGAAGATATTTCTCAAAAATCGAGTAATATGTTGAGGTTGAATTTAATTCTAAACAATCTTTCACATTCTATCCCGAACATTATTAAGGGAAATACGATTTCTGAACCTTCCTATTTAAAAGAAAAGTTTGATTACATTGTTTCCAATCCACCTTTCAAATTAGATTTTTCAGATTTTAGAAACGATTTGGATAAGGATAGTTTCAAGGAAAGATTTTTTGCGGGAATTCCCAATGTTCCGAAAGCGAAAAAAGACTCGATGTCTATTTATTTGCTTTTTATTCAGCATATTATGCACAGTCTAAGTGCAACGGGAAAAGCAGCTATTGTTGTTCCGACAGGATTTATAACAGCACAAAGTGGTATTGAAAAAAAAATACGTGAAGCTTTAATCAATCGTGGTTGGTTACGAGGTGTAGTTAGTATGCCTAGTAATATTTTTGCAAGTACGGGAACCAACGTGTCTGTAATTTTTATTGACAAAGAAGCAGATAATGAACATATCGTTTTGGTAGATTCTTCTAAATTGGGAAAAACCATAAAAGAAGGAAAAAACCAGAGAACGGTACTAACCAGAGAAGAGGAAAAGCGAATAATCAACGCAATGAATCAAAAGTTGCAGGAAGAAGGTTTCTCAGTTGTTATCTCTGCAGAACAAATTAAAGAAAAGAATTACAGTTTCAGTGCAGGACAATATTTTGAAGTAAAAATAGAGTATGTAGAAATCACAGCAGAAGAATTTCAAAATAAAATGATTGCCTTTGAAAATAATTTAACAGCAATGTTTGCTGAAAGTGCTGATTTAGAAAAGAAGATACAAGAGAATTTGAAAAAGTTGAGGTATGGAAAGTTTTAAATTAAAAAATTTATCACTTCATATTACGGACGGTGAACACGGATCTGTTATTGATGATCCTAATGGAGAATATTATTTGTTAAGTAACAAAAATATTGTAAGCGGAAATATTAAAATAGATAATAAAGATAGGATAATATCAAAAGAATCTTTCGAAAAAATTAATAAACGAACAAAGTTGTCAAAAGGAGATATCGTTATTTCAACAGTAGGAATACTGGGAAAATCTGCAATTATTAAAGATTTTGTGAATTATGATTTTCAAAGAAGTGTAGGGATTATAAAGCCTAACCTAAAACTTTTAAATAATGAATATCTGTATTACTATTTAAACACAAAATTTGTACGTAAAAGAATCAACGATTTATCAAAAGGAGCTGTACAAAAATGCTTCTTTATATCAGATTTAAACAATCTAGATATTCATTTACCAGAAAGCTTGAATGTGCAACAAGAAATAGCAAAAGTACTTTCTATCTTAGATGAAAAAATTGAGCTAAATAATAAGCTAAATGATAATTTAGAGCAGATGGCAAAAACGCTTTATGATTATTGGTTTGTACAATTTGATTTCCCCGATGAAAACGGAAAGCCTTATAAATCAAGCGGTGGCAAGATGGTTTGGAATGAAGTTTTGAAAAGGGAAATTCCGATTGGATGGGAACTTAAAATTATTGGCGATTATTGTAAATCTAGAGGAGGCTTTGCATTTAAGTCAAGTTGGTGGACTACTTTTGGAGAATCTGTTATAAAAATTAAAGATATTCAAGAAAACTGCACATTGAATCTAAGTGATTTATCTTTAGTCAATTTAGAAGGTAAGAATATTGATGATAAATTTAAAGCTAAAGCTGGAGATATTGTTATTGCAATGACGGGAGCTACTGTTGGAAAATATGCAATTGTACCTAACACCAACAAACAACTTTATGTAAATCAACGTGTTGGTTATTTTGATTTAGGTTTGTCGCCAACTATAAAATTGCCTTATTTAATAAATTCTTTAAATCAAAAATATTTTAGAGAAGCTATTTTCACATTGGCAAGTGGAGCAGCACAACCCAATATAAGTAATGAACAAATTAATAGCATACAATTATTAATGCCGACAAATCAGTTAATTGAAAATTTTAATTCTCAATTAAAATCAAGTTACGATAAGATTTTAAATAATCAGAATGAAAACCAACAACTTAGCTCATTACGCGACTGGCTTTTACCCATGCTGATGAATGGACAGGTAAAAGTTGAGTAATTTTGTAAAATAAATTATCATTTAGTTTATTGTTTAATTCAATTTTATTGTCAATATCCATTAGGATGTTGGCAATTTTCTTTTGAACATTGAGATTTGGCAACAGTATTTTTAAATTATAGTAACTGTCAAATGTCATACTCGGAACTCCAGTTCCTGTATTTAGATTTTCTAAATTTAATATTTTCAAATAGTTATAAAGAAAATATGGTTCTGTTTCGTCTTCATTTATTTCAGTATAATAAATGGTATCAACTGTCCAAAAAGGAATTTTCGAAAATTGGATATTATCTAAAGTTCCTTTTCTAGGAAGTAAAATACTTGGTTTGCCATATAAAAATTGATTACCATAACGCATAATTCCTCCACTTCCATATATTGGAATTGTCCCATTTGAAACGGTTTTATGGTCTTTTCCATTTTTTATCTTAACTAAATCTCTAAGAAAATATTCTTTCATCATTAACTTATAAATTTCCGATGAGCAATTTTCACATTAGACTGATTCACCATCGCATAATGCAAGGTCGTATCAATTTTAACGTGACCTAATAATTTCTGTACTTGCTCAATCGGCATTCCCTTATCTATCGCCATTGTAGCCAATGTTCGTCTGAATTTATGCGGATGTACTTTATTGATTTGTGTTTTCAGTCCAAGCTTTCGTAGCACATTTTCTACGCCACCAATAGAAAGTCTTTGATGCGGTTTTGATAGTGAGACAAAGAGCGCTTCATTGTCATCAGTTCGGGTTTTCAGATATTGTTTTAAGTGAATTTTGGTTCGTGCATCAAAATAAACTTCCCTTTCTTTATTTCCTTTTCCGGTTACAATACAAGAACGTTCGTGGAAATCAATGTCTTTTCGGTTGATTTTCACAAGTTCACCTACACGAATTCCTGTTGAACTAAGAATTTCAATAAGCGTAAGATCTCTGATTTCCTTACAGTTGTCTCTTAAAATTTCTATTTCTTCATCACTCAAAATTTCTTTAATAATTCTAGGCGTTTTAACTTTATGAATTCTTCTCACTGGACTTTTTAAGATGTAATCCTCATCTTCTAAAAATGAGAAAAAGCTTGAAAATATCCTCCGAATATTATCGATAGTAACCTTGCTGGAATTCTTCGTTTCTTGATAATCAGAAAGGTAAATTCGTAGATCGTTAGTGGAAATTTCGGTCACTTTTTTACTTAATTTTTTGAAAAGCGTATCTATTGTTGAAAAATAATATTTTAGAGATTTCTCCGAACATCCTTCTACTTTTTTGGAAGAAATAAATAGATTGAGAATCGATTCGTTGTTATCTATAAAGTGTTGATTTTCTTTGTTTTGATTGGTTATTTCTACATTATGAAAACTCTGGTGAATTACCTTTTCTAACATCGTCATCTGTTGAAAGTTTAAAGTGGCATTCATTGCATTCATAATCTCTAGTTTCACTAATTCCTTCATTGCTATGCTTTATTTAAAATTTAAAAATCCGCAAAGGAATGAAAAACAAAAATAGCTAAAGTTCATCTTTTACTAAACTAAATGATAATTTAGAGCGTATGGCAAAAACGCTGTACGACTATTGGTTTGTGCAGTTTGACTTTCCAGACGAAAACGGAAAGCCTTATAAATCAAGTGGTGGCAAGATGGTTTGGAATGAAATTTTGAAGAGGGAGATTCCGATAGATTGGGAATTTCAAACAATTGAGGAGCTAGGGACAATTACAGGAGGAAGTACACCTTCAAAAGCTATTGAAGATAATTTTTCTAAAAACGGTATTCCTTGGATAACACCTAAAGATTTGTCCCAAAACATCGGAAATAAATTTATTACAAGAGGTGTATTTGATGTCACTAAAAAAGGTTTAAAAGAGGCATCCTTAAATATTCTACCAGCAAACTCCGTTTTGATGTCATCAAGAGCTCCGATAGGATATTTAGCTATTAATAGATTTAATTGCGCTACAAATCAAGGATTTAAATCTATTGTTTGTAATAAAGAATATCCTTTTGAATATGTATTTTATGTACTTAAACATAATATGCTTTCAATTGAAGCCAATGCATCTGGTTCTACATTTAAAGAAATCTCTACAGCAGTTTTAAAAAGAATCAAAATTTTAAAGCCCCAAAAACGATTAGTTAATCAATTTAAAAATATTGCTTCAGTACTTTTTCAACAGCAAAATAACTTAGAGCAACAAAACCAACAACTTAGCTCTTTACGTGACTGGCTTTTACCTATGCTGATGAATGGACAGGTAAAAGTGGAATAATTTTGTAAAATAAATTATCATTTATCCGATTAAAATCAAGCCACTATGGATTCCCGTATTTTTTGTTAAATTCAAAAACGTATTTTTGTGGAACTTAATAATCTATGAAAAATATGGAGGAATCATTACGAAGCAAAGTTGCAGAAATGCTCACTTCAAATTGGGCTCAAGATATTATTAGATCAAATGAATTTTACTTTCAGAAAGCTACTGACGCTTTACAAGATTTTTTGGTATTTGAGGTAAATGCAGAAACTGAAAATTTTCTTCGTTTAAATAAAAAAAAATATTCTGAACTTAAATTACTTTTTGATGATACAGCAGAACTCTCAGAGTTTGGGAAGCTGTTGCTGACAATTGTGTCGTATTGTGATTCAAATGCACATAGAAAAAAGGAGTTGAATCAGTATGATGATAATAGAGTTTTAGCATTTGCATTTGTTAGAATGAATAATTGGGTTGAGCAATTAATCTCTTATAAGTTTGGAGAAGATATTCCTGATGGATCTGTTAAAAATGCGATTAACTATATGTTGAATCCTCTAGATAATTTCACAATGTTGAGTGAGAATCATAGACAACAAATTTCGGAGAATCTTTTTTTTAAAGCTTATAAAAACACTACGTTTAAAGACAGTTTTTTAGAATATTTTGACGAATTTAGAATTGATGTAAGCAATTTAAAAAATAAGACACATCTTATAACAAGAATTGCATACTTTTTAGAAAAAGAATGGAAGGAAAGTTTAGTTGGTATTATGGCATCAGATAGTACAGGTTGGCTTTCTAACCACCAAATGAAAGATTCATACGATGTGTTTTGGAATTCAAAAAGACCATCTGGAACTAATAAAACGTTGAAGTTGTTACGAGAATGCATTGATGAGAATGGACATTTTAAGCTATTCTACACGTCGTATTACAATGTTAATTATATTGCAGAAGTAATTGATTTTGTTGAAAATGAAAAAGAGTATGAGAAAGCGAATTGGAAGCAAAATTATACAAATCAGGAAAATTGTCCGAAATATGACCAACTGCAGGACGATAATAAAGTTGCAAAAATTACTTTCTTGATTGATAAGTTTTATAAAGTTGGTCCAATTCCAATTAATCAGTTTAAAATTTACAAATCATATTCCTATCCAACACAGGATAATTTAACTCCTATTCAGGAATATATTTCGAATGCCAGAATAAATGAGATACAGAAAATGGAAAATATAAATACCTTACTTCAATACAAAAAACAAATCATCCTCCAAGGTCCACCCGGAACAGGAAAAACCAGATTAGCAAAAAACATAGCATTAGGAATGTTGGGTCTTAATAATGTGAATGAATTACAAGACAACGAAGAATTCAAACTTATTCAATTCCACCCAAGTTACACCTATGAAGATTTTGTACGAGGAATTGTAGCGGAGTCTAAAGGAGATAAAATTGAATATAAAAATGTGAATAAAACTTTAGGCTTATTTGCAGAAGAAGCATTGAAAAATTATCGTATCAGCTCTCAAAACTCCATTGTAAATAATTTAGATATTTGGATTGATGAAAAATTTGAAGATTTTAAAAATGAAATAGAAAAAGATGTAGAAGAAAGCGAAATTAACTTATCTGGAAATATTAATTTGTTTAAAGTAGAGGTTGATAATTTTAGATATGGTAAAGATTGGGCTTCACCTTCTAGAATTAATTTTTCGGATTTCAAAATATTAATAAAAGCAGTTCTGGAAAATCAATTAGTGATTTCATTACAAAAGATTCCAAAAGAACTTTCTGTTCACGCACATTATCGTTATACTTATTACAATGCTTTACTGAAAAAATTCTTTGATAATTATTCTTATAATGGGGAAACTTATTCAGAAACTCGGAAAAACTACGTCCTAATAATCGATGAAATCAACCGAGCTAATCTTTCATCTGTTTTAGGAGAACTCATTTATGCTTTAGAATACCGTGGTGAAAATGTAGAGTCTATGTACAAAGTAGGAGATTCAAACAAATTAACTCTCCCCCCAAATCTATACATTATTGGTACAATGAATACCGCAGACAGAAGTGTCGGTCATATCGATTATGCAATTAGAAGACGTTTTGCTTTCGTAGATGTGTTGCCAAAAAATTTAGAATCAGAATTAAAAGATGATTTTAAGGTTGATCTTTTTGCTAAAGTTGCGTCATTATTTATTGAAAACTATGATGTAGCTATTGATTATTCGGATGAGAATGTGGTGATGAAAAAGTCAGAATATATGACTGGAGATTTCGATCCTAAAGATGTTTGGTTGGGACATTCTTATTTTATTCAGCACTACGAAAAAAATGAGATTGGTGAAGATATTAAAGAAAAACCTGTTGATTTCCGTTTTAGAATTAGGTACGAAATAAAACCTATCCTAGAAGAATATATAAAAGATGGTATTTTGAAAGAGTCGGCAAGAAGTATTATTAATTCCCTTTAATTGAAAATTTGAATGCTTAGGATTTCAGAACATTTTGAATATTATCATAAAGACCATATTTCTATTTTTCAAAAAATTGAAAATTGGGAGCACTATTTTAATTTATCAACTTTAGAAGATAAAATAAATTTTGAAAATGATGAAGAAAAAAACTGTGTTTCCATTTCATTAAATAGAAATTCTGAGGGAAACCAATATTCCTGCAGTATTTCTTCGTCTTATTATATTGGTTTAGATCGTTTTCCAAATTTAGGCGCGAATATCTATATTGAACCAAAAATTAATAACGAAGAAAGACAAGTGAATTATGTCCAAATGCTTTTGGAATCATTGAAAGAGCCAGAAAACTTTGAACATTTAGATGGATTGATTTCTACTAAATTCAATGAAGAATGGATTGAAATTGACAATCAATTACAACCACTTTTAACACCTTTTTTAATAGCTCAGTTTTTATCAGTTGTAAAAGATTTGGTAAAAAAAGGATTGAAAAAATCCTATTACGAAAAGATTGAAAATTTAAATAATAGAGTTAAAGGAAAAGTATTGGTAGGACAACAAATCAAACAAAATATACTTAAAAATCGCTACATAAAAACAATTTGTAAATTTCAGGAATTTGGTTTTGATATTGAATTAAACCAATTTATAAAATTTGTTTTATCTCGTGTTTCAATTCATTTGGAAGATTATTCGAAAAATTCAGACATTTATAAAAACTTAGTAGAAATTCAAAGATACTGCGATGGTGGTTTCTATCAAGTAAGCGATAATATTTTCAGTAAATTAAATTTTAAAGAGAGCAATCCGTTTTTTAAAAACTATAATCGTGCAATTCAATTAGGAAATCAAATTTTGGCGTTAAATGACTACAATATTTCTAAAAACTCCAAAAAATCAATAACATTGCATCCACCATTTTGGATAGATATGAGTAAGTTATTTGAATTGTTTGTATTTGGAAAACTTCGTGACAGATACTCTTTGGAAGGAGAAGTACAATATCATAAAAAATTCAATAAACAAGAACCAGATTTTATTCTAAATACAAATTGTGGAATAAAAGCTGTTGTAGATGCGAAGTACAAACCACGTTATTCAAACGGAAATCCCACGATGGAAGATGCACGACAATTGGCTGGCTATACCAGGTTAAATAGTGTTTACAAAGAATTTGGAATCGAGAATGATGACGTGATTTCTGCTTATTTCATTTATCCCGGAAACTTAAATTTCACAGAAAAAGATCAGCATACTCAAGAAGATTTCAAAGTAAAAGAAGAAACTGAAGAAATTCCCCTTTTCGAAAGTTCATTCAGAGTTTCTTCTTCATATAAAAAAATGTATTTGCAAGAAATTAATTTACTTGTGAATTAAACTGTTCACGTTAGAGTTACACGATTAAGTTTTCGAAATCTTTAGTTAAAGTTGATCGTTCAATAATGTTTTTTAAACGAAAATGTCGAACGTCTCCTTTTCTTAATAAGCAATTTGCAATGATAAAAGTTTCTTCAATTTCATCTTCGTTTTCAAAAGTGCTAGTAGAACAATTGGTTATTATTCTTTGCGTAAATCTTCCTTTTCTGTCTGTATAGTTGATTTCATAAAACTTATCTTTCTCCCAAGATAATTTTTTTATATCATTAAAGACGTTCGAAGAATAATCTGGAAATTTATCTTTAGCTAAATCTGTAATTTTAAATGTCGTTGCCTCAAAATTGAATTCTTGTAAATAAGAAGATTTCACTTTTTTTGAAAAATAGTCAGAATATACGATCCGTACTTTATGATTTAAAAGAATGATGTTGATGATTTCAACTAACGTATTATTAATTTGACTTTTAGGATGTCCTTCAAATGGTGTGATTTTTGGAATTTTAAATAATTTACTTCCACTCATACCCAATTGTATAATATCAATTTTTTCTTGATCAAAAATAACTTCCTCTACAATGTTAATAGGGATAAAATCTTCAGAAAATGATTGTTTAGAAGGGTTAAACCATTTGCATTTTAATAAGAATTTGCAAGAATCCTTTTTCAACGTACCATCTTTTGGATCTCTTCTATCTTTTAAAAATTTAGAATTTTCAACAACGTCAATTACGGTCATTACTGGCGGTAAAAAATCCATATAGGATTCAGTTCGAAATTTTTCTTTATCACCTTCTTCACTCCAACTGATTTTCTTTTTCCCCAATTCTGCATCAGCAGTATTTAAAATCACTTGTTTTCCTTTATATTTTTTTTTTACAGCAATTAATTCGGTTGGAACTGTTTTTTTACCCGCAATGTCCTCTTCTATATTCTCTTTTTCTGCATTAGTAATTGGAATTATTTCGTCAATATTAAACCAAAATTTTTCATAATTACAATTTTTAGAGTTATAGAAAGTGCCCAAAACTTGTCCTAAAAGTTTTTCTTCATTCTCAGAATCTGGATTGAATTTATTTTGCTTTAATATTTCAGTAACTACCATAAGTGGTGGGGTCATTAATGCATTTGCTCCAATTTTCGTCTTTTGATTTAAAGAATAAGGGTGGTTTTTTAAAGAAATAACATCGCCAATTTGAAAGTTACTCATAAGTAGTATTTAGTTTTTTATTTTACTATATTTGATGTACTCGTAGGAAGTTGATTTTTTACATCTAGTCAGGACTACAGGACTTCGGTCTTACTGCTTTTGCAGGATTAAAGTTTGCAATGCAGTATTCCCGATAAAAGGAATATCACGCATTCAAGCACTAAGATAAGTAATTTGACGATAAGTTCCAAATTCATAAATTCTAATATTATTAAGGGTTTAATTGGGGCAACATCAATTAGTTGCAGTATATCTTTACGAACATTACAATGACTCAGTTAATGGGTACTAGTCCGCTCTTCGGAGGTATGTAAATTTAATAATCATTATTGCTAGAACTTTCTACGGGGTTTTTATGAGAAATGATACAGACAAACCAAATTGGATGAAAACGAAGGGATATTTGCATTTGTCCCCGAGTTTACGCATCAATGAAAATTGGAAAAGTTATCAAAAGAAAATCCAAAACCCCTCTTTCATACAGCAATATGCTTTTTACCCTTTGATGCATTCTATCATCAAAGAAAGAAAATATAAAAAAGTAAATTCCGAAAAGCATTTAAATGAAAAAGTGAGGACTCATAATTTCAAATTTGATGATTTCAAATTTGAAAAAACAGCAAAAAAAAGACCTCTGCATTATGCGACACATTTTGACGCTTTAATTTATGGATATTACGCCTCAATACTAAATGAATTGTATGAAACGGCATTAAAAAAAGATCTTGGACTCGACGATTGCGTTAATGCTTACAGGAAAATTATTTTAGACGAAACTGGAAAAGGAAAGAGTACGATTCATTTTGCTAAAGAAGTTTTTGATGAGATTAGAGATCGTAGCGATTGCCAAGAGGAAGTAGGGGTACTAACTTTTGATATAGAAAGTTTTTTTTCAAGCTTAGACCATCAGTTGTTAGAAAAAAAGTGGAGCGATCTATTAGGTGAGGAAGAATTACCTCCAGATCACAAAAACGTTTTCAAATCTTGTACAAATTTCAGTTATGTATTAAGAGATGATTTGCGAATTAGAATACAAAAAAGTGGTAAACAATCTGGTTTTGATGAAAAAAAATTAGCAAAAATAAGAAGAGAAAAAGGTTTTAAAAGTTTCTTTGAGTCAAATGCAGATTTTCGAAATACTATAAAACAGGGAAAATTAAGAATTTATAAAAACTCATTTTATAATAAAGAAAAAATTCAAGTAGGTATTCCTCAAGGATTGCCCATAAGTGCAGTTCTTGCAAATTTATATTTGTTGGATTTTGATAAAAATATTCTTAACAAAGTTGTAAAGGATAAAGGGGGATTTTATAGAAGATATTCTGATGATATTATTATAGTAGCAAATGTAGATGATCTAGAAGAAATAAAAAATTATGTTGAAAATCTTATTAAACAAAGCAATCTAAAAATAAGTTCTTCAAAAACCGAATCTTTCGTTTTTAGAAAATCAATATACAATCAAGAACAAAATAGTAGACTAACTTCCTTTAAGCAAGTTGAAGGTAATGAAAGGAAAGACGCGCCTTTAATATACCTTGGATTTGAATTTCGAGGATACAATACCTGTATAAAATCAACAAATATTGCTAAATTTTATAGAAGACTAATTTCTATCGTTCGACGAAGATCTAATCGAGCAATAAGAAACAAAAATCCAAATATTCCAAAAGCGGTGTTTAAAAATCAAATTAAAAAATTATACAAAAAACCGTTACGAGATTTAGATGGGGAAAATAGAGAAATTAAACAGACTTTTCGGAATAGAACATTTCTTGTAGAAAATGAAAGAAATGAGTTTTCAATGATCGTTAAACCATCTGTAAATAAAAATAAATCAAACTATTTTAGCTATATTAAAAGGTGTGAAAAAATTTTCGATAGTAAAATTTTTTCTAAACAGCTTCGGAAAAAAGAACATTTGCTAAACACCGCTATTGCAAAGCATTTGAATAAATAAGGCTTGTTTTGAATAATCAAACTGCAGGAATTTGTCAAAAGACGAGGTGTTGCGCTAATGTATTATGATTAAAGATTTATAAACCATATTTTGTCACAAATATTTACTAAATTTGTGACAATAATTATTTATATAAACCGTGCAAACAACTCATAATCATATAGAAACTAAGATTAAGAAATCTTCTAAGGGAAAAATATTTTTCGCAGAAGACTTTCTGAGATTTGGCTCTGCTGAGAATATTCGGCAGGTTCTGCGTCGGTTGGAAGAACAGGGAGTTTTGGTTCGGTTGGCTCACGGAATTTATTTGGTTCCGAAGAAAGATGAGCTTTTAGGAACGGTCTATCCAAGCATCGAGGAAATTGCAAAGGAAATTGCGAAAAGAGATAAAGCCAGAATTGCACCTACGGGAGCGATGGCAATGTATTTGTTGGGGCTTTCTACCCAAATTCCGCTACACGCGGTTTACCTTACAGATGGTGCGCAAAGAGAAATTAAAATAAGAAAAAGCATCATTAAATTTAAGAAAACTGCCCCTAGAAATTTAGCGGTTAAGGATGAATTGCTTCAGCTCATCATTCAAACATATAAAATAACCGGCGAGAAAAATATTTCAGAAGATTTTGAGGAAAAACTTACAGTCTATATTAAGAAAATAGACGAAAAAGTATTAATGTCTCAATTGAAATATGCACCAGTTTGGATTCAAAAAAGAATAAAAAACAGATACCTTTCATAAAAATGTGGCATCAGCAGCTTACTAAAGAACAAAGAATTGAAACCTTAAACCAACTCGCTCTATCAACAGGTTATGCGCCTTTTGCGATAGAGAAAGATTGGTGGGTTTGTATGGTGTTACGCGCTGTTTTTCAATCAAAATATAAAGACCAAATTATCTTCAAGGGTGGAACTTCTTTAAGCAAAGCTTATCAAATTATCGAACGGTTTTCGGAGGATGTCGATTTAATTATTGATAAAAATTTATTAGGATTTGCAGAAGATCCAGAAACCAAAACGCAAATGAAGAAACTTCGAAAGACCGCAGGAAAATTTGTAATCTCCGAATTTAGAGAAGAATTGGTTAAACAATTGGAGAAGTTAGAGATTTCTGAGAATGAATACGAAATTAAATATTCTGAAATTATTGACGATCTTAGCGATCCAAATCACTTAGAATTAGTCTATAACAGTGTGATTCCACAAGAAAGTTACGTGCAGCAAAAAGTTCTTATTGAAATGGGAGCAAGAGCAATGACAGAACCTTCGGAGAAAAAAATGGTAGAATCATTTATAGAAAACCATTATAAAGATGCCCCTTTTTCATTGCCACAATTTGAAGTTTTGGTAACTGTTCCTACAAAAACATTTTTAGAGAAAATACTTCTAATTCACGAAGAATTTTCAAAACCAATAGAAAGAATTAGAAGCGAGAGAATGAGTCGTCATTTGTTTGATTTGCACCAACTTTATCATACAGAATACGGAAAACGTGCACTAATTGATGATAGCCTTTTTGAAAGAATTGTTGATTTTAGAAAAAGAATGAATAATTCTAAGTGGATCAACTACGACAATCATAAAAAGGGTCTTATCAATATCATTCCTCCTCAAGAAATAATGAATAAATGGGAAGAAGATTACAGAATAATGCAGGGAAGTATGATCGTAGGCGAGAGTCCGAATTTCAAAACTTTAATTGAAATAATGAAGGAAATTATGGGTAAATTGAACAAGGTAGTAAGCTGATAATGATAGAAAATATTCAATTTAGCGTTTGTTTATATTCGTTAATTTAGTATCATATTTGTACCATTAAAACACAACTGATTGATTTTCAGCATTCGTTACTTTTGAAGAAGTAAACAGAGGGCTTAGAATCGAATATTTCTAAAATGTCAATCCAAAAGACTGAGAATTTCATTTTATTTTTAAAAGATGTTATTTCTTCACTTCGCAAAATAGATGTTATTCTTAAAAATGTTTCTGATTCTGGTCAAACAAAGGAAACAAATGACATTATTAGTGTCTTTGAAGAGTTGTTTAATGATAACAGATATAATGTACATTTTGAATATAAAATTACGCTTATCGGTAAATCTAGTCAATATTATTATTGGGGAGAAAGAAATGAAGAAAACTCTAATAAGCATTTGACTTTGAACTTGAAGTCTGAAGAAATTATTTTTTATAATAATTTATATGACAATAAGATTTCCGACCTGCTTAAGTTCTTTAAGCATTTGTTTTCACTAATTGAAAATTTCTCAATTATTGAAAGCAATTCAAGGGTAGCTAAGTTTCAAAACCTTCTCACTGAAATTCGCCGTGATTTTATTTTTTGGGAATCGGTGCTAAGAAAATCATTAAATGACCTAGATGACCAAAAAAAGTTATTACATGCATTCAGTTTTTTATCTTATACAACTGAAAAAAAATCAAATTGGCAGGATTATTTGAAAATTTTGTCAGATAAAAATGTGAATTGTCTTTATCATTTCACTGATCGTAGTAATATTGACTCCATTAAAAGTCATAAAGGTCTTTACTCTTGGTTTTATTGTGAGAATAATAATATAGACATAGTTAAACCAGGTGGAAATGGAACTTCAAGAAAGCTTGATAAAGATAAGAATTTAGAAAATTATGTCCGTCTTTCTTTTTGTGAGAATCATCCAATGGCATATGTATTAAAAAGAGATGGAAGAATTTCTGATATAGTTGTTTTAAAATGTGATACTGAAGTTATTTTGCACAAGAACACTTTGTTTTCGAATTGTAATGCTAATAAATCGGAAGCAGTCATAAGTGACTCTTTGGAGTTATTTAAGGATTTAAGGTTCGATATTTTTGGAAAAAAATATTTTGATGTGAATAAAGATAATAAACTCAAATCCTTTTATCAAGCGGAAGTATTAGTTGCTAAACACCTTCCGATGAAGTATATTTTAAACATTGATAATATATGATATTTATTGAAAACAAAAAGAAGAAGATTGAAAATATAAAGAAGAAATATCCTTATGCAAATATTATTGACCTGACATCGAATTCAGATTCTGAATATGTGCGGTTTAGTCCTTTCTATCCGATCGGAGAGATTCCTATTCCATTCAGTGATCCCGAAACAGGTGCGTCGGTAGAAGGAATTTGGCAGGGATTAAAGGTTTTTCATTCAAGTGGCGTTGATTATTCGAAGTTTCGAATCAAAAATATGAAAGGAATCAAGAGAAGCATTAGAGTCAATGGTCCTATTGTTGGGCATCAGAAAGGCATGTTTAATAATGAAGTTTTAGATTATCTTGCAGCAAGAAAATTAATTTTTGTTGCAACATATAATTGGGTATTGGATAACAAATTACAAGATTTACTTTCTACATTGATTAAGATGGCAAAGGAAAAAGACTTGGTGTTTTTGGATTATAATGTGAATGAAGATATTTCCTCTGTAAAGAAACCATTGTCTCATGCAGCATTAGTGAAACAGTATATTGAAAAAAAAATCAATTTATATGCCCCTCCAGTTCAGGGAGTATTAGATTTTTGAATAAGTAAGATTTACTTCTCCCTTATCAGACTCTTATTTTTCCCAATTTCCCTTGCCTAATCCAAAAATGTTCAATATATTTGAATGTTCAATGTCATTGAACACTTTATTTTATTGAACAAAATGAATTTACAAACCGACATAATCTACGAAGCAGTCGCTAATCTGGAAGAAAATACCGGATTAAAAGTCGATGTGGAAACAGGACGTAAAGAGTATGATGCCATCATTCAAATTGATGGACAGACTTTCTATGTGGAAGCAAAATCCCACGCTCGAAAGTCCAATATTGGAATTATTCTTTCGCAGTTCCAAGATCAGAACAAGAATAAAAAATGGCTTCTAATTGCTGATTATTTAGCCAAAGATGTTGCGGAAACTCTTCAGCAAGAAAACTATAATTATTTGGACACGGCAGGGAATGCTTTTATCAAAGCAGGGAAGCTTTTCATTTTTGTCGAAGGCAAAAAGAAGGAAGCAAACGAGAAAAAAAATCAAAGTTATGCGTTTCAAGAAGTCGGTTTAAAACTGCTTCTTCTTTTGATTTCCGATGCAGAAAATCTACAGTTATCGTATCGAGCGCTTGCAGAAAAAACCAATATTTCTTTAGGATCAGTAAGTAATATTTTTAGTGGTTTAGAGGAGGGTAAATTTATAATGAAATCCCACAGAAAAAGAATGCTCAAGGATATGGATACTCTTTTGGAGCGTTGGGTAATTGCCTACAACGAAATCGTTAAACCAAGAATTCTTCGCAAAAAATACCGACTTGCAGATGAAAATCAAAACTTTTTAGATGTTGATCAAAGGGAATTTGGTTTCTTGTGGGGCGGAGAATCTGCAGCAGGATTAATCACTAATTATTTAAAATCAACCAATTATACGATTTATTATGATGGAGATTTATCTGCATTGGCAAAAAATCTTAAACTGATTCCTGACAATAACGGAAATGTAGAAGTATATAATACGTTCTGGACCGAAGATTTAAAACTAAAATATCAAAACACAGCACCGCCACTTGTGGTATATGCAGATTTGATGGGAACGAGCAGCAGCAGAAATATTGAAGCCGCTAAAATGATTTTGGAAAATGGATTATAAAGTTTTTAGTGAAAATATTGAACATCCTCTTTTAAAGCCGGTTTTAGAAGAGTTGATTCCTGTTTTTGAAAAAAGAGGAATTAAGTTTTACATCATCGGTGCCGTCGCAAGAGATATTATTCTGGATTTGCACGATGAGAAATCGGAACGGGTGACAATGGATTTGGATATCGCAATCGCGATTGATCATTGGGAGGATTTCGATGATATTTCTTCAGATATTCGATCTTTACCGAATTTTTCCAAAGACGAAAAGCAACAACAGCGATTTTTCTTCAAGGAGAAATTTCAAGTAGATATTGTTCCTTACGGAGCTATAAAAGATCAAAATGATCAAATTTTTTGGCCACCTGACGAATCGTTTGCAATGTCAGTCGTTGGTTTTGAAGAAGCAGAAAAACATTTGCTTCCCATCGAAATGGATGGTTCCTTAAAATTTAATATCGTTTCTCTGGAAGGCGTTTTTCTTCTGAAATTATTTGCTTGGAAAGATCGCCATAACCGAGAAAACAAAGATGCTGAAGATTTAGGGTTCATATTAAATAACTATTTGAATATCAATAGATTAATGTCTTTTTCAGAGCCCTATAACAAAGTGTATGATTTGGAAAATTTCACGGAATTAAAAGCCGGAGCAATCATTTTAGGAATCAAATTAAATGAACTGATTGCTGAAAATCCCGACACCCAATCAAAAGTAAAATCTCTTTTACAGGAAGAAATCAACAAGGAAGAAGAAAGCCAATTCTTCAACCAAATTATAGAAACCAACCGAAACTTAAAATTTGATGATGTGGCGGAAGCCATCGCATTAATTAACCAAGAAATAAACTAACGATGAGTAATAATTCTACAAATACAGAAGAAATCGTTCTGGAAGATAATCAGATTCTTTGCGTATTAACTGGGGAAGCAAAAAAATCTAGTCCAAAAGAAGAAAATCTTCAATCAACCATCCGAATGCTGAACGAAGAATATGGATTCGATATTTCCGATATGCAGCGTGATTTCACCATCAATTATGTGGATCCGGAAACGATGAAGAACAAAAAGCAGAAGGTGGAATTGGTAATCTTCGATAAAGATGCTAAACACGAACAGGAAAATATTATCCGAATTGCCGCAGTTCAAGACGATAAAACCAAAGATACCGACAAAAAGAAAGGCGTTCGTATGACTTTGGAAAATGCAATGGGCGCTTTAGATAAATGTGAATTTGGTCTTTGGACAAATGGTATTGATATTAAATATTTGCAACGCGAAGAAGATCGGTTTGGTAATGATACTTTTAGCGATCTTGCAGATATTCCTGGTTTTGGTGAAGACATTAACGATTTAGAAAGACCGGAGCGTTCACACAGTAGAAAACCTGCAAACGATTCTTTAATAAAAGTTTTCAAGCGTTCCCACGATTATATTTATGCTAATGAAGGTCGGAAGAAAGATGCTTTCTGGCAATTACTTTATCTGATTTTCTGCAAACTATATGACGAAAAACGCAGATTTACCGAATTTGAAAAAGGAATTTCTTACCGCAAGAAATTTTGGGTGGGTGTAAAGGAACAAAATACCAACGAAGGCAGAAAAGCAGTTGCCGACCGAATAAAATCATTATTTAAGGAATTGAAAGATGATGATATTTTTTCGGGAGTTTTTGATGGCAACGAAAGTATTGATCTTACCGACAAAGGTTTGGCTTTTATTGCAGGAGAATTGGCGAAGTATTCTTTTCTTGATGCCACAGTAGATGTGAAAGGTTTGGCTTATGAAACCATTGTGAGCAACACTTTGAAGCAAGAAGCAGGACAGTTTTTCACGCCGAGGAATATCGTTCGTGCAATGGTAGAAATGCTGAATCCCGATGAACATACACGAGTTCTGGATCCTGCTTGTGGTTCCGGTGGTTTCTTGGTAATGGTTTTAGATCACGTTCGGAAGAAAATTGCGGCGGAAATGTATCCTGAATTAGATGAAGTTTTAATTACCGAAAAATACAATTCGTACGAAGTAAACGAGCGCGTAAAAAATTACGCAGAAAACAGCATTTTCGGGTTTGATTTTGATCCTGATTTGAAGAAAGCAGCGCGTATGAATATGGTAATGGCAGGAGACGGACACGCCAATATTTTCCACGTGAATTCTTTGGCTTATCCGAATTGGGAACATCCGCAGGAAATTGAAAAAATTAAGACCGCGATTGAGGAAAGTCTGAAAAATATGAAGGATATTTCCACAAATTACACACCTGATGCTCGTGGAAAATTCGATATGGTGTTTACCAATCCGCCGTTTGGAACGAAGGTGAAAGTGGATAAAGAAATTGCAGAACGCTACCATTTATCCAAATATTCTGATGCGCCGGAAGTTCTTTTTATAGAAGCGTGTTACGATTTTTTGAAAGAAGGCGGAAAAATGGCAATTGTGCTTCCCGACGGAATTTTAGGAAATCCCAATACTTTGCCGGTAAGAGAATGGATTTTGGATAAATTTAAGATTTTGGCATCTGTAGATTTGGCGGTGGAAGCATTTTTACCGCAAGTTGGCGTTCAGGCGTCGCTGTTGTTTTTGGAAAAGAAAACCGAAAACCAAAGAAATTTGGTGCACGATGGTGGCGAAGATTATGATGTCTTTATGGCGATTGCAGAAAAATTAGGGAAAGACCGACGCGGAGTTCCTATTTATGTAAGAGATGAAGACGGTGCGGAAATTCTTTTTGAAGGCGAGAAAAAATATTTGGCTTATAATGAAAAGGGAAAATCTTATGTGAAATCCCGAAAAGAGAAAGTAAAATTATTAGATGACGATTTGCCGAACATCACAAAAGCGTATTTGGAATTTTTAAATTAAAAAAATGAAGACGCTTAAAATTAATAATAAAGATATTTTTTCTGCAATGAGATTTGATGGGAGTTATCATATTTCTGAAGGAACAATATATTTGAAAAAACTAAAAAAAATGCCACACAAAGATTTAATTTCTTTGTGTCCAAAAATTTTTACTGCGGGTCGTAATAAAAGAGTTTATACTGAAAAAGATAGAGGATTTCCATATTTAAGTAATTCTGATGTTGTAAAAAATAATCCTTTTGAAAGTTGCAATTACAATTCTAAAAAATATGGTTTTGATGAAAGTGCATTCTTGAAAGAAGGAATGATATTAACTGGTCGCGTTGGTGCAATCGGACAAACTTCTTATGTAACCAAAGAATTTGAAGAAAATAAAGCAATGGGTTCTGATAATATTATTAGAATAGTTGCAAAAGACAAAAATAATTCAGGATATATCTACGCTTTTTTGGTCTCAAAATATGGGAATGCTTTGTTCAATAGATTGTCTGCAGGTGGAGTTCAACCTTATATTTCTGAAGCGATGTTGCAAGACATTCCAATCCCAATCCTTCCCGAAGAATTTCAACAAAAAATCCACAACCTTATTGTAGGGTCCGCTCAACTGCGCGTGGAAGCCAATAATTTGTTGAAGGAAGCAGTTGAAATTTTTGAAGATGAGTTGATGGAATTTTCTGAAACTGATAATACGAAAATATCAGATTATACGGTAAAGATAAATGTACTTCGTTCTCATAATAATAGATTGGACGCATCTTATAATGCTTTGTGGTTTGATCGGTTTTATGCAAAACTGAATAAATCAAATATTACAACTAAAACCATTTCTGAACTTTCTCAAAATGTTTTTACACCAAATATTTTTAAAAGAGTAAGAACTGATAATCCTGCATTAGGAGTTCCTTTTTTAAGTGGTTCAGATCTTTTAAGTGCATTTCCAAAAATGGATAGTTTTTTATCGAAGAAAATGGCAAACATTGAAAATTATATATTACGAAATGGTTGGTTAGCAATACAGGATGCGGGAACAATTGGTTATGTAACTTATGTTCATCAATTTTTGGATGGAGTTTCAGCTACGAATAATCTAATTAGAATTATTCCTAAAAATAAAGAAAATTGGAATCCCTACATTTTTACTTTTTTTAGAACAAAAACAGGTCAAAAGATTTTGTCAAATTTTGAATTTGGAAGTGTTCAAAAACATATAGATAATCATCAAATCAGTTCTTTGGCAATTCCAATTTTTGAAGAAAAGTATGGTGAAATCAGTGAAAGAATTTTAAATGCAATGAAGAATTTTTCAAATGCTTGTTTTAAAGAAAAAACCGCAATCGACCTCATAGAAAAAGAAATCGACCAATGGCAACAATCATAAAACCCCCTTATTTCGAGCAGGTGGTAAACGCTGGCGAAAAGAAACTGTTGGATTTTCTGGAAGTGAATCTTCCCGACAATTATTTCCTGATTCCCAATGTGGAAATCGCTTCCACCAATCCGAAAAATTTCCGCACTCAGTATTGGGAATACGACCTTATTGTGGTAACACCGCACGCCATTTTCAATATCGAAAACAAAGATTGGAAAGGTCGTATAGAAGGCGATGATAATTATTGGTATCTCAACGATCGCCAAATGAGCAATCCGCTAAAAACCGGCAGACAAAAAACTGCGGTTTTGGCTTCCAAACTCAAGGAACATAATCCCAATTGGGGAAGAGCGTGGATACAGAATATGCTTACGCTGTCTTATGACAATGTTTATCATCCCGTGATTTCTTCGGATGCATACAAACTCACTTTTATGCTGAATGATCGCCTTTTAGATTATATCTGGAATCCGATAAATGTGGGAAAAAGCGAAGATGCGATTGAAGATATTCGGACAGATATTGTGAAATTCCTTTCTGGTCAACAAAGCAAAAAAGCACCGGAAGAAAAGCGTGAAGTTCAAGGTTACGAAATTGTAGAAATCTTGGATCAGCAAACCAACTTCACCGAATTTTTGGTTAAAGAAGAAGGCAACACACCGGTTCGTAGAAGAGTGAAGGAATATGCATTGCAAGTTTCGGGAATGTCGCCCGATGAACTTCGGAACCGTGAAGACCAAATTAAAAATCAATACAACGCATTAAAGAATTTGAAAGGAAAACCTTTCATTTTGAATGTAGAGTTTATTGTAGATAATGAAAACCATTTGTTCTACGAGATTTCAGATTTCTTGGATGAAAATTCTTTGCGATCCGAAGCGAGACATAAAACTTTTACTTTCAAGGAAAAACTTCAGATTGTAGAAAATGTAATGGTTGCTTTGAAGGAGGCGCATCAAAAGGGAATTTTCCATCGAGACATCAATCCCGAAAATATTTATTTGGCAAGTGGTTATGCGTATTTGGGAAATTTCGGAAAATCTTATTTCCTTGATCATAATGAACAGGGTTATACTGTGATGCCGACAATGACTCAATTAAATGCAACAGCATATCACGCACGAGAACTCATTGAGAATGATGCGAACACCTCTTCGGATATTTATTCATTAGGCGTTTTAATTTATTGGTTGTTTACCGAAAAAGAACCGTTTTCATCGCCTTACGCTTTAGATAAATTGGGCGGAAAACTGCCTGAAAATCTGTTGCCTTCCAAAATAAACCCGAATCTTCCCATTTGGTTGGACGAAGTTTGCCGAAAAACGATTCTTACAGACGATCAGCAAAGATTGCAAACGGTGGAAGAACTACAGCAAATCATTGCAAATGCATTGGAAAGCAAATCTGATATTTCCGAATCTGCGGAACCAAAACCAATTCCATCGCCAACTGTCCCAACTTTTGAGGAACTGAAAGAAGGTGACACGATTGGAAGTTACACCATTCATAAAGTTTTGGGTAAAGGCGGTTATTCAAGAGTATTTAAGGTAAAACACCGTATTCAAGATAAATACTTTACGATGAAACTCTTCAACGAAAGTGTGAATTTCAATTCGGTAAAAGATGAATACGAAGCATTAAAAGATTTAGACCACGAAAATATTGTAAAATTTGTTTGGAACGATGAAGCATCAAACGGACAATTTTATACCGTAATGGAATTCTTGGATGGAGAAAATTTAAGCCATTACACAAGAACCGATGCGAGATTATCAATCCACAAAGTTCTGCAATTGGGGAAAGATATGCTGAAAGCATTGGTAGAAATGCAATCTAGGGAAAAACCAATTATGCATCGCGACATCAAACCTCAAAATATTATTTGGGACAAAGGTGAGCGATTTGTTTTGATTGATTTTAATGTGGCTTCGAGCAATACACAGAATAAAGATTTTGTGGGAACCAATCCTTATTTAGCACCGGATCTTATTCACGAAAACTATAATGTGCATTGGGATAAATCTGCAGATGTTTTTGCTTTGGGAGTTACGCTTTTTGAATTGGCTTGCAAACAATATCCTTGGAATCCGAAGAAAACGCCAATTATCAGTATCGCGCCAAACGATCCAAAAGAAGTTGAACCAAAATTGTCAAGAGAATTTGCTGATTTTCTTTTGAAAGCAATTTCTACAGATAAAGATGTTCGTTTCAAAGATGCTTTGGAAATGCAGGAAGCACTTCTGGAAATTGAAGATCGGATTTTAGATGAAATTCCTGCTTCTACAGATGGTTTGTCCACGAGAAACAGATTGTATCATACGCAAGTTTCCATCAGACAAGGAACTTATAATATCAATATTTACAACCGTCAGAATACTTATGTGAACTTGTCGGAATCTGTGGATAATCTGCTTTCGGAATTCAAATCCAAATTCAAATCGTTTCGTCTGAAGTTAGATGAACCAATGAAATTAATTCTTCGAGTTGATAATGAAGACATCATTAATGAAAACTTCTGGAATGGCGGTGCAAAAACCTTTACCGAAGGAAATATTGAAAGAGTTCATACCGCATTAAAAGAATTATTCGAAGAAAATCGAGATAAAATAAAGGCATACAAAATTGATGTTGAAGGAGCCAATATTGTAGATTACATCAATTCGCTTTACAGTCAGTCGAGATACGGGAACTTCGGAACAAGAGTAAGTGCAGATCCGAATGAAAAGAATCTGGATGAAGCCACTTACACGGAAACAAGATTGGATAAAAAATTGATTCCGGCGATTGTTGACGGTACTTTCAAACTTTTAATTATCACAGGAAATGCAGGTGATGGTAAAACCGCTTTCATCAAGAAAATTGAAAAGAATCCGTATGTAAAAGATGTAGAACATTTTGAGCATCAAAACGGAGCGCGTTTCAAAATCAACGGAATGCAGTATGAAAGCAATTATGATGGTTCGCAAGATGAAAATGAAAATGTGAATAATGATGTTCTTGAGAAATTCTTCGAACCTTTTGAAAATGTGAAAAACTTTGAGCAAGCAAAAGAAGGAAGAATTATTGCGATTAATGAAGGAAGGTTAGTAGAATTTTTTGAAACTTCAACAAAGCATAGAAATCTTGCGGATGTCATCGATAATTATTTTGATAAAGAAGGGCATTATCAACTTCCGCCTGGATTGATGATTATCAACCTTAATCTTCGTTCTGTAGTTGCTGAAAATGCGGAAGAAGGAAGTTTATTCAAACAACAAATAAAGCAGTTAACGAGAAAAGATCTTTGGAAAAACTGTGACAGTTGTGAATTGGCGAAAGATTGCTTCATCAAATACAATGTCGAAAGTATCAATGACAGTGCATCAGGAAATGAAGTCGTTACAAGAATGGAATGGCTTCTTCGAACTGTGAGTTTGAAGCGGGAATTGCATATCACGATGCGTGATCTTCGTTCATTCATTGCTTTCTTAATTACGAGAGATTTTTCTTGTGAAGATGTGAAAAAATTAGAATCATTAAAGACCAATGATCCTTCCAAATATTGGCAATATTATTATTTCAACATTACCAATCCAAGTTTTGATGATGGTGGAAGCAACGACCGATTGGTGAAAATGCTTCGTGAAACTGATATTGGTGAAGTGGCAGTTCCGAATTTGGATCGTGAATTATTTTTTACAAAACATCAGGAAAAAGATTATCTGGAATTTGCGGAAAGAGAAGCCAATCTTTTGGACACATTTAACGAGAATAAATCTTTTGTTACCGCTCACGAGCAGACACCAGAAGTAATTGAAGAAATTCGGGAAAAGCATAGATCCTTTATTCGTCATCAATATTTTGAAGCCAAGTTTTTCAATTTAGTTACCGAAGTTGTGGAGATTGAAGAAGAAAATGGGAACACCAAAAAATTGAATAAGCCGGCTTATTTACTGCGAATTCCTTATAAATCAGTATTTGAGTTTGTAAATATTCTGCGTTCCGATTTGTTGAATGAATCGATTATTCAGAATATTTCTAGAGCAGTTTCCCTAAATGAAGGTTGTAACAATAAAACTTTGGATATGAAAAATCTTGTTATTTCTTCCACCGAAGTTAAAGACCATAAAGGAAAATCATTCAAGCTATTTCCGCTTTCAGATTTTGAATTGAAAGTAAACAAGACTGATCATTTGACGAAATATTTGGAATATGAAGCAGATAGTTTGACTTTCAGAAATAAGTCGCACACGCATATTGCGCTTACGATTTCGCTCGATTTGTATGAGATGCTATACTTTATCCATAAAGGATTTAGCCCATCATTGAACGATATGAAAGGGAAATTTATTGAACTGTTGGTTTTCAAAAACCTATTAGAAAACCTAAACTACAATGAAATTGTGGTGACACCTGACAATAAAGAATTCTTTTCTGTGAAGAAAGATAACTTGAACAAAATAACCATCAAGAAACTAGAATACTAATTATGCCGATAAAATTAAATAAAGACGAAAGTGTTTTTAGGAATGAATTGATATTTACTCCGGATGCCAAGTTGATTAATATCGATAATACCTTGGTTAATTTATTTATGTTGTTAAAGCATAATGGAATAAGACCATCTCAAAGAACGAGAAGAGGTGAAAATGTATTTATCAGTTTAGAGAGACTGCAGATGATTTTTGGGAAGTTGGAAGAAGATGGAGAGTTGCAAGGATTCAAGGAAAATCCACAAGCGGTAGAATTGTGGATGCGAACCAATTTGGTGAATTTGGTAAATCGAGGGAATACAGATAAGGAAGAGATTTCTTCACTCAAGCCGATTCATTTGCAAAGTTATAGAGTTCGAAATGCACAGAAAACAAGAGATTATTATACTGCAGATCAAGTATATTTAATGTTAAATCACGATCCAAAAGTAAAAGAAAGTCTGATTAGTTTTCTTTTGGAAGGTTGGGATTCAACTACAAATCAATTACTAGGAGGCAATCGCCTTGATGTTGATAGTTTGGGTGTTTTGCACTTAATGAGAAGTGTTGCACCTGGATTTTTGGAAAGCAGTACATCTTTGAACAAAGTAAGACCAATTTTGGAAAAGCAGAATGAAATATTTTGCGAAGACGTAAGAAAACTATTGGTTTATAAAAATGAAATACCAAGAGGCGTTCTAATCGAATATCTGAAAACGATTATCTCTTTTCATTTGGCGCTTTATATTAATAAACTGATTCACCTATTGCCGAAAATGATTGAGGAAGGAACTAAAGATGTTGTGGATGATTGGGCGGTAGTTTTAGATGTAACAGATAATTTTGAAAGTAAAATTTCTGCAATGGCAATTTCCGATGCAGAACGAACATATAATTCTATCTACAAATATATTAAAGCGAGTTTCAAGATTAACACGATTATTAGCAAGTTGAATCTTGATAAAGCAGATTCGGTAAGTGTCGATAAAGCATTACATATTTTAAAAAATAATCTCTCTGAACATGAAACGCTTTTTCGTGCATTTTGGGACATTATTTACAATCAACAAGATGAAGCAGATAAATCATTGTTACTGGACAAAGTAAAATACGAAGAAACTTATTTTGATAAATATGTGGAAATTTTGGTAAAAGAAAAAGGACCATATCAGTATAAGTATCATTTGCAGTTTATAGATTCTGTTTGCCAAAAAAATAATGACCGTGGATTTCTCGCGCAGGGAAGAAGCAAAAAACATCCAAGAAGATATGTTTTGGGAACTCGGCTTTTAGAAACATTAGTTCAAATTCAGGTTTTAGACCGTGAAGAAGATAAGTTTGTTACTAGAAGTTTATCTATCGAAGAGCTGATGCAGAACCTTCGTGAACGCTACGGATTGATCATCAATGGACAGAATGAAGAGCGTTTCAAAGATGCGGATCTTCATACCAATATTGCATTCAAAGAAAATGTAGAAGCCTTCAAACTGAAGTTGAGACAGATTGGTTTCTACAATGATTTAAGTGATGCATATATCCTTCAAAAAATAAGACCTCGTTATTCTTTAAAGTAAATTTTACCCAATGGAAGTTAAAAACATAACTCTTTACTACCAATACATTATCGACTTGATCATCGAACTGTATCGTGATGAATTGCAGGAAGCAAAACCTGGTCACTGTATGAAGATTACCGGAATGGGTAATGAAGAAACAATGATGCTTTGGGAAGCACTTTCTGAGGAATTCAAAGATTTAGATACCTTTATTATCAATGAAAATAAAGTAGAATCGCCATATATTTCCGCAACAAAATTAATTGAATATCGAAATCAACAGCGAAAGCCATTGTTGGTTTTGATTCCATCAAACAATAGAACTGCTGCAGAAGATTCATACGGTAATGCTACTTTTAAAGAAATTTCATTAGAGCCGGTTGAAACAGAATTAAAAAAACGCCTACTCAAAGAAATTCCTGCATTGCAGAGAAATTATATTGACCAAATATTTACAACAATCAAAGCGAATGAGCTGAAACAAAGTAATATTATTGATTATCTTTTAGCAATAGAACAGGATAATTATGAGTTGCAATCCGTAGGAACACACCTCAATTTACTTTCACTGTTTCCGGATGTTGATTTGTTGAATGATGACAAGTTGTTTCGATCTCGATTAAACCTCAATATTGAAAGTACCAATAATCTATGTGCATTCAACAAACCGCTTTACGATCGAGTTGAGGAACTGAAAATGGAGAAAGATACTCTTCAGAAAAACTTTATAGACCTTTTTAAAGAAGAAACTGAAATTACTTCAGCATTTTCTTTGGTAAATATTGTTGCACAAAATTATCCTGAACTGTGGTTTAATAAATGGAAAATCCCAAATTTGGATTTTGATGATATCAAGTTGAGAATACTTGAAATTAGATCAACAGATTTTGTGAATGATGAAGGTAAAAAAGTTTTGTTGGCAAAAAATACTGCCAACGCAAAAGTTGTCATTCGCTATACTACAACACCCGAACCTAAAAACCTTCAGCAACTAAAAAGCTTTAAAGTAATATTGATGTCAGTTGATGGAGGATCAGGTCAGGAAATCAACGTTTTGAGAAAAGCTCCAAATACCAACGCTGCTTTGCATTATAGAGAAGCAAAAGTAGAACTGAACTCCAACTCAATGGAAGAAGGATCATACTTTTTTAAAGTTATTGCAGAGGACGAAAATGGAAATATCCTTAACGTAAATGATGACTTTAGTGATGCATCCATTCAAAAAATTTGGGAAGAGGAAGGGAAAACTCCAGATGTGAAAGCAGAATTAAATAGGAAGTTGACTTGCGATTCCGAAGACTTTGATTATTTCTTTGATGAAAACACAGAGAAAGAAGAAAACACAAGAAAAGATAAATTGAATAATGTTCTTCAAGCATTTTTCAAGTTCAATATTGAAAATCTTCGAAATAATAATCCAATCTCAATTCCCGTTGCCAGCGAAACATCAAATGTTTGGTTAAACGATTCAAAGCCTAAATTGAATTCAATATTTCATATTAATTATTCTTCAAGGCATAATTATCAAGTTATCATATCTACGAAACTTCGTTTGATAGAGAATCAATTCTTATCTAATCCAGAAGTTTTAGGTTATGTCTCGACTTCTTTAAGTAATAACTCAACCGCAACAGGATTGCAAAATTGCTTCCTTGAAAAAAGTTCGTTAACAGATATTGCTCCTCTTAAATTGCTTGAACTTAGAGCACAATTATTTTCTGCAATTCAGTCATCTAATGACGCCGAAAATGGAATTATAGAAACTGCAAACTTGTATGAATACAGGGAGTTAATTGAGAATTATATTTTCGAATATCAAGATTGGCTAAACGATCTTTATGATCAAATTAATGACTCCACCAAAGGAAATGAAAATGAAGAAGAAATGCGGATGCTTTTTTCTGAGGTGCAATATCTTGACATGGTTAAGGTTAAGTCAAGTCTTCCAAATGGACAACCGGTTTCCGCAATCCTTATGTCGCCAGTACATCCTTTGCGACTCGCATGGTTTCTAAATCTGATGGATCTTTTTGAGGATTGGCATGAAAAAACCCTGAATTATAATGGACACATTAAAGATTGGGGGAATTTAGAAGATCTTTTTTTAGGTAAACTAACACCACAGAATAATCCTTATGTAATTGTGGATCCAAATAATTTTTCAAATTTTGATTATTTGGGCGATTTGTCTTTTGGGTGGGGAATCTATCTGAACTCGGAGTTAGCAGACAAAAAAGACACTTTGGTTCCAATGAACCATCAAGTAAAGTATTATTTTCGATCGCTTTTGAACATCTCTTATTCAAACCTTGTGAATAACGATGTAAGCAGACCAATTGTGGTGAAAAGTATTAAGAACTTCCTAATTCAACATCCTTATACTGATAAACTCATAATTAATCTTTTTAATGTAGGTGATGGAGAAGTTTTTGCAGATGCGTTGATTCAAACAAGTAAAAATAAAGAGTACATCGACACTAAATTCGAAATTAGAATTTTTGTTGGGGAAGATGCTCTTATAGAAAACGGATTGGCGTTAAAAGAATTGATTAATCCTGAAACGACGATTACAGAAGAAGCGGAGTTATTTTCTCAACCTTCAAAAAATAGACTTTTTCCAAAACTGCGTTATTCAATCAACAAAATTGAAGATTATATTCAGAATCCAGCGAAATATGATTCGCATTTAAGTTTCTTGGTCAATCCATTTGCATCTAATATCACGCTTCATAAACCGTATCGCGATTACAAAGTAGATTATTTAAACGGATTGGTTTTAGATAATGCGATAGAAGTAGTGGAAGGTAAAAATGGAAATAATATTTCTTGGTTTTCCTTTATTGATTTCGGGAAGGAAAAAGATAGACCATTAAATAGTTTTTATACTACTTATCAAAAATACACTGCAGGAGCATTGGCTTCTCACAAAACAGATGCTGTTCCGGCTGTGAACTTAAATTTATCGGATAGAGATAGAGTGTTGATTTCTCATCTTCATGAATTTTCTGACTGGGTAATCACTTTTGACAAGAATCTCGGTCCGCAAATTTTTGATATGCCGTCCGATGATGGTAAAATTCCTTTCTTGCTGGATTATATTCCAGGAGAAGAAGTTACAGGGGTTTCATCATATCTTACCACAAAACCATCAAGCGAAATTGTAGGAATACTTGGTCCACATTTTCAAGATTTTGGAATTGACATTGACTCAGAAGATGGTCAAAAAGCCTTACAAGTGATTTTGGAAGATTTGCGCGCGATTAGTAGTTCACTTGTGATGCAGTTGAATTCTTCAAAAAACAAAGCATTTGAAGTTATTGGTTCTGCGTTTGCAAAACGTGTACTTGAAAAGAAAGGTTTATTAGAAAACGCCTTCCTTGTTCCAATTGATTTACATCAGAATCTATTCGATAATTTGGACTCAAACTCAAAAAGTAGAGCGGATAATTTGTTCATTTCAATCGATAAGGAAAGTAGAACTATAAATGTTTCAGTATTAGAGATTAAATGCCGTAAATATCTTGGAATTGGCGAGAGAGAAGATCTAAAGAATAAAATGATCGACCAAATTGATAATACCATATTTGCACTGAAACAACATTATGATCCAAATAATTTCACTTCTGAAGATAGATTAGATCGAGACATCAAGAATAAGGAGTTGAAATCGCTATTGGCATTCTACATCGATCGTGCATATCGCTACAAATATATTTCAGAGAATGCATACAATATTTATTGGGATTTTATTCAAAATTTGGATAAAGGATTTACATTTAAGTTCAACAGAGTCGGATTTATTTTTGATTTTAGTTTTGACCAAAAACACTTAAAGGAAATGATTGATGATGACACGGTTCTATTTACATTTGGTGAAAAACTTATTGCTGAAATTCTCGATCTGGATTCAGATCTGAATACTCGCAGATTGGAAGATGAAGAATTTAGAAAAGAGTTTGAAAATGCCTTTGACACAAAAGACAAATTGGAGCCATTTATTCAACAATTTAAGTCAAAATTAAAACAAGAAGAAGAGAAACCGATTGTTGATGTATCTGATGAAAATAATTTTTCACAAGATGATGAAGATGAAATCAACGAAGAATCTTCAGTAGAGGTGGAAAATAAATCTGAAGAAGATTTAGATTTCAAAAATGAAAATGATTCTCCCGACACGAACGAAGAATTATTAGAAAGGACTTCCGACGAATTGAAAGATGTGGATTTTGATATCTTGGTTGGTAAAGCCAGTAAAAGTCCGCAATATGGTATCCTCGGAAAAACATTGCAGAATAAAACAATTGCTTTAGATCTTTCCGATACCAATACAATTAGTTTATTTGGTGTTCAAGGAGGAGGAAAAAGTTATACCATTGGGACTGTATCTGAAATGGTTCTCAAGCAGTTTGACAAAATAAACCGTTTGCCTTCACCGCTTGCAGGAGTGATTTTTCATTATAGTGAAAGTATGGATTATGAGCCGGAGTTCACTTCGATGATTTATCCAAATGATAATAATTCCGAAGTTGAAAAATTACGGTTGGTGTATGGTGCAGAACCTGACTCATTAGACAAAGTAATTATTTTGACACCGCTTGATAAAGTGGAAGAACGAAGGGCTGAGTTTCCATCAATAGAAGTTCGACCGTTAATGTTCAGTTCTAAAGAATTAAATGTTCAAGATTGGCTGTTCCTTTTAGGCGCAATTGGAAACGACTCTTCATATATCAAGCAACTAAAATACATTATGAAAGAGCACCGTCGAAATATCACGATGAGTGCAATTAAAGAAAGTGTTGAAAACTCTGACTTGCTTTCAAATACACAGAAACAACTTGCGCGACAAAAGCTGAATTTTGCTCAAGAATATATTGATGATGAAATTTCATTGAGTTCAGTTCTTGAGCCAGGAAAGCTAGTAATCGTTGATTTGAGGGATGAATTTATTGTGAAAGATGAAGCGTTGGGACTTTTTGTGATAATGCTGAATATCTTTTCCGGTGTAAGAGAATTTAAAGGAAAACACTTTAACAAGTTTATAGTGTTTGATGAAGCCCATAAATATATGGACAACAAAGATCTTACAGGAAGTATCGTTACTGCGATTCGAGAAATGCGACACAAAGGCGTTTCAATAATGATAGCAAGCCAAGATCCACCAAGTTTGCCTAATGAAATCATTGAGTTAAGCAGTATGGTTTTATTACATAAATTTAATTCTCCACAATGGTTAAAGCATATACAAAAATCTGTGATTCAATTGAATGGTCTTACTCCAGCTGATATGAGTATTCTAAAACCTGGAGAAGCATTTCTTTGGGCGACGAAAGCCAATGACCATAGTTTAACTTTAAAGCCAGTCAAAATATCAACTAGACCAAGAGTGACAAAACACGGTGGTGCAACTAAACAAGCAACAGGAAATTAATGAAACATTTGTCTTTGACAGGAATTGGAACTCGTGAGAAAAACGAAGATGTTATTTTGATTGAAGAATTTAATCAAAATAGCATCCTGTATCTCGTGGTTGATGGAATGGGTGGATATCAAAAAGGAGAAATCGCCGCAAAACTTGTTTCCGAAAACATCGCAACTCATTTAAGGACCGTCTCAGGACTTAACAAGCAAGCTATTTTAAATGCCTTTAAAAAAGCAAACTTGTCCATAAAACAGTTTAACGATGAGAATGAAATTAAATCTGGAGCAACAGTCGGAGGCGTATTAATAGTTGGTGAAATTGCTTATTGTTTCTGGGTTGGAGACGTTAAAATCTATTTTTTGAAGAATGAAAAACTTGATTGGGAATCAACGAGCCATTCTTTTCTAAATGAAATGTTTGAAGAAGATTTGCGAAAATCAACTGAAATTCAAAAAAAATACGGGCATATTGTAACAAGATCAATTTCTGGTAAACGCGAAAAAAGTACTCCTAATATTTTTGAAATTGAGGATTTTTCGAAAGATGATTCTTTTATAATTTGTTCTGATGGGGTGCACAATGTGATGACACTAGAACTTTTGAGACTTTTGCTTTCTGAAGAGAATGGGAGGGAAAAAATCGAGGAATATCTTGGGGAACATGCGGTGGATAATTTTAGTTTGATAAATATTAACGCATAATTTCATAATATGGAATCAACTTTTACTTTTGTGATTATCGGATTACTGATATTGTCGGTGATTTATTTGTTATTCAAAAATTATTCGATTTCAAAATCAAATTCGAATATATCTCAGCAGCAAGAAATTAGATTTCAAAATCAAATCGCTGAACTGAAACATGATTTTAATGAGGAGTTAAACCAATTGAAGGATAATCACAGAGCAGAACTAAAAACTGAATTTGAAAAAGGATATGACCGCGGTGCCGCAATTTCTAAAATTGATGTACAAATTACACCATTCAAACGAACAGTGAAAACTGGTAATTTTATCAATCGTTCCGAAAGCTATGAATGTGGATATAAGTATCAACTATTTTCTAACGGTCTACCATGTTTAGAACCAAAAGAAGTTATTGTTGATAGTATTTCAGTTAAGGAAATTAATGAAGAAAATGTAAATAACCTCCTTGAAAAGTTCAACAACATCATTGAAAAAATACCAAACACTAATTTGCAACTTGGTGAGACGCTTGCTTCGTTCAAGAAAGGGCTTTTGTCACTGAGGAAAGAGAAAGATAAATGATGATGTTTAATATCAAAGAGAGATACAATCTTATTTAAACGTTTTACTGAAAAGACAATTTAGTCAGAAATATTTAATAGAAAATAAGTTTAAATTTTGCATAAAAGAAAACAAAAAAGAGATAGACATTTATGGATGTCATCCTTTAAATCTCATAAACGTTTTGTAAAGATACGTCTTAGAAAGAAAAAGATCAGAAGATTTTGCGAGGGAGTATCAAAACAAGTGGCGAAGGATTCACAATTGAGAAGTCAAATTTTGAAATCCTATGAGGTTATTAAAGCTCCCAAGATATTTTCCCTTAAAGAAAATAGTATTGGATTTGTAAATTTTGCAGAAAAATGTGAATTGGCAAGAAAGAAAAGGATGAAACGAGGAATCGCATTTGATCTTCGTGCAGTTGAAAAACTAGATTTTTCAGCAATAGCTTTGTTAATTTCTTTGGTTTATAAGTTGAAATTGCATAAGATCGAATTTAATGGGATAAATCCTGTAAAAAAGGAATTATGTGATTTATTAAATTATTACAATTTTTTTCAACAAATTGGAATAAAGCCGTCTTATGAAAATATTCATTTTCAATTAGGAAAAAAAGGTGACAAAATAACCATAAAAGGAGATCAAATTGTTAAAGCAGAACTTGGATTAGAAATTGCTACATACGTTTCTGAAAAATTATTTGAACGGTCAAATAAAGTGAATGATGGATTGCAAACTTTGTTTTTGGAGTTAATGGCCAACACTACAAAATGGTCGCAACAAGAAAATGAAAAAAATTTATGGTTACTCGTCATGTCCTATGATCGTGTAGAAAAGAAAATTGATTTCCAATTTATTGATTTTGGCATAGGAATATTCGAAAGTTTGAAACAGTCCAAAACATATAAAAACTGGTACAGTTCAATTGTTGGATTTTTCAGTTCGAATGAAAAGATCTTGGAATCTATGCTACATGGTAGCTCAAAAGTTTACCAATCTTCAACAGGATTGTATTTTCGGGGAAAAGGTATTCCTTCAATAAAAATGGGTTTTGACAATGAATATTATAATGAAGTTGAAATATTAACAAATAATGTGTACGGAAATATTGAAACAGAAACATATATGAATCTTGACAAAACTTTTAACGGAACTTTAATAAAATGGTCGATATCGGCTAATAATAAATTTAGTACTTTTGATTTTTAATATGAACATTCAAATGGTAATACTTAAAGTTAAGGATTTTTCTGTTACTCCAGGGGTTAGAACGCCCGATGAAGGTCCGTTTTCTGGCGAGATTTACCGAACTAAAATTGTTGAGCCAAGATTTACGGAAGCAATTTCTAATGGAGAAAAAATCAAAATAATCCTAGATGGAACACTTGGTTATGCAACTTCTTTTCTTGAAGAAGTTTTTGGTGGGCTTGTGCGAACTTTTGGTTTCGAATTAGTAAAGAATAATTTGGAGATTGTTTCGGATCAGAGACCTTTTTATCTTGATGATATTGATGAGTATATGAATGATGCAAAATAATTGTTATCAAGATAGTGAAAAACAGCATTAAGAAAATCAAGATAGGATATTTTTACGTCGCATTTTTTTCTGCGCTTCTATCATTAATTTTTTATCTGCTGATAACCCATTCATTTGAGTTTGGAAATAACATAGAACTGAAAGATATTGTAACCTTGCTATTTAATGCAATTTTCGTTATTTTCATTTCAAAATCAATCACAAAATCATACGATTCGCACCGTAAGAAGAAAGATATTTATATTGATGAATTAAAAAGTTATCTTAATTTAACAAATAGATATTATTTAGATTTAAAGGATAGTCAATATTCCAAATTGAAAGCTGTGTTTTCGGTTACAGAATTACGGGATGAAACTGAAAATCTTAAAAATTTGATAGCGAATAATTTTGGTGATGGTCTAAATGGGAACTTTGATAAGATTCAACAGAAGCTACGGACGACGGATAGAATTGTGAATCCAAAAGATTCGTTCACTGATTCAATTAATAACGATCAGGCAACATTAATTAATTCTTATAAACTAGAAATAAGAAATGAAATAATGGACGCAATTAATAAAATCAATATATACTAGAGATATTGAATCTACTGATTCTTAATAAACTTGCAGATTTTGTACAGGGTGTTACTTCACAAATTGGGAAAATTTTTGACCGATTTTTATCAATCATTTTTGTACCATAGAAATCGTAACTCATTGACTGGTTTGCATGTTCATTTTTGAAGAAGTTAAATAAGACTCAGCGAGTCAAGCAATAGTAAATAATTAACCGTTGTAAACGTCATGTTTACAGCGGTTTTTTTATAAATAATTATTATCAAGCATTACAGCAAATATTTGGGCAATAAAACAGCAAATAATCCTTCTGAGAACTAAATATACGTAACTTTATAACCATTTTATAAATGGAATAATTATTTTAATGAAGGCCAATCTTTTCCTCTGTTTTTTTCTGGTTGTCTTTTCTTGTTCAAAGAATCAAGCAGATAAGATGTCAACAAATGAATATTACGAAAGAGCTTGGAAATATTGGGATTCTAAAGTAGATGATAGTGCATTTGTCAATTTTGATAAGGCTAAAATTGTTTTCATAAATAGAAATGATAAAGAACAGGCCGCAAAATGTTTGATCAGTATGGCTATAATAATGATTGATCATAGTGATTATTATGGGAGCCAAGAAGCATCTTTGGAAGCTTTACAGTATTTGGATAAATCTAATAAAGAGCAGAGAGAGATTTTGTCCTCAAACTATAATAATTTGGGAAACGCAATCAAAAATTTAGGAAACTATGACAAGGCAAATTTTTTCTACAAAGAGGCTATAAAAAATACAATTGACAGTGAATCGTTAGTAAAGTATAAAAATAATTTAGCCAATAATTATAGATATCAAAAAGAATATGATAGAGCGAGGGCTTATTATGATTCTTTATTGATGAACAAAAAATTGAAAGAAGATATCGTTACTTATTCTAGGGTAGTAGATAATCTTGCTTTTACAAAGTTTCTTGAAAATTCAAATTATAATGCGGAAAAGGAGCTGGTGCAGGCTTTAGCTATTAGAGAAAAGGGAAATGATCTCTGGGGGCAAAATGCTAGCCACGCCCATTTATCTGACTATTTCAGTAAAAAAGATAAGGTAAAATCCCTTTTTCATGCTCACAAAATGCTTACAATAGCAACGGGGCTAAATAGTCCGGATGATCGTCTAGAAGCACTACAGAAATTGGTGCTTTTGGAAACGCCTGAGAATTCAAAAACGTTTTTTTTACAGTACCAGAAGCTTAATGACAGCCTACAAACAGCAAGGGCTAGAGCCAAAAACCAATTCGCTCTGATTCGCTACGAAACTGAAAAAGAAAAGGCAGAGAACGCACGAAAGCAAAATCATATTTTAAAACAGAATATTGTGATCGGGACTTTGATATTTGGCTTATTTGGTGGATTTTTTATTTATAAAAGAAGAAAAAAGAGATTGAAGCAGGAAAATGAAATCAAAGTTAAAAATACGCAAGTAAGATATTCCAAAAAAGTTCATGATGTGGTGGCTAACGGACTTTATCATACGATGATGCAGATCCAAAATAACCCCGGTTTCAGTAAAGAACAAACACTCAACGATATTGAAAGAATGTACGAAGAATCTAGAGATATTGCGCGCGACGACGATGATGGTATAGATAAGTACTTCGGTAGTCGATTATCAGAAATGATTAATTCTTACTCTTCAGAAAATCAGAAAGTACTAATTGTGGGCAATAGCCCGGAACGATGGAAAGTTATTCCTGCCAATGTTCAGACAGAGATTTATTATGTTTTGCGGGAAATGCTTACCAATATGGTAAAACACAGCCAGGCAAAGATTACATCTATCAAATTTGATTCTTCGGAAACGCAATTATCCGTCAAATATATAGATAATGGGATCGGTTTTACTTCTGGAAGTAAAGGGACTACATCAGGCATCAGAAATGCGGAAAACCGTATTGCCGCAATAGGCGGAACCATCGTTTTTGAAAACAATCCAAATGGTGGATTAATTGTCCACATTACTGTTCCTGTTTGATAAGGTATGTTTTCAAAATCTAAGTTTTCCCAACTGAACAAAAAAATTCCGAAACTTAGAGGCTTCGGAATTTTTATTTTTATAAAACGCTTTTAATTATGCGTTTGGTTCAATAGATACAAAAGATCTGTTGTTTGCTTTCTTTCTGAAAACTACAGTACCGTCTACAAGAGCGTGTAAAGTGTGATCTTTACCCATTCCTACATTCTCACCTGGGTGATGCTGCGTACCTCTTTGTCTGATGATGATGTTCCCTGCGATTGCAGTTTGTCCTCCGAAAATCTTAACACCTAATCTTTTAGAGTGAGATTCTCTACCGTTTTTGGAACTACCAACCCCTTTCTTGTGTGCCATCTTATTTTAAGCTTTTTTGGATTAAAAATTACTCAGCAGATTCGCTGGTTTCAGTTACTTCAGCTTTAGCCGCTTTCTTAGGAGCTGCTTTTTTAGCCTCTTTTTTTGCACCATCAAATCCGGTAATACCAGTTACAAGGATTTGAGTTAATTGTTGTCTGTGACCATTTTTCTTAGCATAACCTTTTCTTCTTTTCTTTTTGAAAACGATTACTTTGTCAGCCTGAACGTGGTCAAGAATTTCTACATCTACGGTAATACCGCTTACAGCCGGGGCACCTACAGTTACTGCGCCGTTTACAGTAAGAAGAACTTTGTCAAAAGATACTTTTGCACCTTTATCTCCTTTCAAACGGTTCACAAACAACTTTTGGTTTTGCTCAACTTTGTATTGAAGCCCTGCTATTTCTACAATTGCAAACATTGTTTATAAATTTTTATAATTATTCGAGGTGCAAAAGTAATCATTTTATTTAAAAATCACAAACCAATTCTTAAATATTTAATTTTCTGAATATTAATTGGGTAGTTTAATCCGCCTTCCGCTCTCAAACCTAACGAAGTGGTGATAAGTTTGCTTTTTAATAATAGTTTAGATAAAAAGTTAAAAAATTAC
>NZ_JBWEYV010000001.1:289699-438327 GCF_056329745.1 Epilithonimonas sp. | reverse complement strand
ATATACGAAATTTTCGTATTATGAGTAACCTTTTTTATAATGCACTACGGGTTAATATAATTATTAAACTCCTAAAAAAACTGATTCTACTGCCTATAGAGTAAGTAAATAATGATAATTGTCATGTTTGCGTAGATTTTTTTTTGAATGCTTTTTTTGGCAATGCTTTTTCTCTAATATCACATACTGCTAGGCCATGCGCTACAATACTGACGCATCTGGGCCTGATACAAATTTTCATCATGACAATTAATAGACAATTAGGCTTTTTGAAAAGCCCCTTCTTCATTCCATGGATTTTGGCTTTGCTTTTCTACGCCCTAGAGTATGGCGTACGATCCTCCCCAAGTGTAATGATTCCACAGTTAACATCTAATTTTAATCTCACCACCACAGAGATTAGTGCAATTATAAGTGCCTACTACATTACTTATTCCGTAGGTAGTCTTGCTGCTGGGCTCCTGCTGGACAGGATAGGTGCCAAGAGTCCCTTGGCGGTGGGTATCATTATTCTTGCGTTGGGCTGTGGTCTCTTTATTAGCTCACATTATCTGTTAGGCTACTCTGGTAGATTGTTACAGGGGTTGGGCTCTGCCATTGCTTTTCCTGCGGCTGTATTCCTTGCGGTGAAGGCTTTCTCGGGCAAAAATCTGGCAACAGCTATTGGCGTAACGCAGACGCTCGGGATGCTTGGGGGGTCTGCAGGTCAAAAGTTGAGCAACAGCTACCTTGCCACGGGTCACAGCTTCAATTCGCTATGGATCATTTTTGCTGGTGCGGCATTGGTATTAGGCTTACTGGTGTTTTTTTGTACGCCAAAAGAAAACCCAGAGGAGTTTGTAGAGGTAAGGAAAAGGCCTTTACTGGCTAATTATAAGATTGTATTTTCCAACTTTCAGAGTTGGCTTTGTGGCATTGCCTCAGGGCTTTTATTTGCACCCACTACTATTTTTGCCATGATTTGGGGTGTCGATTTTCTGGAACAGGCTAGGCATCTCTCTCATGAGCAAGCCACGGTGGCCTGCGCACTTGTGCCTATTGGGTGGGCCATAGGTTGTCCTTTGTTTGGCTGGCTGGCAGATAAGTTTCAAAAAAGGATTCCAGTATTGGCAGGTGGCGCAGTTGTAATGATTTTGTGCCTTCTGCAGTTGGCCTTCCTCCCACAACTAATGGGGCCACATCTCAGCCTTTTCTTTATGGGCATAGGGTCTGGCGCTGCTATGTTGCCTTACTCTACCATCAAGGAAGTCAATCCTGACAAGGTTAAAGGAAGCGCTACCGGTGCCATCAATTTTCTGGTATTTGGGGTAACCTCTTTGCTGTCACCAGTTTTCACGCATCTCTTTGCATCCAAGCTGGACATGGCAGTTAATAAAAATGCCATCTTCCAGCAGTCTTGCTTCTTCTTTATTATAGCAATCGGGATCTCTATATTTCTCTGTACCTTCCTACGGGAAACGGGTAAAGAAAAGTAGTATTGGCTACAACCGGTCCATTATAAAAACTTCCATGGGGACGGCTAGCAAATCGTTTTGCTGCTGTCGCCATTGTTGTAAGTGAGCACTTTTCAGGTGTTTTTCCAGTAGGATACGATTCTCCCATTTTTCATAGAATATAAAAACTTCAGGCTTTTCAAGATCTTGGTGAAGATCATATTGGATACACCCTTCTTCCTCTCGAGTAGGGGTTAACAAAGCTTGTAGTGCTTTTTTGGTATTTTCTATTTTGTCACTTTTTGCAATACTTTTTTTTTTAAACTAAATTTTTAGCAAATAACATGATATTGGAATCGTTTGATCACCAGCATCTTATATTAAACTAATCCTTTGCAAGATTGTAGTGAAGGTGGGTTGTTTCATCCCTTGGCATTATCTTCAATCATTTTACTTCTCTGGTGTCCAGCGGTGCAGGTTACCCTTTAGCCCGTCTGGGTAAGTGATGATTTCTACTAGGTTTCCCCATGGCGTTTTACCATAGATACCTCTGTTGTGCGGGCTATCTTCTACACCGGCCAATGGATGCGGGGCAGAGAGTAATGTACCACCGGCTTCTTCAAACTGTTTGGCAGCTGCATGAATATCATCACTATAAAGGCAGAAGTGCTGCAGGCCAAAGTCTTGGAGGTGCGAAGGTGCCTGCTGTTTAGTATGCTCAAACTGGAACAGCTCAATAGTAGGGCCTTCGCCAATCTGTACCAGCCGCATATGTACAATGCCGGCACCTTTTGGGATGCCCAGCTGTTTTTCTACATCTTCTCCTTTCATAGGGGGCGCGTCTTCGGGTTGCACATCATATAAAACTTCGGCATCAAATGCCTTAACCAAGAATGCGGACGCTTCGTTCACGTTTGGAACGGTAATGCCAATGTGGTCTATACCACGAAATAATGTCTTTTTTTTATAACTCATTTTTCTTTTTCGTGTTTTTATCAAGCGGATTTAAAATTTTTGCTTAAGATAATCGATGACGCCAATAACATCATTTTTACCAAAACCTTTCTCACTGGCTTTGGTGTAAGTGTCCAAAATACTTGACCCGGTAGGAAAATCAGCTCCGGCATCTTTGGCCAGGCGGATATCTTTCAGCATCAGGTCCAGGGCAAATGCTGGTGCAAAATTATTGTCGATCAACAATGGCGTTTTTACCTTGGTTGCGCCGCTGCCGCTGGCACTCTCGTTGATAATGTCCAGCATTGCCTCCCTTGCAATTCCCAGATGATCCGACAGTAAAACGGTTTCCGCCAAGCCTTCATAGATCATCGCCAGAAAATAGTTGATGGATATTTTGGCAGCCAAGCCTTTTCCGTTCTCTCCAAGATGCTTGATCTTACCCAGCTTTTCAAGATAAGGAGTAGCTCTTTCAAGGTCTTTGTTTTCGCCGCCAACCATGATGATTAGCGTCCCTTCTGCTGCCGGTTTTGTACTGCCGGCCACAGGAGCATCTATGAACGAGGCTTCTTCTATCTTCACCGCATTGCCCACCTCTTTGGACATTTTTTGCGAGATGGTACTCATATCCACAAAGAGTTTCCCACTGAGGTTGTTACCATCAAGGATTTCTTTGTAAACAGCCTCCACAGAGCTGTCATTGGTTAGCATGGTGATAACGATGTCAGAGTGTTCTATCAGTTCCTTGATACTTTTGCAAACAGTAGATTTGGATTCAAAATCTTGTGCTTTTTCGGCAGTTCTGTTGTACACGGCTAGTGCAAATCCTGCTTTCTCCAGGTTTTTGGCCATCGGATGACCCATATTGCCCAACCCGATAAAGCCTATTTTTTCATTATTCATGCTTAGATATTTTGCTAAATGATTTGATTACTGATATTCGGTAATTATAATTACACCTCATTCCTTAAAGATAATGAATAATCGTAATTTCAACGATCTTTAATAAAAATTAATGATCTAAAGGCCCTTTGGAAACCTCTTTTCCGGCTTTGTAAACAGCATTGATCTGTTCTGTGTTTTTGATACTAACGGAAGGATCTGCATTCAGGATAATGAAATCAGCTACCTTACCGGCTTGCAGTGTGCCGTAGTTTTTATCAATCCCAATTACTTTGGCAGCATTTTTTGTAGCAATCGTAATAGCCTGCAGTGGTGATAAGCCTGCCTCTACTAACAACTGAAGTTCCAAATGCTCGCTAAAACCCTGAGCACGCAAAAACATGGCACCGGAATCGGTTCCAAATGCCACCGGAATACCCGCGTCATATACTTTTTTAACATTCTGAAGGGCTGTGGCAAAAGCTTTGGTATTGGTTTCAAAAAGCGGACTGTTTTTTAACTCGTTTTGGTAAGCTTCTGAGGTAATCTTGTCATACACACCCGGCTCCAATGATTTTTTGAAGAATTCATTATTCAGCCAGTCGGGTTTTTTGGCGTAGATATATGCAAACTCATCCAGAGAAAGGGTAGGGATGTAGGTCACGCCTTTTGCTTTCATCATTTGCAGCGTGGCAGGGTCAATCACCTGATCCCTGATGCTGTGCCCTACAATGTCAACGCCGTCTTTTACAAGCTGTTGCAGGTCAGAAAGGTAATAAACATGGGCTGCCACTTTCAGGTGGCGTTTGTGGGCCTCATCAATGATTTTTTTATAAATGGCTGGATCCATCTTTTTTGGATATTTTCCGTTAAAATCATCAACCCATAATTTAACAACCGTCGGATGGACTTTCACAAGGCTGTCCATTTCGGCAGGTATTTGATCTGCGGAAGTTGGTCTGTAAACCTTGTCCATGCCTACTTCATAAGGAGGAGCACCATTTTTGACACCAAATCCGTATCCGGCACTGTGCAACCTGGCACCATCTAATTTCCCGGCAACTGATTGGTCACGCAATCCGGTTTCAAAGATGAGCGGACGGTCACTTCCCATCACCAGGATATTGAGCACGCCATAATCCTGGTATTTTTTAAGTTGTGACATGATATTCTCCTGCGTGTAATGGTTACCGGAGTTGGTAAGGCCTTTCAACAGCCCGATATGGACGTGTGATGAGATAAGTGCCGGCATGATGGTTTTCCCTTTCAGGCTAACAGTTTTTGCCGTTTTGCTGGATAGGTTAGGCCCAACTTTTATGATTTTACCGTTCTCAACCAGCATATCGCTGTTCTTTAGTTGGTTACCATTTCCCGTAATGATGTTGGCGTTTTTGTATAAAACCGCGCCGCTGTTACCGGTTTGTGCTTTTGAGCTGAATGGCAGGATGCATAGCAGCAGCAATGCAAAATACCTTGTGAAATAATTAGTTGTCATTTTGATTAATTTTTAGGTAAAACGTCTGGCCAGTTATTGGGTAATTCTCCACTAAAACCCATTTCCGGGATCTCGTTAATGGATTTCATGTCTTCATCCGTCAGGCTGAAATCAAAAATATGAAGGTTTTCTTCGATCCTGTCGGGTGTTGTAGATTTAGGGATGCTGATGGCTTGGTGCTGAACAATCCATCGCAAACAAATTTGTGATACAGATTTAGAATGTTTTTCCGCAATGCTTTTCAACAGGTCATTGCTGAAGACTTTTCCTCTTGCCAAGGGCGACCAGGCTTCGATAACAATATGATGTTTTTGGCAGAATTGGGTAACATCCGGTTGCCAGTATCCCGGGTGGAACTCAATCTGATTAACGGCAGGTTTTACATGTGCCGTCTGGAAAAGAGCCTCCAGATGTTCCTGCCAAAAGTTGCTGACGCCAATTGATTTGATAAAGCCTTCTTTCTGTAACTCTTCCATAGCGTGCCAGGTCTCTGCATTGGTTTTTTGCCAGTGGTCATAGTTTTTGGCATTAGCCGGCCAGTGGATGAGGTAGAGGTCTATATAATCCAATTTCAGCTTATCAAGGGATTCTTGGAATGCTTTTTTGGTGCTTTCGTAGCCGAGGTTTTCCCGCCATACTTTTGTAGCAAGGATAATTTCCTCACGGGGGACTTCACTTTCCCGGATGCCTTTACCTACGGCCTCTTCATTATCATATTTGGCTGCGGTATCCAGCAGTCTGTAACCTTTTTCAAGAGCCAGTTTTACAGATTCTATGCCTTCTTCCTCGCTGGCTTTGTAAGTGCCAAAGCCTAGAAGTGGCAGATTGTGTCCGTCGTTTAATTTAATATATTCCATACTATTCGGGTGTTTGTGCTTTTTCGTAGATTAATCCTTCAGATTTCAGTTCTTTCCAGAAATCAACAGGGATTTCGGATTTCCAGGCCTTGAAATTATCATCAACCTGTTTTGTGGAGCTCGCACCCGGGATGATGGATGCAAATTCGTCTGCAGCCAAAACAAACTGCAGGGCTGCCGTAATGATATCGGTATTATAATGTTGGGCAATAGCCGCAATTCTTTCCCGTTTTTCGGTCATTCCTTTTGGGATAACATTTTTGTAGTTGTAACGAGGTCTTCCGGAAATAAAACCGGAGTTGTAACCCGCGCCGGAAACCAGTTTTACGCCTGCTTTTTTAACCGCCGGAAGCAACCTGTCTACGGCGTCTTCATGCTCCAAAATGGAGTATTGTGTAGCGGAAAGGCAAATGTCGGGATCTGCGGCTTCTAGACAGTCGAGGATGGGTTCAATCTTGTTCACGCCCATTCCCCAGGCTTTTATCACGCCTTCGTCACGCAATTTTGAAAGAACTTTGAAAGCGCCTTCCTTAGCCTGTTTCAGGAAGTAGTCGTAACGGTCGCCCACTTGATCCTCGGACAGATCATGAATGTAAATAATGTCGATATAATTCAGGCCGGTTCTTTCCAAACTTTCTTCAATGGATTTTTTGACGGCATCCGCAGTGTAGATATGTTTGAAATCAAAATCCAAGGGTTTCTTCCACATCGTTGGTGGAACTTGAGAAGCATCGACAGGTGTAAAAAGACGACCCACTTTGGTAGAGAAAACAAAGTCTTTCCTGTTTTTTTCTTTAAGAAATTCCCCAAACCTACGCTCGCTTTTGGTAAGTCCATACCACGGCGAGGTGTCATAGTAGCGGGTCTCAAGATCCCAAGCTTCTTTCAGGATGTCCTGTGATAATTCGTCTGATATATTTTCAAAGGCCGTTCCGATAGGGACACCACCGAGACCTAGCTCGTGTTCTTTTTTTAAAACAGTGTTGCACATACTTTTTATTTTTTTTATTGATATTAAAATTATTACTCAGAGACTTTAACCTTCATCACCAGATACGGCGGTTTTCTAAGGTCATCTCCGTTATTGAAGCCAGGCAAACGGTTCCATTGCCCCAGCGTTACATACAAATAACCATTCTTGTAAGCCAAACCATCTGGCCAGACATAATTTTTCTGGTCGTGGGAGACTGTAGAAAATTCACCGTCGGCAGAGCGTTTTACCAGAGATTGCTGCTCAAAGGCACCAAAATAGATATTGCCTTTCCCGTCCTCGGCAAGGCCGTCGCAGGCAGGATGTTGCCCTTCGAATTTGAAGGCAGCTTCAATCTCCTGCTCAGATTTGGAAAAATCACTTAAAATAGCTGTTGGCAAACTATAGAGGTTCCTACCCGAAATGGTTGTCCAGAACAAGGTTTTGTTATCCCGGCTTATCGAGATGCCATCTGCACCACCACTGGGAAGGCTGTATTTTTTATTTTCCATTCTTCTTGGCTGGCCTTCCAAAAATGCCATGAAGTTGGGCTCTGGGGAAGTTGTAGGATGATTTTTCAATACTTCTTTTACTTTTCCCGTGGCAATGTCAATCACCACGAGGGAGAAATCTTTCCCAAAACCGGAATTGGCAATGTAAACTGTTCCCTGCTGGCCATGCGAAAGATCCACACGCAGGTCGTTATAATGGGCTGTATTTCTTAATATAGGTTTCGGGATTATTAAGGAATGGATGATTTTTTTGGTTTTGATGTTAATGCCAACCACTTTGGCAGCCCCTTCGGGGATCTCATCTATACCGGAACGTTTGCCATCATCCAGGATCCAGAGTACGTCGTTTTTATCCATATACAGACCGTGTGGGGAAACCAGCCATTCTTTGTAAGCTTTGCCGGACGGATAGACATATTCTTTGTTGGGGAATGGTGTCAGGTTTCCGTTTTTTAATTCGGCTAAGGCAAATTCTTTATGATTGTCTGCATGACGCGGGAAGCCTAAGAAAACCCTGTCATCTGAGCTGACTGCAATGCCGGAAGGATCGGGATTGGGAGGCATGACAGAGGCAATGGTTGTTGCACCGGATTGTGCATTAAGCATGTTAATCATAAGGATAAAAAATAAAAAATGTTTCATTGGAAATTAAATTTTGTGAAAAGGGATTTTCAATTTTTACAGAAGTCTTCTGTCAATTTTAAATTGATAATCATCTGATCAACAATTACTATGCCTAGAAAATTAATCATGGCAAGGTTAGAAAATAATAAAAACCTGACGTTGTATAAATATGATATTATTTTGTAATTTTATCACATAATCTATCCGAAATGAAAAAGAAGCAGTTTGATACATTGGTCATCCATGATCTGGAAGAAGATATTTTTCATCTACCCACTCACAGCCATACTTATTATGAACTGGTTTATGTTATCAAGGGGAAAGGGAAGCATTACCTAAATCAGGTCGTGATGCCTTACAAGCCCGGGGATCTTTTCCTGATTTCGCCAGAGGATCAGCATTATTTCGATTTTGCAGTGCGCTCCAGGATGGTTTTTATGAAATTTACCGAGCAGTATTTCGAGACCCACAAATTCCGTTCTCCGGATAGTTTTCTTAGGGATAACCCGGAACATATGATGCGCCACAAGATCCTGAAAGAAGAGAAACTGAAATTTGACCCAGTATCCCGCACGATTCTCAAACGGGTGGTAGAAAACATTCTGGACTATGACCGTCATGATGACGTTTCTACTTCGCCGGTTGTGTTTTACCAGCTTTTTTCGATTTTTGGATTGATAAAAGAAGCGTTGTCCAAGTTGGAAATCAGGATAGATAATGGCCTGCCGGACAAAGAAGATATTATCACCTATATTCATCAGAATATTTACAGCCCCGATAAAATCAGAATCAGGAATTTGGCTTCGCATTTTAATATCTCTGAGAATTATTTCAGCAGTTATTTTAAGCGCAATTTCGAAATGTCATTCCGGGAATATGTCAATGATTATAAGATTTCGCTTATCGAAAAACGCCTCACATCCGGGCAATGCACCATCAAACAGATTGCTTATGAATTTGGTTTTACGGATGAAAGCCACCTTTCCCATTATTTCAAAAATAAAAAAAGCAAGACTTTGGGCTCTTATAAAGTGAAGGGTTGAAGATTAGCTTAAAGAATTGATACACAATTCACGAATCTTCCATAATTCATCCAAAGAATATGGGATTTCATGATTTTCTGAAAGCCAGTTTTTCAGATAGTTTTTATGAGATTCGATTTTAAATTGAGTGATTTGATTAGAGCCAATTTCGACTTCTTCTAAAAGGTCATTAATGAAATCATTTTCAGAGGAATTCTTTTTTGTGAAATCAAGAATCTGATTTTTGAATTTTAAATAATTGTGTGCTTCGGGAATATACTTGAGATTATAATTTTCTAAAACGGATTTGATTTTTGGCGTGTTTTTTCCGTTCATTCGAAATATTCCTAGAATCAATTTGTAATCGGACTGATTATTTTCTTCTGTCAGAGTTTTCAGAAGTGCGTGCTTTGTGCTGCAAGTTCCACATTGGTCAGTAAAGACTGTAGAGAGGTTTTCTTTATCAAGGTTTCTTGCATAAGGTAAGTTTCTTACATATTCTGAAGCCGAATAAAAATCAAAGCAATTATGATTCACAAACAGCTGGCTTATTTGCTTTCTGGACTTAATTTCAAAATTGAAATTCACTTCTATATTCATTAAATCTCAACTTTACCATTTATCTCACCCTTCGCCTTCACCAACCACAATCCAATAAAAGTCAAAAATCCATTGAGAATAATCAGCTCTACACCAATTCGGTAATCGGTGTAATTTGTTACCAAATAGTTAATCAGATAAGTCAGAACGGGCGCCAAAATGGTCACTGCCAGTATAGAATATTTCTTTGTGATATGATATTTGGTCAGGATTCCAAAAGCGAATAATCCCAGCAACGGGCCATAAGTGTAGCCGGCCACTTCCATAATTAGGTAAACAATAGATTTGTCATTAATGGCTTTGAAAACCATAATCAAGACAAAGAAAAGTACCGTAAAAGTCAAATGGACTTTCATTCTCAGGCGTTTCTTTTGTTTTTCGGTTTTTTGCTGGTCTTCGTTCAGGTTAAGGAGGTCTACGCAATAAGAACTCGTCACAGCTGTCAAAGCGCCATCAGCAGAAGGAAATAGTGCGGAAATCAAGCCAATGATGAAAATCACAGATAATGCCATCGGGAAATGGTTGAGTGATAAAGCCGGGAAAAGGTCGTCGCCCATTATATTTTTGATCTGTCCCGCAGAATCTTTGAAACCAAACGTATTCGTGATGACTTCTTTGCCATCAACCATATTCGAGATTTGTCCGTAATCTGCGCCGTGCTGCATTGCAAAAAGGTAAAGCAAACCTCCCAAAAATAAGAACGCCAGATTCACAAAAAGCAAAGTTCCGGCAAAGGTCAGCATATTCTTTTTGGAGTTTTTCAGGTTGTCTACAGAGATATTTTTCTGCATCATTTCCTGGTCAAGGCCTGTCATGGCAATCGTAATGAACATCCCTCCGAGAATGGTTTTCAGGAAAAAGGTCTTGGAGTTGACATCGGTATTGATAAAATGCGTGTATTGCTTTTGCTCAAGAATGTGGAATGCTTCGCCAAAAGACAGATTGAGATTTGACAAAATAAAAATGATGCAGGCAATCAAACTGATAATCATAAATGATGTCTGCAATGTATCGGTAATGACAATGGTTTTTACGCCACCTTCAAAAGTGTAAAGAAGAATCATTAGAAGCAGGACAAAAGCCGTTGCCCAAAAAGGAACGCCCAGGTTCTCCAGCAAAAAAATCTGAAGGATATTCACCACCAGATACAACCGCGCTGTTGCGCCAATGGCCCTGGAAATGATGAAAAATACCGAGCCAATTTTATGCGCCTCCACATTGAAACGCTTCCCTAGATAAGTGTAAATCGAGGTGAGGTTCATCCGGTAATAGAGTGGGAGCAGGATGCCGGCAACGATGAAATAACCGATGAAGAACCCGATAACCATCATATAATATTCGAAGCCGCCAAAAGGGTTTTCGCCGCCTAAAAATTTCCCAACAGTGCCTGGGACCGAGATAAAAGTCACCCCGGAAAGTGATGTCCCAATCATCCCAAATGCCACCAGCCACCATTTGCTTTTCTTGTTCCCAATGAAAAAAGACTGGTTGTCAGAATTGCGGCTTGTAAAGTAGGAGATAACCAAAAGGCCGATAAAATATGCAAAAACGAAGAGTAGTAAAATTGTTCCCGGATTCATTATAGAAATTTGAGTTAGGCAAAAGTAGTTTTTTTTGGGAACACTGCTTTTATTGATCTACATCAATTGATAAAAATTAGTATGGACGTAGATTTGCATTTGTCAATCAATTAAAACAATTATTATGAAAAAGTTATTCTTATCTTTTCTGCTGGCTACAGTCAGTATTTTAGGCTTTTCTCAAACCACATGGACAGTTGACCCAATGCATTCTTCTTTCAACTTTAATATCAAACATATGGGGATCAGCTTTGTACAAGGCCGGTTTGACAAGTTTGATGGCAAGGTGGTTACAACATCTGATGATTTAACCAATGCCAAATTTGATTTTACGGTAAACACAGCATCCATCAATACCAATGTTGAGATGCGTGACAACCACCTGAAATCAGCAGATTTCTTTGATGTAGAGAAATTCCCGGCGATGACTTTTGTGAGTACTTCTATCAAAAAGCTGAAAGGCAACACTTACCAACTATCTGGTAACCTCACCATCAAGGATGTGACCAAACCAGTAACTGTAACGGCTGTGTATGGCGGTAAAACCAAAGATCAGCAAGGGAATGAGAAATTGGGTTTCCAAACTAAATTTACCATCAACAGATTGGATTATAACGTAAAATATGACCCTACAGGTGCCGGCGTTGCAAAAGATGTAGACATTGCGGTGTATGTAGAATTTGTGAAAAGCAAATAGGAATTAATTTTTCCTCGATAAATTCTTTAACCAAATAAAAGATTGCTTATTTTTATAGGCAATCTTTTTTATGCTTATACTTCTCAAGACCGTTATCATCTATCTGCTAACCAATTTTGGCAATGGTTTTCTTATAAAAAAACTCTTCAGAGCAGGCAGTGGGAGTTTTGTTTTTATCTCTTTGTTGGGGATCTTGGGAACTGTTTTTTTGCAAACTGCTTTAGCATTCTTGTTTCCGCTCAGTTCTTTTGTAGAGTTGTTTTTTCTACTGTCAGGATTTGTAGGGCTTTTGATGTTTTTTTGGTGTAGAGATTTTACCTCATTGCACGTTTTCAAAAATCTTGACATGTGGTTTTATGTTGGGTTGGGGGCAATTTTGTTCGGAGGCAGTTTTTCGGCGTATTTATATGATCATTACAGCTATTATGTTCCTACTATCACATTTCTTAGGGAAGCAGGTTTTGTAAAAGGCATTTCCAGCTTTGATCTTTTGCTGGGGCAATCGTCTTTCTGGCATATTTATCAGGCGTCGTTTTCACATTTTACAGATCCTTTTTTGAAGCTGAATGTATATCTTGCCCTATTATTTTTGATATACATTTATGAAAGCAAGCGATGGGTTTTATTTATTTTTTTACCTTTATTCCTGCCATTTCTACAGCAGCCAACACCGGATTTGCCGATTCTAGTCTTTGCCTTGATTATTATTAATGAATGGCTTGAAGGCAGAGACCGTCCCATGTTGTTATATCTTTCCTTATTGGTTGTATGCATCAAACCAACGGCGTTCTGGCTGGTTTTTGTATGGCTTGGTTTGCGGATTTTTCGGAAAGAATTGACCTTTAAGATGCTGTTGCCGATTTTCGGAATTGGAATATTATGGATGTTAAAAAATATCTACCTATTTGGGTTTCCGGTATTTCCAGTGGCTTTTCTCGATTTTGATTTTCCATGGCAGCCGAACGCCAAAATCCTGACTTATTCTTCCCAAATCGGACTAATGAAATCTTACGATATGCATTACTCTTATCAGCAGATCATGAGCTTCAAACCTTGGGAAAGGGTTTACCATTGGTTTACCATCGGTTACAAATCGGTTTTTAATTTGGCTGTTGTCATTTGTCTTCCTGTATTGGCATGGTTTGCAATCAGACAAAAAACGTTATTGTACAGGATGATTTTTGTGGCATTTCTAATCAAATTAATATTAATCGTCATCATATCTGCTCAGTACCGCTTCTTTCTGGATTTGTATGCCGTTACGATTTTCTTTGTTGTAAGACAGATTCCTAAAAACCTCGTAATAGCATCGTCTGTCGCCTTATCTGCAATAGTATTATTGTTTTTCAGTATTCCGGGAATATTAAAAGGTCGTTCAATTTCGGAGAAATGGCTCACGGGCTTTCACGTTGGGCAATTACTTCGGCCTCAGGAAGATCATTCTGCTCCAATCAATACAGAATACAAGATTGGCAACCTCAGTTTCTACGCGCCCAATGATCCCATGCAAAAAAACAGCTATCCTTCACTAAGTATTTATGATCTAGAAATTTACAGCTATTACGGCATTTTTCCGCAGTGGAGTAGGAAAGGCTTTGTCCAGAGGCCATTATCGCCTCAGGAAAAAAAGCAATTGGAAGAAATCATCAGGATTCTCAAAATTTCTAAGCCGTAAAAATTTTCGTTATCTTTGATCATTGATTTTAAAATCAAATTCTGTTTGATTTAAAATCTCAATTCTAATTCATCAATAGCTACATTATGCCCGATTTTTTACGTCCGGATAAAGAGAATTTTTCTCATGATGATCTGATGCAGGAAGAGAAAATCCGCCCGCAGAGTTTCGGCGATTTTGCTGGGCAAAGAAAAACGCTGGACAATCTGGAAGTGTTTGTTGCAGCTGCCAAAAACCGTGGTGGTGCGCTGGATCACGTGCTGTTACACGGTCCGCCAGGATTGGGGAAAACCACATTGTCCCACATTATTGCCAACGAGTTGGGTGTGAACTGCAAAATTACATCAGGGCCAGTTCTGGATAAGCCCGGCAGCCTTGCCGGATTGCTGACCAATCTTGAGGAAAACGATGTCCTTTTTATTGATGAAATCCACCGCCTGTCGCCTGTTGTGGAAGAATATCTGTATTCGGCGATGGAAGATTACAAGATAGACATCATGCTGGAAACCGGCCCCAATGCGCGGAGTGTACAGATTGGGCTTAACCCATTTACATTGATTGGTGCGACAACAAGAAGCGGAATGCTCACAAAACCAATGCTGGCAAGGTTTGGGATCCAGTGCCGGCTGGAATATTACACTGTAGAGCTTCTCGGGATGATTATAGAAAGGAGTGCCCGTGTTTTGGGCGTTAAAATATACGAAGATGCAGCCCTTGAAATTGCCAGGCGTAGCCGTGGAACACCAAGGATTGCCAACGCATTGCTGAGGAGGGTTCGGGATTTTGCCGAGATCAAAGGCAATGGAGAAATCGAAATTAACATCACCAAATTTGCGCTTGATTCGCTTAATGTGGACGAGTATGGATTGGATGATATGGACAACAGGATTATGCGTGTGATGATAGAAAACTTCCGCGGTAAGCCTGTTGGGATCTCTGCTTTGGCAACGTCTATTGGAGAAAATCCGGAAACGCTGGAAGAAGTGTATGAGCCGTTTTTGATTCAGGAAGGTTTTGTGATAAGAACGCCAAGAGGTAGGGAAGTCACCGAAAAAGCATATAAGCATCTTAATATTTCAAGGCCAAAGAATTCCGGCGAGTTGTATTAAACCCGATCATAACTGTTGCTGACCTTCATTATTTAATTCAAAAAATGAAAGTAAGAATGGCTGTTTAGCCGAGACAGTTAAATCAGTATTGGCAATTAGGCAGAAATTCCTATATTAGTACAAAACAAATTCTATGAAGTTATATCCGATCCAGTGTGGTAAATTCAAATTAGACGGTGGCGCTATGTTTGGCGTGGTTCCCAAGACCCTTTGGGAGAGAACCAATCCCGCCGATGAAAGAAACCTTATCGAATTGGGGACGAGGTCATTGCTGATAGAAGATGGGAAAAAATTAATCTTGATAGATTGTGGACTTGGCAATAAACAGGACGATAAGTTTTTTGGGCATTATTCGCTTTGGGGGGATGACAGTCTTGACAAGAATTTGAATAAATATGGATTTGTAAGGGATGACATCACCGATGTTTTTTTGACACACCTCCATTTTGACCATTGCGGTGGAGCTATAGAATGGAATGACGACCGTACCGGCTATCGCCCTGCGTTTAAAAATGCGCATTTCTGGAGTAATGAGAATCATTGGCAATGGGCTACAGAACCTAACCCAAGGGAGAAAGCCAGCTTTTTGAAGGAAAATATTCTACCCATACAAGAGAGTGGTCAACTGCATTTTTTACCACTTCCCAAAACCGGAAATTATGGTTTTGCGCCAGATCTCAAAATGGATGTTATCTTTGTAGACGGTCATACGGAAAAACAAATGCTGCCTGTGTTGCAATATCAGGAAAAGACAATTGTTTTTGCTGCAGACCTTATTCCTACTGTTGGTCATATTCCGCAGGTTTATGTTATGGGTTACGATACAAGGCCGCTATTAACGATGGAAGAAAAGGCGAAGTTTTTAAAACAATGCGTAGATAATGATTACCTGTTGTTTTTTGAGCATGATGCACATCATGAGCTGGCAAGCCTCAAGATGACAGAAAAAGGGGTAAAACTGGATCAGACATTCAGTTTTTATGAAGTGTTTGGTTATTAATTAAAATTATGGAAATAAAAGATATTAGTCAAAATCAGGAAGAAGATGTTCCCATACCCAAGATCATCGGGTTAACGGGCGGTATTAGTTCCGGAAAAACATCAGTCGCAAAATTATTGGAAGCCAAAGGTTTTCCGGTTTATTATTCGGATACCGAAGCCAAAAATATTGTTAATAAAGACATAGTGCTCAAGGAAAAAATTATCGCACTTCTTGGGTCAAAGGCCTATAAAGATGATCTTTATAATAAGAAATATGTGGGCGAGAAAGTTTTTAATGACGCCCATTTATTGCAACAGCTTAATGAACTTATTCATCCGGCTGTAAAGTTGGATTTTCAAAACTGGATAACCTCTCAAAACTCAGAATTTATTTTTAAAGAAACCGCACTTCTTTTTGAATTGAAACTGAATTTGGACTGTTACAAATCGCTTCTGGTGACGGCTGATGACAACCTGAGGATTAAAAGAACCATGGATCGGGATCATAAAACTTATCGGGAGATTGAGGCTATTATGCAGAACCAGATGCCTGAAAAGGATAAAATCCGTCTTGCAGATTACATTATTTATAACAATACTTCTCTGGAAGATCTTACGGCTGAGACCGATTTGTTTATAGAAAAATTGGATTAGGCAAAAGTCAATAAAGAAGAACCTTCAGCAAAATTTGCTGAAGGTTTTTTTATTTTACCAGATTTTTATTCTGTTTTCTGGTGCTACATAGAGCTTATCTCCCGGTTTGATGTCAAACGCTTTTTGGAATGCATCCATATTCACCAATGGTCCAAAACTTCTGTAATATCCCGGCGAATGCGGGTCGGTTTTTACCTGATTGGTCATGTACTTATCCGTAGCTTTTGTTCGCCAAACGGTTGCCCAACTCATGAAAAATCGCTGATCCTGGGTCAGTCCGCTTATTTTTCCCGGATTGCCGTGGTCTTTCAGGTACATTTGTAACGCGGTATAAGCCACATTGATGCCGCCGAGGTCACCAATATTCTCCCCACTGGTAAATTTTCCGTTGACAAAACTTCCTTTCACAGGTTCATATTTGTCATATTGTGCTGCTAACTGTCCCACTTTGGCATCAAAGTTCTTTCTGTCGCTTTCTGTCCACCAGTTGTTCAGGTTTCCATCGCCGTCAAAACGGGATCCGCTATCATCAAAACCATGTGAAATCTCGTGCCCGATAACCCCGCCAATTCCTCCAAAGTTAACCGCAGGGTCTGCATTGAAGCTGAAAAATGGTGGTTGCAAAATGGCTGCAGGGAATACAATCTCATTGTTGGATGAGCTGTAATAAGCATTCACCGTTTGTGGAGACATTCCCCATTCAGTTTTATCTACAGGTTTTCCTACTTTTTCAAGGTTCTTGGCATAGCTCCATTCAGAGATTTTTTCAAGGTTGTTATAATAAGTTCCACCGTTGGAATCCAGCGTCAGGTTCAGCTTAGAATAATCTTTCCACTTGTCGGGATACGCAATTTTCACCTTGAATTTGGCTAATTTCTCCAAAGCTTTTTCCTTAGTCACTGGTGACATCCAGTCCACATTTTCGAGATGTTGCTTAAAGGATTTTTTGATGTAATCTACATAGGTTTCCATCTTTTGCTTGGCTGCTGCAGGAAAATATTTTTCTACATACAATTTTCCAAAGGCCTCGCCCAGTACACCATTTACAACGCTCAATCCACGTTTTTCCATAGAACGCTGCTCTTTTTGGCCTTGCAAATAGCGGGAATAAAAATCAAAACGGGTATCGTCTAGTTTTTGGTCAAGGTTGCCGGCATTACCATTCAGTAGGTCAAATTTCATGTATTCTTTGATGAGTCCAATGTTTTTGTCCGTCATCCAGCTATCCATATTTTGGTAATATTTCAGTTCGCCAACAATAACTTTGTCTGTATTCACGCCAACACTTTTCAGGTAATCTGGCAAGTTTACTTGTTTTACCAAAGTAGAAAGTTCTGCGGTCGTTTTTGGGTTGTAGCGCAGATTGGCGTCTCTGCCTTGTTCCAATGTCAAAAGATCCTGAGCCAATTTTTTTTCAAACTCAACAATTTGCTGGGCGGTAGCATCGGGTGTTTTGTTGCCGAGGACCGTTTCCAGTTTGGCAACATAATTTGTGTACTCGGCTAGAGTTTTAGTGTTGGCTTCATTGACTTTTTGGTAATAATCTTTGCCAAGTCCCAGGCTTGGCCCGCCAAGGTAAACGGCATTCATCACCGAGTTTTTCATATCCGCACCTACACGCCAGCCGTAAAAAGGGTTGTCTCCGGTAGGTGTAGCATCGATGAGGTATTTCTGAAGGTCTTTCACAGATTTGATAGCGTCAATTTTGTCCAATTGAGATTGGATAGGGCGGATGCCTTCTGCATTTCTCTTATTCCAGTCAATAAAAGTGCCGTACAGAGCCTGAATCTTTTCCCCTTCGGAATTAGCAGGGAATTTTTCAGAGAGTATTTTGTTGAGAATATCCAGCGACGCCACATCCACATCCTCTCTCAAAGCGTTGAAGGAGCCCCAACTTGGCTTGTCAGAAGGGATTTCTGCCGTTTTCATCCAGCCGCCATTCACATAATTATAGAAGTCATCCTGAGGGCGCACATTTTTGTCCATATAAGACAGATTAAGGCCTTCATCCTTCTTAGCTGTAGAAGTTATTGTTTTTTTAGCCGTCGTTGTTTTTTGTGCAGAAGCAGAAAACCCAAGGTAGAATGTCGCTGCCACGGACATCACATAAATACTTATTTTTTTCATATGTAGATTTATATATTTTTAATGGTCATATGCAATCGCCTTCTTTGTTGGTGTTGGTTTGCAAAATTATAAATAGCGATTTCATTAGATTAATTTAAAGACTATCAAATTTAAGTATTTTTAATGACGTTTGGGCATTAAAAAATCCTATTCTGCCAAGAATAGGATTTAATATAATTTCTTTTGATCTTTTAAAACTCAGCGTTTTTCGGCGTTCTTGGGAACGGGATCACATCGCGGATATTGGTCATTCCGGTTACGAAAAGTACCAATCTTTCCAATCCTAATCCAAAACCTGCGTGTGGTACAGACCCAAATTTTCTCGTATCCAAATACCACCAAAGTTCGTGTGCATCTACGTTAAACTCCTTCATTTTTTCAAGGAGCACATCGTATCTGGCTTCCCTTTCGGATCCACCAATGATTTCGCCGATGCCCGGGAACAAAACATCCATGGCAGCAACGGTTTTGCCATCATCATTCAGTTTCATGTAGAATGCTTTGATCTCTTTTGGATAATCGAAGAGTACAACAGGGCTTTCAAAATGTTTTTCTACAAGGTATCTTTCGTGCTCAGACTGAAGGTCTGTTCCCCATTTTTCAACCGGATATTGGAATTTACCTTTTTTGTTTTCTTTGGAATTAAGCAAAATCTCAATCGCTTCTGTATAAGACACCCTTTTGAATCTTTTCGCAACAACATTTTCCAGCTTTTCGATAAGGCCTTCTTTGGCTCTTTCTTTCTCCGGTTTTGTTTTTTGCTCTTCAGCAAAACGCTTGTCAAGAAATTCAAGGTCATCTTTGCAATTATCCAAAACATATTGAATCACATATTTCAGAAAATCTTCGGCAAGGTCTATATTATTTTCAAGATTGTTGAAAGCAACTTCCGGTTCAATCATCCAGAATTCTGCAAGGTGACGCGTAGTATTGGAATTCTCTGCGCGGAACGTTGGTCCAAAGGTATAAATCCTTCCCAATCCCATAGCAGCCGTTTCCCCTTCCAACTGTCCGGAAACCGTTAGGTTGGTTTTTCTCCCGAAAAAATCTTGGGTATAATCAATCTCGCCTTCTTCGTTTCTTGGGATATTGTTAAGGTCAAAATTAGTCACACCAAACATCTCGCCGGCTCCTTCTGCATCGGCACCTGTGATTATGGGCGTATTGATATAATAAAACTGATTTTGGTTAAAAAAAGAATGGATGGCAAAACTTACCGCATGGCGCACCCTGAAAACGGCTCCAAAAACATTGGTCCTGAATCTCAAATGTGCCTGCTCACGCAATTTTTCAAGGCTGTGCTTCTTCGGCTGGAGGATGGTTGATTGCAATTCTTCAAAAAAGTTATCACCCAGGATGCTTATTTTTTTAGCAATAATCTCAACAGTCTGTCCTGCGCCCTGGCTTTCCACCACTTCGCCTACTACTTTTAAAGACGATGCGGTATTGATTTTCTTGATAATCTCTTCGTCAAAATTTTCAAAGTCCACAACGATTTGCAAATTATTAATTGTAGATCCGTCATTAAGGGCGATAAACCTGTTGGAACGGAATGCACGCACCCAACCATAAACGGTAATGTCGTGATGCAACACTTTTTTGTAATCTGATAAAATGTCTTTAATCGTCTGTCTTTTCATGATTTTAAAATAATGAGTGCTAATTTACGAAAATTGACAGAACCTGCTAATTTCCAAATGGTAAATTGACATTAGAAACGGTATTGGGATTACTTTTATTTGTTTTATGAATAATAGTTATTGGATTATCAGAAAATATAAAACACGGTTTGGAACTGTATTTGCAAACAGTAGGCTGGTTACGAAAAGTAATCATTGCCAATACTAATTAATACATATTATTATGAATACACAAGTTAAACACTCATCCATCAAAACGGTAAACCCATTCAACAATGAAGTTGTAAAAGAGTTTGATGCCATGAGTTCTGAACAAGTTGCAAAAATTATTGATAAAGCTGATGAGGCTTTCAAATCCTGGAGAAAAGTTAGCTTTGAAGAAAGAGGTAAAATCTTCCACAAAGTTGCTTCAATCATGAGAGAAAGAAAAGAGGAGCTGGGTAAACTGGCGACTTTGGAAATGGGAAAATTAATTGCGGAAAGTATTTATGAAGTAGAATTGTCTGCTGATATTTTTGATTATTATGCTGACAAGGCAGGTGAGTTTTTGGCAGATCATAAATTAGATGTGAAACATGGTGATGCATTTTTGGCGTACGATCCGGTAGGCGTTATTTTAAGTGTTCAACCTTGGAATTTCCCTTATTACCAGATTACAAGATCTGCAGCGGCACACGTGATGGCTGGTAATACAATGGTCTTGAAACACGCTTCCAACGTACCGCAATGTGCACAGATTATGGAAGATATTTTTAAAGAAGCCGGACTTCCGGATGGTGTTTATACCAACCTTTTTGTTTCCGGTAAAGATATTGAGCCTATCGTATCTAACCCGAAAATTGCAGGTGTAACCTTAACAGGATCAAAACCTGCAGGTGCCAGCATTGCAGCGGCAGCGGGCGCTCAGGTGAAAAAATCAACTTTGGAACTTGGGGGTAGTGATCCATTCATCGTTTTGGAAGATGCTGATATTGATGAAGCTGTAAAAACCGCTGTTGCCGGCAGAATGTGGAATGCAGGTCAGGTTTGTGTTTCCCCAAAAAGAGTCATTGTCCCGGCTTCTAAATATGAAGAATTTTTAAGCAAAACTAAACAGGCTTTTGCTGATCTTAAAGTAGGTGACCCAATGGATTCTGCGACTAATGTTGCACCATTGAGTTCAGAAAAAGCTGCTGAAGATGTGGTAGCACAAGTCCAAAAAGCCGCTGAGCAAGGTGCTAACGTCATCTTGGGAGGTAAAAGGGTTGACAGAGCTGGTGCTTTTGTAGAACCAACTTTGATCACTGATATTACATCAAAAGTTGATGCTTATTACGAAGAGATTTTTGGCCCTGTATTTATGCTTTACAAATATGACAATATTGATGAAGCTATCGATATTGCCAATGCTACAGAGTTTGGCCTTGGTGGTACGGTTTTCGCAAAAGACACTCAAAAAGCTGTTGAAGTCGCTAGAAGGATTGACACCGGAATGGTTTATATCAACCACGTTACAGGTATTGCACCGGAACTTCCGTTTGGCGGAACCAAAAACTCAGGTTATGGTAGAGAGCAATCTCCATCAGGGATCTATGAGTTTGTTAATGCAAAATTAATCAGAACAACTACACCTGATAAAAATTATTAGAAAATTGAAACACAGGTGGTGATAAAAAGCAAAAACTGTCATGTTGTATGACAGTTTTTTGTTTATTATTTACTCATCCTTTTTAGATGGAATCAAGAAAACATCCATCAAACCTTCTGGTAAGAACATTTGTATAAATTTCTCTTCACGATTGACTTCTAAGATCCAATCTTTGATAATCGGGATAATGATTTCTTTCCCGGCCAAGTCAAGAATAAAATAATTTTGAGCTGTTTGGTCATTGATGGATACAATGGTTCCACAGCTTTTACCATCAGCTTCACGAATTTCGAAACCAATCACTTCATGGTAATAGAATTTTTTTCCGGTCAATGGAGGCAGAGTAGAAAGTGGTAAATAAACACCTTTCCCTATCGATTGATTCACCAATGCTTCGGAAGAATTTTTAAAAGAGATGATTTTGGTATCTGCTTTTGACCAAGATTGTTTTTCAACAAAAAACGGAACCAACAGTCCGTTGACTTCCACAAAAATAGAGCCCAGTTTATTGTACATCTCGGGCTGGTCTGTGTCCAGTTTCAGGATGACGTTTCCCTGTAATCCGTGTGTGCGTGTAATGGTTCCTAAAAAATAGCAGTCCTCTTTTCTCATTTGGCAAATATAAGAAACCTTATAGGTTTTCAAAACCCCAAAGTTTTTGGATTTGTTAAACAAAAAAGACACGAATAAATCGTGCCTTTACATTGTATCTTTATAAAAGAATTAAGCCTGAGTTTCTTCAGAACCTTCAGCAGCGGGAGCATCAGCAGACTCTTCGTTGATGATCTCTGTAACTTCCTCTGTAGTTTCTGCATTAGCAGCTTCTTCAGCAGCTTTTGCATCCGCTTCAGCTTTAGCCGCAGCATCAATTCTTGCCTGGTTTACTTTTGCTTCAGCTTCTAGAGCTGCTTTTTTAGCATCAGCTTTTGCAGTAGATAAACCTTCTACTTTACCTTGTACTTTAGCATCTTTAGCCTCAACCCAAGCCGCGAATCTCTTCTCAGCTTCAGCCTCGTCAAAAGCACCTTTTGCTACACCACCCTGAAGGTGTTTTTTGTACAAAGCACCTTTGTAAGAAAGGATAGCTCTTGCAGTATCAGTTGGCTGAGCACCGTTGTTCAACCATTGTACAGCAGCATCAACGTTTAGATCGATAGTTGCTGGGTTAGTAATTGGGTTGTAAGTTCCCAGTTTTTCGATGAATCTACCATCTCTTCTGGATCTTGAATCTGCAACCACGATGTGGAAAAAAGGTTTTCCTTTTTTACCGTGTCTTTGTAATCTGATTTTTACTGACATATGTTTAAAAATTTTGGGATCACGTCCCGGTTAAATGTTAAGTGTGCAAAGATACAAAAAAAGTTGAGACTTCAAACTTTCTGATTCAATGTTTTTTAGGAGCAGGCAACCTGCTTTCTGTTGTAATCTTTTGCCAAACTTTTTTGTCAGAAAGAAGTTCTAGAAGTCCTCGCAAAAAAGATTTCCCCTGCAAAACAATGAGCTAGTTTCGATGATTCCAAAAAAAAATAAAAGAGTGAATCACGGCTAAAATGAAAAAGCTGTTTTATCTATTTCTCAATAAGATCCACGAATTGTATTGATGAATAGTGCCAGTGTCAGGTTCAGCCCACTCCAACATATACCAATATGCCCCTGAAGGAATAACTCTACCGTTATCCTTGCCGTCCCAAATGTAATTTCCATTTTTTGCTATGAACACAGATTTCCCATTGCGGTCAAAGATTTGGAAAATAACATTGTTTTTCCATTTTAAGTCTGAATAATCTAAGACATCATTTTTTCCATCTCCATTGGGGGTAATAAGGTTGGCTATATTAATGTTTGAAAACTCTCTTACAGCTACGCTGCATTTTTTTGCACTCCGTACGTATATTCTTTGAGTACCTTTTTTAAGGTTGTCAAATACATTTGAAGCCTGCCAATTTATACCGTCGAGGGAGTATTCGTATGGGGTACTTCCGCCAGTTGCTGTTACAGTCAACTTGTCATTTTCTATTTGTAAAATTTTGATAGAAACTTCTTCCTCAGCTATTAGTTTTACCTCTTGTCTGGTTGTACAGCCATTAAAAGTGAGATCTACCCAGTGGTTTCCGACACTCATAAGACCAGAATTTTGATTAGTAGAGCCCGAGTCCCAAAGATAAGATTCGAAGCCTGGTCCTGCATCCAATTCAATTTGGTTATCTTTACAAATAATCATATCTTTTAATATGCTTGATGTTTTTGGATTCTTGAAGATGAATTTCATTTCTCCAACAGAGGGACAATTGGCGCTGTTCTCAAATCTTATAAAAAAACTTCTTGAGGTTTTGAGATCTTGTAGTGCAGGTATATTATTAAGTTTTTTTTTGGCATCGTTAAGTGTTTCATAGAAGGTAATATTGTTTGCCTGTATTGTAAATCTACTGCTATATTGATTCAAATCGATTGACTCTTTACTGGAGCGGCTATTATTACATATTTCTTGTGGTGGAACATTGTTAAGAGTGATTTGTGGTGGGATTTTAAAATTAATTGTTCCAAAAACTGAAGGACAACCTGTCTTGCTCTTTACTTCTAATAGAATTGATGTATCTGTATTAAAGCTGAAAGTATCCGCTAGAGCCACATTTGGATTAGATTCTAAATAGTAATTGATAATAAATTCATTGTAATCCTTAACAATCAAAGGGGTGATGTCAGAAAACTTTACAATGACGGAATCATCAAGGTCACTATCACAAAGATTAGCATTATATGCTGCCAAGTCAATATTTGGAGTGGGATAGAACTTTAAGAATATCTCTGCCGAATTTTCACAGCCACCAGCAGATACTAGCCATGCAAATACAGATCCTCCATTGGAGATGTATTGCGATGGGTTGGGGATCTCGGTTCCCCTAACGTGAGCTTGTGCTTCTTGCAACGTTAAATAATATTTTGTACTGGCCGTTGCCTCATTTGTAAGGATGGCGGAAGTTAGATCAAAAATACCGCGTCCGCTAGAATCTTTGCAAGATTTGATATCAGGATTTAAAAGTTGGATCGGCTTCCAGTCTATTTTGATAGTTTCTACACGGAAGCATTCCGAGTTTTTGCTCTGGATTCTATAATAATAATTGTGATTTTCCAGTGTTGCAGGCTGGGTTATTCTATTCTGATTATAATTAGCATCCTCATAGGTTTTATAGTAATAAACATCGAAATCTGCATTGCCATTAATTATATTATTGGTAAACGAAGAAAAATCATAGAGCAGATTAGAATTACAAACAGTAATAGGATCAATTGTACCAAAACTATTATCCGTAGAGACAAATGGATCCTCCAGTATTGCAGTCCCAGTCCAGTTTAAAGTAAATGAGCCATCACCAATAGGTCTGTCAATAACTAGGAAGTAAGACTCGCCTACCTTAACATCTAGTGATTTTACATAGCTGTCCCCATCAGAGCCTGGCCCTTCGAAATAATGATTATTTGGTTCAGAATCTCTCATCCCAGTGTGGTTATTGGCAGATCCAGCCATTTTGGGATTGGTTGTTGAGCATCTTATAGACTGCCCCAAGTTTCCACATGTAGCATTAGGGCCAAATATCCAAAAATCATAGTCAACAGTGATATCTGTATTAGTTGGGATAAGATCAAAGCCTAATGTTCCAGTAGTTTTTGCAGTAAACTTTAACCAAAGCGAATTGTGTTCAGATCCGTTACATGTATTATAATAGCTAATTTCCTGCGTTCCATAACCAGTTGGGTTAAGGCTGATTGTTTGGTTACCACATATTTTGATGTAATTTACGCAATCGTTCGCTTGTTTATTTTGAGAGAAAGATAAGATAGATATTAGCCAAAAAATAAAAGTATATAATTTTTTCACCAAGAAGTAATTGTATTTAGCAAAACTAATAATAATTGTTAAAATAAAGGTCAATTTGATATCAGCCCGTTCTTATAAGCTGTCAAAGCTCTTTCTCTCGCCAACTTATGTTCCACAATTCTGTCATCCAAAATACTGTTTTCAAAATCGGGATTCCATGTTCGGATGTACTTCAAATCTTTATCAAATTTCTTCGTCTGCTCATCAGGATTAAAAACCCGGAAATACGGCGCAGCATCGCAACCGCAGCCTGCAGCCCATTGCCAGTTGCCATTATTGGCAGATAGATCATAATCCAGTAGTTTTTTTGCAAAATAGGCTTCTCCCCAGCGCCAGTCAATCAGCAGGTGTTTGGTAAGGAAACTGGCAACCACCATCCGGATTCTGTTGTGCATCTGGCCTGTCTGGTTCAGTTGGCGCATTCCCGCATCTACAATAGGATAGCCGGTTTTGCCCAGGCACCATCTTTCGAATTCTTCTTCGTTGTTGCGCCATTGGATATTTTCATATTTTTCTTTGAAACAGTGCGTGACAACCTTGGGGAAATGGAATAGGATCTGCATAAAAAATTCCCGCCAAATCAGTTCACCTAGCCAGGTTTCGTTATGAATCAGGGCAAACTTAACACATTTTCTTATGGAAATTGTCCCAAATCGCAGCGCAATCCCAAGGTGCGTAGTGCCTTCCAGAGCGGGGAAATCTCTTGTTTTGTCATAACTGTCAATGATTTTAGGATCCAACTCTGGAATTTGAAAATCAAGATCGGTTTTTTCAAAGCCAATATCATCCAGTCTTAATATTTTTTTGTAAGCTAATTTTTGGAATTGATCTTTTTTCAGGTTATTGTGGCTGTAATCCTTTTCTGTAAGAAGTTTTTTCCATTTTTTGGCAAATGGTGTGTAAACCGTGTAAGGTTCGCCATTGTCTTTCGCTACCTCATTCTTTTCAAAAATCACCTGATCTTTAAAATCAAAAAAATCGATCTGGTGCTGGTTTAGGAATTTATGGATTTCATCGTCCCTTTTGATTGCAGCAGGTTCATAATCGCGATTGCAAAAGACAGATTTGACATTCCATTCTTTGGTGATTTTCTTAAAAATCTCCAGAGGTTTGCCATGATAGGTTTGCAAAGAAGCCCCGAAATCTTTCAGTGCTTCATTGATTTTTTCCAAAGCCTGATGGATATAATCTACCCGTCGGTCATACTTGTCTTCCAACAAATCCAAAATTTCCCGATCGAAAATGAAAATTGGGATAACCTTCTCGCCGGATTTTAGGGCTTCTGACAAAGCCTTGTTATCGTCAAGGCGGAGATCCCGTCTAAACCAAAATATAGATACTGACTGCATTTAATATAAAGTTCTGAACATCAATTTATTCCAAACTTCCCATGTAAAACAATCCCAAACACTGTTGGTTTTCCTCGATTTTGAGAGAATCGGTGAGATGGTTTACGATTTTGGGAGAACTCCAGTAACAGGCGATATGATGGGCAGTGCAGGTCAAATACATATTTTGGACAGCCATAGCCGTCGCCGCAATCTCTTCCCAGTCAGGCACAAGACCACTGAACTCAACCACAATCGAAATCACTGTATTAGCTTTGGAAATCTTGTTGCCAATATCGTCATACTTTTTTTGTAAAAACTGAAAATCCGGGGTTGTTGCTTTATAGATACTTTGCAGCTCCTGTCCCAGGTTTTGTTTCTCCTGCCCTTTGAAGACTTTGAAACGCCAAGGTTTTGTACGTTTGTGATTGGGAGCCAGCACGGCATTGCTGAGCACTTCGTCTATGATATGTTCCGGTATTGGTGTGTCCGTATAATCTCTTGGAAAGATACTTCTGCGTTCTTCGATTATATGTTTTAGAATTGTTGCGTTTTCCATGATGTAAAATTAGGATATAAAGGCTGAATTTTTGTGATGAATGAAGATTAAATTTTCGCAAAAAAAGATTAAAGAATCTCGATAATCTGCTGATGGATCCGGTTGAGTGTAAAATCGTCGCCCACTTTTTTCCCCAGCATAATCTGCGCCATGGGGCTCTCTGGAGATATGGCGTAGAAGCGGTCATTCTGGAAAAAAAACTCTCCCAAAGATACAGAGATATAAAATCGGGCTTTGTTGGTGATCACAAGAGAACCCACTTTAATGGTTTCGGAATGCGAATTGAGGACTTTTTTCATCTGCCTTTGCATACTTTTTAGGGAAACCATTTGTTTGTCTAGGTGGTAGATTTCTTCTTGAATTTCTTCCCTTATCGAATCGTATTTGGATGTTTTCTTGATGTCTCGGCTAGCTTCCAGAGAAAAATTAAGGTAAAAATCCAATGTTTTTACCTTTCCCGAAATCGTGTTATTAACAAAGTCTCTTAACTCATTTTTATTATAAATCGCCTTCTGCATAAATCCAATTTTAAATAAAGATAATAATTAATAAAATAAAAAAACCTTTCTAAGTAGAAAGGAAATATTCTGAGTTATAAAAAACATAAATTATTCCAATATAAAAATTGATAAATTTTAAATCTAAATTATTATTTTAACCATTTTACAATTGTGTTTAAGAAGGTCTCTTGCTGGTCTACAAACGGATAATGCGAACAATTGTCAATCAGTTTGAAATTTTTATCTAAGACAATATTTCTCATATCTTTCAATTGTTTTTCTGAAAAAATGCCGTCTTGCTTTCCGTAAATCGCAAACAATTTCACATTCTGTTTTTTAATTTTTTTTAAAATTGATTTTGTGTCGATGTTGTTTCTGCTTTCATTTTTGTAAAACAGAATCGGTGCATTGTCATTTCTGATATCATTTTTACCCAATTCACTCAACTCATAATTTGTCCTAAGTTGATTAGATTCTGGAGTCGGATTAGGCATTTTGAAGTAATTGTTATGACTTGCAATGTCATAAGTTTTCTTTCGATATTCCGCTGAGTTCTTATCTAAAGTTTCAGTTTTAGCAATTTCGGAAAGTATTAGACTGTCGTTTTTTTCTCTAGCAATTTGTTTTGAGGATTTTAAAATGTGATCATACGTTTCCTGTTGCGAAAATAATGCACCAACCAAAATCAAAGATTCCACTTTCTTGGGATTTTGTTCCGTGAAAAGCGTTCCCACCAAACCTCCAAAACTGTGAGCAATGATATTTGCTTTTTTGAGATGAAAATTTTTATACAACTCATTCAAATCTTTAATCGCCTCTTGAAAAGTTAAAGTCGCTGTAGTGTCTGCCGAACGGCCTTCGCCACGCCTGTCGTAAACAATGACAAAAAATCCTTTGTCAGCTAATGTTTGCGCAGTTGTTCCTTCGAAAAGAGTTGCGTTTCCTCTTGGTCCGCCGTGAATAAAAATAATTGCTGGATTTTCACTTTTACCATAAGATTTTGCATAAATGTTGTTTTGCGCATTGCTTACCAATGAAATAAGAAAAGCCAAAATTGCTAGTAATTTTTTCATTTATAAATTAGTAATCCCAGTTTAGTTGTTTTTTATTTTAGAGTATGTTTACGATATTCTCCGAAATTTAGTGTTTTTCAGTTGTTATCATTCCAAAAGATCCGGTCTGCGTTCTTGTGTAATGCGCAGAGCCTCGTCATACTGCCAGTCTTCTATGGCTGCAAAATTCCCACTCAGCAGGATCTTTGGGACGGATAAACCTTTATATGTCTCCGGTCTTGTATAGATGGGATAGGATAGGAGGTTATCCTGAAAACTGTCTGTTAATGCACTTTGCTCGTCATTCAAAACGCCCGGCAACAACCTTATAACAGCGTCAGCCAAAACGCATGCTGCCAATTCTCCGCCGGTTAAGACATAATCGCCAATAGAGATTTCTTGGGTAACATGCAGATCCCGCACCCTCTGGTCAATACCTTTGTAATGGCCACAGATAAAGATGAGGTTACTTTTAATAGATAATGCATTGGCCATTTTTTGGTTAAGTGTTTCGCCGTCTGGCGTCAGGTAGATAATCTCGTCATAATCCCTTTGCCCTTTGAGTTCTGTGATGCATTTATCTAGCGGTTCAACCATCATTATCATGCCGGCACCGCCACCATAAGGCTCATCGTCTATCTGGCGGTGTTTCCCTACACTCCAGTCTCTGATGTTGTGGAAATGGACTTCTGCCAAACCTTTTTCCATCGCCCTTTTCAGGATAGAAGTTTGGAAAGGGCTTTCCATCAATTCTGGGAGCACGCTAATGATGTCTATTCGCATATTTATAAATGATAAATGATAAATGATAAATGATAACTTGCGTTGAAATATCATTTATTAGCTATCGATTATACTATTGCTCGGTAGAATTATTGCCGGATGGCGCAATGATTAACCTTAGGGAAGAATCCTTGTTAATATAGCTCCACATCCAGTTGAAGAAAATAGCAATCTTGTTCCGAACACTTAAAATCAGCATCAAATGTAAGAACATCCAGAAATACCATGCAAGAAATCCCTGAAATTTTAATTTTGGCAGATCCACAACGGCCCTGTGTTTCCCGATGGTTGCCATAGATCCCAGATCGGTGTATTCATACTCTTTCCAGTCTTTTTTAGTTTTCTGACTGAAGTTTCTGGCCAGATTTTTTCCCTGATTGATGGCAACGTTGGCCAATTGCGGATGCCCATGCGGGTATTTTGGAGTTTCCATATAGGCGATGTCCCCAATGGCAAAGATATTAGTGTAACCCTTTACCTGGTTGTATCGGTTGACAATATATCTGTTGCGCACAAGATTTTCTGTATTAAAATCATCAATAATATTACCTGTAACGCCCGCAGCCCAGATGACGTTGGTAGACGGTATTATTTTTCCGCTGGCCATGGTCACAGTTTCGCCGTCGTAATCAGTCACCCTTTCATTTTTGAGGAATTTGGCACCGAGTTGTTTCAGGTATTTTTCGGCCGCGTCCTGGGATTCTGTGCTCATGCTTTCAAGTGGTTTGTCGCCGGCACTGATAAGAATGATATTAAGGTCATCAAAATTCATTCTTGGATAGTCCCTTGGAAGGATTTGTGATTTCATTTCAGAAAAAGCTCCTGCCAGCTCTACACCGGTTGGTCCACTTCCTACAATCACCAGGTTCCAATTGCCGTCATCGCTAGATTTTCTTTCGATAATCATTTTCTCAAATGTCATCAAGATATGATTCCGGATCGATATGGCTTCCTGTGTGTTTTTCATCCCAAGTGTGAGATGCTGCATTTTTTGGTTCCCAAAGAAGTTGGTTTTACAACCTGTAGCAATAATCAATCTGTCATAGGTGAAAACTCCATCTTCGCCAATTACTTTGTTTTCTGACGGGATAATTTTTTTGATTTCTGTCATCCGAAACTGGATATTTTTCGATTTCTGAAAAATCTTACGAAACGGAAAAGAAATGTTGGATGGCTCTATTCTACCTGTAGCAACCTGATAGAAGAGCGGTTGAAACATATGGTGATTCATCTTGTCAATGACCATCACTTTATATTTTGGATTGTTATTAAGATGGCGTGCCATTTGTAAACCGGCAAATCCTCCGCCTATAATGACAATTTTTTCCCTCATTGCGAATTTTTTATAAAATTAAGCTTTATTTTCAAGATCCTATTATGCAAAAACTATGCATAAGCTTGCCTATTTTTAGTTTTTTGTAAAATAAAAACTCTTCCAAAATAATCTGGAAGAGCTTTATTAAGATTAACCTTGAGTAAGTGTACTAGACATCTTAAAATAGGTAACTGACCCCAAAAGTGTAGTTTCTGGGTTTCGTTTTATAACCAATTATGTCCACATAAGATGTATTAAACAAGTTGTCAACGGCCAAAAAAGCATCAATATTTTTAGATATTTTCTGATTGATATTAACATTAAAGAGATTAAAACTCTTGTTGGTAACATTAACAGTTGAATAAGTAGCCGCGTCGTAATAGGCATCTGCTCTGGATCCAACAAATTGATGGGTCAAATAGAGTTTTGTGGAAACAAAAGGTTTTATTGCAACATACGAGTTGACTCTTTGTTTGGGCTGGCGAAGCATGGTGGTTTGGTTGTCTTTTTCTACAAAGCTGTAATTGCCGCCAATCTCTACATATCTGTTGATATCGTAGTCAAACCCTACTTCAAATCCTTTGGCTTTATTATGATCCACGTTGAGATATTTCCCAGCAAATGTTACCATGTCAACTGTTTGGTAGGCGAAAACGTCCTTCTCATTTCTTAGAAAAAGACTACCGTTAATTACAAAAGATTTTGAAGCGTTACCAATACTTAAGTCTATCTCGTGGCTTTGGTTGGTTTCTGGTTTTAGATCAGCATTCGGCAGTATGTATGGCAGAGATCCGTAGTTTTGATAAAGCGTGGGTGCAATAAAAGCCGTAGCGTAAGAATATCCTATTTTGAAAAACACAGTTTCGTTCCCGCCCAAATAGTAAGGATTGATGGAGTAAACCCAGTGATTACCAAATTTAGAATTATCCGTCATCCTGGCGCCTGCATCTAAATTAAATCCGTTGTAATTAACGTTGAATTTTGCAAAAGCATCAAAATTGTTGATTTTTGTATCCTTTTCTATAAGAACGTCCTGCATGGCAGAAGCGCCCCATGGTAAAGATTGCGATCCCATTTTTTGATTCTCATATTGTAAGCCAACTGTAAAGTTGAAATAGTCGTTTACTTTATAGAAATTATATAACTCCGAGAAAAGATTTTTTCCGGTATAGGAAAACTGATCATTATATTGCCCAGTGTAAAAATTTTGCCCCAATCGGTCTGTCCCAGACAGTCGAGAGTTAAATACAATTTGCCCATTATTATATTTATAACCGGCATTTAGCCCGCCAAAGAACTGTTTGTCATTTCCCCTGTATAAACCGTCTGTAAAAGCTCCCGCATCATATTTGTATAAGTTGTGGTTCCATCCACCGGAAAGGTTGATGTTGAAAGTCCCATTATTATATCCAAGATTTGCAGATAGATTTTGTTTCTCCCAGCCGTCTTTGTCAAAGTTTTCATTGCCTTCGGCAGCAGATATGCCCTGTGATTTTTCATTAAAGGCATTAAGCTGATAACTGAAATTATTTATTTTTCCTTTTAGGTTTCCACTCTGGGCAAACGTGTTGAAAGATCCGCCTCTTGCAGAGATAAGTCCTTCAATTTTCTTTTGAGCGTCTTTTTTTGTTTTGATATCAATGACGGACACAGTAGCATTGGAGCCATATAGGACGGATGACGCACCATTAAGGATTTCTATGCTTTCTACATTTTCAAGTGCAATAAGGCGCAGATCCGAGACGGTGTAATCATTGCCTGTAACATCTTTTAGAGGGATTCCGTCTAATAAAATTAGCACATTGGCGCTTTTACCACCACGTATCTTCATAGATTTTGGTTCCGACTGATTGTTGAAGTTTCCTACAATCTGGAAGCCCGCAACCTGATCAAGCACATCATTAAGTGTCTGTCCTTTGAAGTTCTCTAAATCTCTTTCTGTGAAAAGTTTAATGTTTTTCCCAGTTTTGTAAAGTTGTTGTGGCATTTTGGAGGCGATGGTTACCTCTTCTATAGGGGTTTCTTCGGCTTGTTGCGCATATACCGTGGCTCCGGTCAACAGCATTGCTCCCGCAAAAAATAACGTTTTGTTCATTAATTGATAACTTTAATTTATAAAAAAACCGGAGAAATAAACTGAAAATATAAATGAGCAAGTCATATGGAATCAGGCTTTTCCTCCGAAAGCGTTTTATTCAAAATAATATTTGGCAGGTCTCCTGACTTTCGCTGATTTGTGCCTTCTCATCCTTCTGTGGTGGACAATGGCTGTGTTACAAAATCATTTTTTTTGCGATCTACAGTTGCGGGGACAGTCGGAGAATTGCACTCCGTTCCCATTTTAATCCGAAAAATAATCCGGAACCAAATTCTTTGCAAATATAATCAACTTTGTACAAAACATAAGGTGTTTTAGAATGATAGTTTTCCCGTCTCGGGAATAGAGATTTTTTTGTAATAATTTTCTAGTGGTTTTGGGAAAGATTTTTCATCCGCCAATTTTTCATTCACGATTATGAAATGATTATCCGAAGCGAATTTTTCTAAAGCTTTTTTCGATTCCAGTCCAATCGTGTTGATTTCTATCGTCATATTTTTATGTGTCAGCTTGTGATTGATGATTTTCGAATTGATAATTAATTCTTCCCATTCTGCCGGAACCGAAGTCGGAAATTCATAAAGTTTCTTCCAGATAAAATCATTTCCTCTCTGTTTGATGAGAAATTGGTTTTGAAATTTGATGAAGTAATATTTCAAACTCAGATCCGTGACTTTTGCTTTCTTGCTTTTAACTGGATAATCCGTTATTGTGCCAGTGATGAAAGCGTTACAGTCATCATTCACGGGGCAGTCTTGGCATAATGGGTTTTTGGGTTTGCAAATCTCGGAGCCCAGATCCATAATAGCCTGATTAAACTCTCCTGGTTTGTCATCAGGCATCATGCGCATTGCTAAATCCGAAAAATATTGAAACGCTTTCGAATTGGAAATGTCAAAATTGTCAGCAAAAATCCTTGAGAGGACGCGGTAGAAATTACCATCCACAGCCGGAACCTTTTCCTCGTAACAGATGCTGGCAATGGCAGCCGCGGTATATTTTCCAACACCTTTTAAGTTGAGGATCTCATGGTAATTTTTTGGGAATTCTCCCTCGTATTCTTCTACAATCTGATGTGCTGCCTTATGCAGGTTGATGGCTCTGCTGTAATAGCCAAGGCCTTTCCAATAGAGTAGAACTTCATCTTCGGTAGCGTTATGAAGCGCTTTAACTGTGGGAAAACGGTCAATAAATCTAAGATAATGTCCAAGGCCTTGTTTCACTTGGGTCTGCTGCAAGACAATTTCGCTGATCCATATATTATAAGGGAGTCTATTTTCTCTCCACGGGAGGGGTCTGGCATTATGATCGTACCACTTTATAAGCTTTTTTCCAATGTGAAGAAAATCAGCATTTTGTTTGTTAGTTTTCAAAAATATGTTTTATATTTGCACACCAAAAATATAAAGAATTTTAGAAAATGACAAAGGCAGAATTGGTAAATACCATCTCGAACAAGCTGGGAGTGGAAAAGAATGATACACAGAAGGTTATCGAAGCTTTTATGCAGGAAATAAGAACGTCTATGTATAACGGGGACAACGTATACCTTAGAGGTTTTGGTTCTTTTATCATCAAAACCAGAGCCGCTAAAACCGGTAGAAACATATCTAAGAATACGGCGATAGAGATCCCTGCTCACAACATCCCTGCTTTTAAACCTTCAAAAACTTTTGTAGAAAAGGTTAAAACCAAAGTTGCAGTTAAATAATAAGTTAAATATTAACCATAATAAAAATATATAAATTATGCCAAGCGGAAAAAAAAGAAAAAGACACAAGGTAGCAACTCACAAGAGAAAGAAAAGGAGAAGAGCAAACAGACATAAGAAGAAATAATTTTCTGCACTTACTAAGTCTTATACATACAAATATAGTTGGTCTTTTGCCAACTATATTTTTGTTTTATATTTACAACCTAATCTTAATAAAACCTTTTATGAAGTTATGAAGAAAGAACTGATTATTTCCAATGAGGGAGATGCTTCAAAAATCGCTTTATTGGAGGATGGTCGCCTTTTCGAACTCCATGAGCTGGAGACAAAATCCGAATTTGTAGTAGGAGATTTGTTTCTGGGAAAAATTAAAAAACTGGCTCCTAACCTTAATGCCGCTTTTGTAAATATCGGCACAGATAAGGATGCTTTTCTGCATTATCAGGATCTTGGTCCGCAATTTCTCTCGTACCAGAAGTTCCTGAAAAATACCATTTCCAAAAAACAACAGACGCCAAGTCTCAAGAATTTTGAGAAAGAAAAAGACATCAATAAGATGGGAACGGTTGATAAAGTGCTTACAGCAGGCGATCTTGTCCTGTTGCAAATCACCAAAGAACCGATCTCTACAAAAGGTCCAAGGATCTCTACACAGATTTCACTTACCGGACGTTTTCTGGTATTAATTCCTTTTGACAATAAGATTTCTGTATCCAAAAAAGTCAGTAATCAGGAAGAAAAAACAAGGCTGAAAACTTTGATCGAAAGTATTCGTCCAGAAGGTTTCGGTGTGATTATCAGAACCGTTGCAGAAGGAAAGAAAGTGGCTGAACTTCATAATGATATGAATCAGCTGATCAAAAAATGGGAGACCACCTTCAAGAATATTCAGAAAAATAAGGTCCCAAGCAAGATTCTCAGCGAGGATGATAAAGCTTCATCTATCCTTCGGGATAACTTTAACCAGGATTTTGTCAGCATTATTTGCGATGACGAAAAAATGGTGGACGATATGAAAGCTTACCTTGAGGTGATTGCGCCAGAGCGGAAGAATATTGTTCAGCTGTACGACTCGCATATCCCGTTGTTGGAATATTATAATGTAGAGAAGCAACTGAAACAGAGTTTCGGGAAACATGTCAACATTCCTGCGTCCAAAGGGGCTTATCTTGTGATAGAACATACAGAAGCGCTCCATGTTGTGGATGTCAATTCCGGGAACAATATTTCGTCTGCTAATACCAATAAAACCCATGCGCTAAATGTCAACAAAATGGCGGCAACTGAGATTGCAAGGCAATTGAGGCTGCGTGATATGGGCGGTATTATCGTAGTGGATTTTATCGATATGACAGATCCCGAACACCGTAAAGAATTATACGAGCATTTCCGAAACGAGATGCAGCGTGACAAGGCAAGGCACAAAGTTTTGCCACCTTCAAAATTTGGGCTGATACAGATGACGAGACAGCGCGTACGGCCAGAGAATCATATAGAAACGTCCGAAGAAAATCCCAACAAAGATGGCGAGATTATTGCGCCCATCGTGATTGTGGAGCAAATGGAGGAATCTATCAGAACTATTATGCAGAAGGAGAAAGGCAAACTATACCTCCATGTACATCCATTTTTGGAAGCCTACCTTACCAAAGGCCTGGCAAGCATCCAGAATAAGTGGTTTTTGAAGTACAAAAAATGGGTAACCATTATCCCAAGAGATTCTTTCAAGATGTTGGAGTTTCATCTTTACAACGCCAACAAGAAAGAACTGATTAGTTATTCTAACTAATAAAAACTTTGCTGAGAAATCGGCAAAGTTTTTTTTATTGCATTAACTAATATTTAACGTCCTCACCGTGTTAATTTAATCATTATTATGATATTTTGGTCATAATTTTGATGTACAAACCTCAATAAATAAATATATATGTCAGGAAAAATTTTATGGATCGATGATGAAGTAGATTTGCTAAAACCACACATTGTTTTCTTAGAGAACAAGGGTTATCAGGTAACGCCTGTTAACAATGTGAATGAGGCGCTGGAATTGATCGATAAAGAGAAATTCGAATTAACGCTTCTTGACGAAAATATGCCCGGTATCTCCGGCCTGGAAGCCATTCCCATGATTAAAGACCGAGACAGCGCGCTGAAAATTGTGATGGTGACCAAAAGTGAAGAGGAACACATCATGGAGCAGGCCATTGGCTCGCAGATCGCAGATTATATCCTGAAGCCGGTTAACCCCAATCAGGTACTTTTGTCGCTCAAAAAAAATCTCCAAAGCGAGACATTGGTAGAGCAGAAAACCATCGTGGATTATCAGCAGGAGTTCAGAAACTTGAGCATGGAGTTGTCTTATCTCCGCACTTATCAGGATTGGGCAGAGTATTATAAAAAGATCCTGAACTGGGAAATCAAATTCGATAAAGTGTTTGACAGCGAGTTTGCAGATCTTTTGCAAAATCAGAAAGAAGAAGCCAATATCCAGTTTTCAAAATTTATAGAAAATAATTACGAAGAATGGCTCCACAGCAACGATAAACCGATGATGAGCCATACGCTCTTCAAAGACAAGGTAAAACCGGAAGTAGAGAAAGAAAAAGTGTTGCTGCTGATGGTAGATAACCTGAGATATGACCAATGGAAGGTGATAGAGCCGCTATTCACAAGGTTTTATAATAAGACATCAGAAGATTATTATTTCAGTATTTTACCAACGGCTACCCAATATGCCCGCAACTCATTTTTTGCAGGACTGATGCCATCTGAGATCGAAAAACGTTTCCCGGAATATTGGTTTAATGACAACGAAGAAGGTAACAAGAATGAACACGAGCGCGATTTTCTGGAAGATCAGATGAAAAGGATCGGCCTTTCCGGCAAATCAATGAAGTATCTTAAGATTCTCAATGCCGATTTTGAAAGAAAAATCCTGGACGATTTTAATCAGCATAAAAACAATGACCTTTTGGTGATTGTCTATAATTTTATCGATATTCTATCACATGCAAAAACAGATAATAATATTGTCAATCAATTGATTAGGGATGATAAAACCTTCCGTTCTTTGACATACAACTGGTTCGAGAATTCATCGTTAATCAAAATTATAAAGGCCGCTGCAGAAAGTGGTTTCAAACTGGTAATTACAACAGACCATGGGACAATCTACGTTAAAAAACCGAGCAAAGTGGTGGGTGACAGAGAAACCTCTACCAACATCCGTTACAAAACCGGGCGCAGCCTCACGTACGAAGACAAGGACGTTTGGGCCATCAGCAATCCAGACAAGTTGTTTTTGCCAAAAGGCAATTTGAGCTCTAAGTATATTTTTGCCAAAAACAACATATTCTTGGCATATCCCAAAAATTACAACCATTTTGTCAACTATTACAAAGACACATATCAGCACGGCGGCATCTCGCTAGAGGAGATCATCATCCCGATCAGCATATTAGAACCCAAATAGTTTTTTTTCATAGTTTATTTGATTTGGGTTTTCTGGGGCGGAAAAAGTTTTTATTTTTTCCGCCTTTTTATTTTTAGGAGCATTGGGTCTTCCCGTTCCATAGGCGTTGGTACCCGCTTTCCGTTGCAATCTTTTTCCCTTGGCATTTGCCAGCCGCAAAAAAGGATTTTCACTGCAATCGGGGCTAAGATTTCGGGTACAAATCTTTTTGACCAATCCATCCAAAATCCCGAAATTTGCCAGTTCATTATTATCAATCAACTTTAACTCATCAGCTAAAAAAGATATGAGAATCATTTCCTACAACGTCAACGGCATTCGTGCTGCCTTTACCAAAGATTTTCTCGGCTGGCTCAATGTAGCCGCTCCCGATGTAATTTGCATACAGGAGAGCAAAGCCGGCAATGACCAGATTGACATAGAAAGTTTCGAAAAGCTGGGTTATCACAGCTATTGGCATTCAGCCGTTAAAAAAGGTTACAGCGGCGTAGGGATTGCCTCCAAAGTCAAACCTAAGCATGTGGAATATGGTTGCGGGATAGAAAGTTATGATAACGAGGGACGCATTATACGCGCAGATTTTGAAGGGTTTTCAGTCATTTCGGTTTATGTGCCCTCTGCGTCTAACATAGACAGGCTCAGTTTCAAGATGGAATTTTGCCGGGATTTTTTAGATTATATTCAGGCACTTAGGAAGATTATTCCCAATCTCATTATCTGTGGAGATTTCAACATCTGCCATCAGGCAATTGATATCCATAATCCTGTTGGTTTGGCCAATACATCCGGGTTTCTCCCGATGGAGCGCGAATGGATGACCAGTTTTATGACAGACAATCACCTTACGGACAGTTTCCGTTACTTTAATGATCAGCCGGATCAATATTCTTGGTGGAGCTACCGCGCCGGATCACGCGCCCGGAACAAAGGTTGGCGTTTGGATTACAATTTTGTCTCAGAACCATTGAAAGATAAGATGACAAGGGCTGTCATTTTGCCGGAAGTCAAACATTCTGACCATTGCCCGGTTCTTGTAGAATTGGATATTAAATAGTATTTTTTCGTCCGTCATCATTTTATCATTCATCATTTATCAATTATAAAATAGCCGTGCATCAGCAGTTTAATTTTCTTATAGAAGTTTTGGGAACCATTTCATTTGCCATGTCTGGTAGTTTTGCTGCCATGCAAAAACGTTTGGACCCCTTTGGTGTTTTGATTATTGCGTTTGTAACCTCGGTGGGTGGTGGTACCGTGCGAGATTTGCTGCTGGATGTCCCTGTGTTTTGGATGACGGATATGCTTACCTGCTCGCTTATATTTTTTACCTGTCTTTTCTCAATGATCTTCAAATCCATTGAGAGGAATTTTAAAGTAACACTGTTTATTTTTGACAGTTTTGGATTGGGGCTTTTTACAATCATTGGTATCCAGAAAGGTTTGACAGAAGGATTGCATCCGTTGATTTGCCTCACTTTAGGGACTATTACAGGGTGTTTTGGGGGGATTATTAGGGATATTTTGCTTAACAGGATTCCACTGATTTTCCGTAAAGAGATCTATGCAACAGCCTGTATTATTGGTGCCGGTATTTTTTTGTTGATGACCAAATATTCCGGATGGTCCTATACGCTGGTTCAGGTTTCCACGATTATTTTAATTGTGGCCATCCGTACGCTGGCGGTTAAGTACCATTGGCAAATCCCGAAATTTTATACAAGCGATCATAGAAAAGAAGAAAATTAAATCCTAAAAATTTGCAAAGCTTTGAAAACAAAAAATCGGTTTATAGAAACCGATTTTTTTATGATTTAGAAGAATTTTCCTCTCTGTCTCATGTTGGGATTGTGCATGTGTTTTTGCATGGATGGCAGCTTTAGCTGCTCTTTCATCATTTTGATCTGGTCTGTCATCATCCCTGCAGAATCAAGTTGTTTAGCTTCTTCCAAAAGTTTCTGAGCTTCAGTTTTTCTTCCCTTGGATAATGCAGAAGCTGCCAAATTTAGCTTAGCCATGGCACGGTCATGTTTCATATTAAGGCCATATTCCAATGCTTTTTTCATTAGGGCTTCGGTTTTTGCAGGTTGTTCCTGGGCCGTTGTCAAAGCCTGTAGATAATGGAAATAGCCATATTGACTCTTATGAAGTTGTGATTGGTAATTGGTGATTTTGGCTAAGAAGTGAGAAGCTTTTTCCATATTTTGCTTTCTCAGTTGCCAAAAAGCCAAGAGGATGTATTCGTTTTTGAAAAACAGTGCAATAGGAATGGCAGATAGGATTACCAAAACAATTCCCCATCCGATGTTGCGGTTAAACATCAGATAAACACCCAGCGCAATGATGATGGCTGCAATTACAAACTTTATGTATTTGTTCATTATTAAAATTTAGGTTGCAAAGATAAGAATTAACGTTAAGAATTCCGATAGATATGATATTATGAATTTTCAGGTGTGTTAAAAAACGCCCAAACAACCTTGGCTTTTGATTTTCCTAGGATTTCTTCCAATGTTGCAAGGTCTGCTTCTTTTATTCTTTTAACGGATTTCAGTTTGGAGAGTAATAATTCTATGGATTTTGGCCCTACACCCGGGATTTCTTCCAATTCGGATTTGATGGTAGAATTTTTACGCCTTGTGCGGTGATGTTTGACACCAAAACGGTGGGACTCGTCCCGTACACGCTGCAGGATTTTGAGCGTTTCCGCTTTTTTATCGATATAGAGAGGAACGGAATCTTCAGGGAAATAAATTTCCTCCAGTCGTTTAGCAATCCCAATAATGGTGATTTTTCCGTATAGCCCAAGCAGTTTCAGGCTTTTAACCGCGGATGACAATTGGCCTTTTCCGCCGTCTATCAGGATAAGCTGTGGCAGAGATTCGCCTTCGTCTATCAGTCGTCTGTAGCGGCGGTAGATAACTTCTTCCATGGTGGCAAAGTCGTTAGGGCCTTCCACGGTTTTGGGATGAAAAATCCTGTAATCCGACTTGCTTGGCTTGCCGTCTTTGAAAACCACACACGCAGAAACTGGATTGGTTCCCTGGATGTTGGAGTTGTCAAACCCTTCGATATGTCTTGGTTCCACAGGCATTCTCAGGATGTGCTTCATCTCTGCCATAATGCGGTTGGTATGCCTTTCCGGATCTATGATTTGCACCTGTTTCAGTTTTTCCAAGCGGTATTCTTTAGCGTTTTTTTCAGATAATTCTACCACTCTTTTTTTGTCACCCACTTTGGGCACAATTAGTTTTACGCCGGGGATTTCCAAACCCAGATGAAAAGGAATTAAAATCTCCCTCGATGTAGAGTCAAATTTTTGCCGGATCTCGATCAAGGCTTCTTCCAGAATGTCTTCATCCGTTTCTTCCAATACTTTTTTGATCTCGGTGGTAAAACTTTGCACGATAGAGCCATTCCTTATTTTGAAATAATTCACATACGCCGCCGTCTCATCGCTTGTCATCCCAAAAACATCCACATCATCTATACTCGGGTTAACTACGGTGTGTTTCGCCTGATAATCATCTAGGGATTCGATGTTTTGCTTAATCATTTGTGCCTTTTCAAACTCCAGGTTGGCAGCATAGCGGAACATGCGCTCTTCCATATATTTCTTGGCAAAGCGGAAGTCTCCTTTTATGATCCCGCGGATGGCTTCTACCTTTTCATCGTATTCCTCTTTAGATTCAAGACCTTCACAAGGGCCGTTGCAGTTTTTGATATGATACTCTAGGCAGACGCGGTATTTGCCTTCCTCAATCTTGGTTGGGGAAAGATTCAGGTTGCAGGTTCTTATTTTATACAGGTTTTTTATTGTATCCAGCAAAACCCTGGCAGGCTTTACTTTGGCATAAGGCCCATAATATTCGGATCCGTCCTTGATCTTGGTTCTTGTCATGAAAATCCTTGGGAAATCTTCATTTTTAATGCAAATCCAAGGGTAGGATTTGTCATCTTTCAGCATTACATTATAGAACGGCTGATGCTCTTTGATGAGGTTATTTTCCAGCAGCAGCGCATCATATTCACTGTCCACAACTGTGGTTTCCAGTCGATGGATTTTGGATACCATAATCCTGGTCCTGTATCCGGAAAGGTTTTTATTAAAATAGGAGAGGACTCTTTTCTTAAGATGTTTGGCTTTTCCTACATACAGCAGCTGGTCGTTTTTGTCATAATAACGATAAACGCCGGGCTCCATAGGAAGGGTTTTTAGCTGAAGTTCGAGATTGGGATTCACAATACAAATTTAAGTAATTTCCGTTGATTTTAATTAATTTGGATTAAGGTCAGAATGGTTCTGTAATCAAAATGTTAGATCGGGGAATTAATTCTTTAGGCTTTATGCTTTGTCCTTTTTTGCCAAAAAACTATCTTTATCCAATGAAACAAATCGTTGGGTCTTTGCAACTGTTTTTACAATGCCAATCAAATATTAATTTTTAACGGATGAAAATTTTGCATACCGCCGACTGGCATCTTGGAAAACGTCTTGAAAATTTTTCCCGCCTCGATGAGCAAAGACTGGTCATGAAGGAAATTATCGATATTGCAAATCAGGAAGATGTGGATTTGGTATTGGTTGCCGGCGATTTGTTCGATAACTTTAATCCGTCAACCGAAGCGGTAGAGCTTTTTTATAAAACCCTGAAAGCCCTTTCCAACAACGGCCGGCGTCCCGTTGTAGCCATTGCGGGTAATCATGATTCTCCGGACAGGATCGATGCTCCGGATGTTCTGGCCAAAGAATGTGGTATTATTTTGATAGGCCATCCAAATGCAGAAGTTCCGCTTTTTGAACTAGAAAATTTAAAAATTTCTAAAACCGACAAAGGGTTTCTGGAATTAATCATCAAAGATATCCTGTTTCCTGTCAGGATTTTGCATACGGCATATGCCAATGAGATTCGCCTCAAAGAATATCTTGGCGAGGAAAACCGCGAACTGGCACTCAATCAGATTTTGCACAACCGTTGGAATAATCTTGCTGAAAATTATTGTGATGATAAAGGGGTCAATCTTCTGCTTGCGCATCTATTTATGATGAAAAAAGGTATGCCAAAACCCGAAGAACCCGAAGGCGAAAAACCGATTATGATTGGCAATGCAGACCTTATCTATTCTGAGATTATACCGCAGCAGATCCAGTACAGCGCATTGGGTCATCTTCACAATTATCAAAATGTTGGCACTGTAGAAAAACCGGTAATTTATTCTTCCGCTGCGCTCTGTTACAGTTTCAGCGAGGCCGGGCAAACCAAATCTGTCACAATCATTGATGCAGAACCGGGGAAAGATGTTTCTCATCGGCCAATTCCTATTACAAACGGCAAAAAATTATCCCGCAAAACCTTCGGTAGTGTAGATGTTGCTCTGGATTGGTTGAGAGAAAACCCTGATGCACTGGTAGAGCTTACCCTAGAAAGTGATACTTTTCTAAAGGCAGAAGACCGTAAACGCTTGTATCAGTCACATAATGGTATTATCCATCTTATTCCGAAAATTAAAAATGATGCGTTAGCGGTAAGTGAACAAAATAATTCGATTAATCTTAATCAGGATATTCAGGATCTTTTTCGGGATTATTTTAAATCAAAAAATAAAAACCAGGAACCTAATGAAGAGTTGCTCCAGCTTTTCCGCGAAATATCGAATGGCGAAAATGCATCACATTAATAAAAAACAAAAAATAACTATAAATCATACCAATATGCTTGCAGGAAAAAGTCACATTCTATTATTATTAATTTGCTTTTCATTATTATTCAACGCTCAAAAAATGCAGAATCTTGCCAAATATGTCAACCCTATTATCGGGACAGAAAAAATGGGACACACCTTTCCTGGTGCAACCGTTCCTTTTGGAGCCGTTCAATTGAGTCCCGAAACCGATACTTTATCTTACGAAATCAATGGGAAATATAACCCTGATGTTTATAAATATTGCGCTGGTTACCGCTACGAAGACAAAACAATTGTCGGTTTTTCGCACACGCATTTCAGCGGAACAGGTCATTCGGATTTGGGCGATTTTCTAATAATGCCAACCGTCGGAAAACTTAAATTAAATCCTGGAACTGCGCAAAATCCTGAAAGTGGATTCCGTTCCCGATTTTCTCATCAGAACGAAAAAGCGGAAGCCGGATATTACAGAGTAAAACTGGATGATTCTAATATTTTAGCTGAATTAACGGCCACTACAAGAGTTGGATTTCATCAATACACTTTTCCAAAATCGGATGATGCACATATTATTTTGGACTTGATGTCCGGGATTTACAATTATGATGACAAGAATGTCTGGACATATGTAAGAATCGAAAACGACCACAGAATCACAGGTTACAGGCAAACCAACGGTTGGGCAAGAACCAGAACGGTTTATTTTGCTATGGAATTTTCGAAACCTTTTAAATCTTACGGCCAGAAAAATTTTGATGGCAAACAGCCTTACCGCGGTTTTTGGAGAAAATGGAATCAGGATGAGAATTTCCCGGAAATTGCCGGCAAGAAAATCAGAATGCATTTTGATTTTGATACGCAGGACAATGAAAAAGTTCAGGTCAAATTAGCGATTTCGCCTGTCAGCCAAGCCAATGCGTTGGAAAATTTGCAAAAAGAAACACCGGATTGGAATTTTGAAAACGTAAAATCCCAGGCTCAAAACGATTGGAATAAAGAATTGAATAAAATTCAAATCCAAGCACTTTCCCAGGATGATATGGTTAATTTCTATACGGCAATGTATCATACTTTTATCAATCCAACGGTTTATATGGACGGCAATGGCGAGTACAAAGGCCTTGACCAGAATGTTCATAAGGCTAAGGATTTTACCAATTATACCACGTTTTCACTTTGGGATACGTATCGCGCTTTGCATCCGTTTTTCAATATTATTCAGCCAAAAAGGAATAATGATATGGTAAAATCGATGTTGGCGCATTATGAGCAATTCAGTTTGAAAATGTTGCCGGTTTGGTCGCATTATGCTAACGAAAACTGGTGTATGAGCGGTTATCATTCGGTTTCTTTGATTGCGGATGCCATTATCAAAAATACATTTACAGGAAATCCGGAAGACGCTTTGAAAGCCTGCATCGCCACGTCCAACAAAAGAAGTTACGAAGGCATCGGTGAGTATATTGATAAAGGTTACATTGCTGCGGAGAAAAACGGAACATCGGTTTCCAATACTTTAGAATATGCTTACGATGACTGGGCAATCGCTCAAATCGCTCAAAAATTAGGCAAAACCGACATTTATAATGAATATCTGAAACGTTCCGAAAACTGGAAAAATGTCTTTGACAAATCCATTGGTTTTATGAGGCCAAGATTGGCAGACGGAAGTTTCAAAAAAGAATTTGATTTGCTGAGCACGCACGGGCAAGGCTTTATAGAAGGCAATTCCTGGAACTACAGTTTCTTTGTGCCCCATAACCCGAATGCTTTAATTGAGGCAATGGGCGGAAAAAAGAAATTCACGGAAAACCTGGATCAGCTCTTCTCAATGCATTTGCCAGACGAATTTTTTGCGGATACAGAAGACATCACACGGGAAGGAATTATTGGTGGTTATGTTCACGGCAACGAACCGGCGCACCACGTGGCTTATCTTTACAATTTTGCCGGACAACCTTGGAAAACTCAGGCTCAAATCCGTAAAATCCTGACGATGCAATACAAGGCAAAACCCGATGGATTGGGTGGAAATGACGATTGCGGACAAATGAGTGCGTGGTATATTTTCAATAGTTTGGGATTTTACCCGATTTCGCCAGGCTCTGATGAATATTCTATTGGCAGCCCAAGTATAAAAAATGCAACTTTGAATCTGGAAAACGGAAAAACCTTTGAAATTGAAGCCAAAAATCAGTCCGATAAAAATGTTTATGTTGATAAAATTGAGCTAAACGGCAAAGTGATAAAAGATTTGACAATCAGGCATCAGGATATTACCAATGGCGGAAAGTTGATTTTCTATATGACGAATAAAGCGAAAAGATAGTATTCCTTTAAGATTAATCGAACTAAACCTCATAAGTTTTTAAAACCTATGAGGTTTTTTGATTTTAAACAAGGTTTTGAGATATAATTAAAAGAATATCTTTGCAAAAATTTTAGAACAGCCATCTGGATGAAAAAACTTCTCGGACAAACCGCTCTTTATGGATTAACAACGGTGATTATCAGATTGTTCCCTTTTGTTATCAATCCCATTATTACGAGAACTTTTGGGCCAACTGCCTATTCGCCTTTTGCCGATTTTTATTCAGTTGCAGGTGTTATTGCGGTGCTTCTAACACACGGTATGGAAACTACATTTTTCCGTTTTGCCCTAGACGAAAAAGATGACAGGAAACTGATCTCGACCTCGTTTTTCAGTGTGTTTGCGGTAACATTGGTTTATCTCGTTTTTACTTTGCTGTACAGGCAACCGCTTGCAGAGGCTTTCAAAACGCCAGATCAGGTAGATTTGTTAGCCATTTTAACGGTTACTTTGGCTTTAGACGCTTTTTGTGCAATGCCTTTTGTAATGCTCAGAAAAAACGAAAGACCTCTGAAATATGCCGGAATCAGGATAGCAAATGGCATAGTCAATTTTCTGCTGGTTGTATTTTTTATTATTATCCTTCCAAAATATCCTAATGGTCTTTTTGGACTAAAGTACAGTGCTAAGTTTGGGATTGGATATGTTTTTGTAGCCAATCTGGTTGCCAGTGCAATGACATTCCTGATGCTTTCCAAAGAGCTTTTTATCGCCAGGCTTAAATATTTCTGCTGGGAACTTTGGAAAAAAATGATCAAATATTCCTGGCCAATTACCATTGCAGGATTAGCTGGAATTATCAATGAAACTTTTGACCGTCAGTTTCTGAAATTTCTTCTTCCCGAAGAAATAGGCCGTCACGAGTTGGGTGTTTATGGTGGTGTGGCAAAAGTGGTAACGTTTGTCATTCTTTTCAGGCAGGCTTATTCGTTAGGCATAGAACCTTTCTTTTTTAGCAATTCAAAAAACGAAAATGCCAAGCAGATGTATGTCAGGCTGATGGATATTTTTATCGCAGTCAATTGCCTGATTGTTTTGTTTTTGTCTGTTAATCTGGATTGGATAGCCAAAGTTTATATCAATAATCCCGAATATTACGAAGGAATAAGTATTCTTCCAATATTATTTTTTGCAAGTTTGTTTTTAGGGATTTATCTTAATCTTTCAATCTGGTATAAGTTGACAGACAGGACAATTGTTGGTGCATATATTTCGGCGATAGGGGTGTTGATTACCATATTAATCAATTTTTATTTTATCCCAAGATATGGTTATTGGGCATCTACCTGGGCAACGATTGCCAGTTATTTTACAATGATGGTCATCTCTTACATTTGGGGTCATTATAGATATCCGGTGGCTTATAATATTTATAAAAACAGTATTGTGATTCTTATTACGATGATCGTATCCTTGGCGTATTATCAATATTTAAAAGAAAACATTTGGTTGGGCAATGTTATATTTCTAATTTTGGCAACCATTTTATTCAAGAAAGAAAGGTTAGTTCCGCAGAAAATCCTGAATAAAATTAAAATGAAATAGTAATTTATAAAACTGATAATCAGTATATAACTAAAGAAATTTATGAAAATAATCGTTCCAATGGCGGGTCGCGGATCCAGGTTGAGACCACATACCTTAACTGTGCCAAAACCGCTAATCCCAATCGCAGGAAAACCTATCGTACAGAGGTTAGTAGAAGATATTGCAAAAGTAGCCAATGAACCTATTGAAGAGATTGCGTTTATCATTGGTGACTTTGGTCCTGAGGTAGAAGCTTCTCTTATTAAAGTAGCAGAAAACCTTGGTGCAAAAGGAAGCATCTACAGCCAGACAGAGCCGCTGGGTACGGCGCACGCTATCAACTGTGCAAAAGAAAGTATGAGTGGGCCAGTAATTATTGCATTTGCAGATACCTTGTTTCGCGCAGATTTTCATCTAGATACCAATGCTGACGGTGTAATCTGGGTAAAGAAAGTAGAAGATCCATCGGCTTTTGGCGTAGTGAAATTAGATGATTACGGTTTTATCACAGATTTTGTAGAGAAACCAAAAGAATTCGTTTCAGATCTTGCTATTATCGGGATTTACTACTTCAATTCTGCGGAAAAACTGATGGCTGAGATTGATTATATTATGGACAATAATATTATGCATGGTGGCGAATATCAGTTGACTACAGCTCTAGAAAATCTAAGAGCAAAGGGAGCCAAATTTTCCCTAGGAAAAGTAGATGACTGGATGGATTGTGGTAACAAAACTGCTACTGTAGAAACCAATAGCAAAATCCTTGAGTATGAAAAAGAGGCGATGGCTAAATATCCAGAATCTGCAGAAATTGTGAATTGTATGATTGTTCCGCCGTGTTTTATTGGAGAAAATGTTAAGATCTCCAATTCTAAGATTGGCCCTAATGTTTCCCTTGGTAACAATACGGTTGTTATTAATTCCAATATTAATAACTCATTAATTCAAGAAAATACTATTATCGATAATGGTAATCTCAGCTACTCGATGATTGGTAACTCAGCCAAATATTTTGGTGTTGCCCGTGAGATTTCTTTGGGAGATTATTCCGTTTTGGATTTTGTATCCAAAGATTAAGATATAGAACTCTATCAAATAAACTTTGCCGGTTATCTGGCAAAGTTTGTTGTTTAAAGACGGTATGTTCTGTAACACTTTTGCCGATTTTGGCGTTAATATTGCAAGTTTTAATTAAAAAAAATTTATGAAATTCAGTATCCTGATTATTATAGCAGCATTGGCTGTATCTTCTTGTGCAGTACAAAAAAAACAAACCGAAGTACCTACAAGCACTACAAAACCGATTGAGAATAATGCCGAATTTTTTTCATCCATTGCTAAAAAACCAACTTTTGACGCGGTTAAAATTAATAGCAAAATTGACGCAAAAACAGGCTCCTTTATTCCCACTTTGGATGCCGTAATTTATATAGAGAATGGGCAAAAGATTTGGATGAATCTTACAGCGGTAATTCTTCAGGCAGCCAGAGGAGTTGCCACGCCGCAAGGGATCAAAGCTTATAACAGGCTAGATAAAACTTATATAGATTCTGATTTTTCTTATCTTAACAAGCTGCTAAATGTTAATTTTATTGATTACAATGCCATGCAGAATCTCCTGACTGGAAAAACTTTTTTGCCGGTTTCGGATGATAAGTTTAAATTAACGATGAACGCCAATGGCTTTAACTTGGTTTCTAAAGAAGCTCAAAAAATTACAGAAAATGGAAAAACGGTTTCTTACAATGTTGCATTGGATTATGACAAAGACCTTAATCTGAATCATGTACTACTAACCAATCCACAGAATAGTGACCAGCTGGATATCACTTATTCTAACAGAGAAATGCTCAACAATGAGAGCTTTCCGAAAAATGTTAAAATAATTATAAAAGCCAGCAAAACCAGCGAAATATTAATTGAAAATACGAAATTTGATTTTTCCCGAATGGAAACTGCTTATGCCGTTCCTGCCAATTATACTAAGACAGAAATTAAATGATTAAGAAATTAAGTTTTTTCGTGAGTATTCTATTATTCGGAAGCGTTTTTGGGCAGAAGGATAAAGAACAGTTGCAAAAACAGAATTCCGATCTTAAGAAACAGATATCATCGATAAATGCTTCGTTAAATCAAACCAAAAAAGAATCCAGATTATCAATTGCATACCTTAATGCTGTTAACCAAAAGATTAATCTGCGTGAGAAAGTCTATACCAATACTCAGAAGGAAAAACGGTTTATAGAAGATGATATCTATAAAAGACAGCTCGAAATCAATAAAAATAACAGGGAGCTTGCTGTTCTTAGAAAAAATTACGCTGAAATTCTTGTTAAAGCGTATAAAACAAAAGGCGTACAGAATAAAGTAACTTTTATCTTGTCATCAAAAAATCTGGGAGAGGCACTCAGTAGGATGGAGTATCTTAAACGTTATTCTGAATATCAGGATAAGAAAGCTGCGGAAATTTCTAATAAAGCCGCAGAAATTAAAAGAAATATAGAACTTAAAAAAAGATCTGTTACCGAGAAAGATAATCTTTTGCTTACTCAGAAAAAGGATTTGGTTACTATTCAGGCAGAGAAACAGCAGAAACAAGAGCTTTTGGATGAATTTAAGAAAAACGAAGTTCAACTAACCGCGGAGTTAAAACAAAAGCAGGCACAATCCAAAGAATTGGAGAGACAAATCCGTAATATTATTGCAGAAGAAATACGATTGGCAAAAGCTAAAGAGGAGGCCGAGAGAAAGGCAGAAGCAGAAAGAAAAAGATTAGCAGAAATTGCTGCCAAAAGAGAGAAGGAAAGAATTGATGCCGAAAACAGAAAACGATTAGCAGAAGCGGAAGCAGAAAGGAAAAGAGCCGAAGCTGAACTTAAAAAAGCTAACGAGATTGCAGCTAAAAGAGCAGAGGATGAGAGAAGGGTTGCTGAATCTAACAAAGCTGCGGAGCGAAGAGCTGCTGCAGAAAAGGCTACCAAAGATGCGGAGGCGTCTGCCAAACAAAAGGCTGACAGGTTAGCAGCAGCTAAAGCCAATGAAGATGCCATTAATAAAAGGAATGAGGATGCTAAAGACGAAGCCGAGAAAAAAGTGATGAAAAGTTATGGTGTTGGTTCTGTTGTAGGTAATAATTTCGCTGAAAACAGAGGCAGAATGTCCTTCCCCGTAGAACGTGGTACGGTAACGCACCGCTTCGGTCGACAGCCACATCCGGTCTTTAAAAATATTGTAGAAGAGAATATAGGGATTAAGATTGCTGTTGCAGCAGGAACTAAAGCAAGGTGTGTTTTTCCAGGCGTTGTTTCCAGTATTCAGGCAATTAATGGCAGCAGGACTGTAGTTGTGAAACATGGTAATTATTTCACAGTCTATTCTAACCTTGCAAATACAGCGGTGAGAGCGAATCAACAGGTATCTGCAGGCACGCCAATTGGAGAAGTAGGTAGTGATTTTGACGGTACTACAACACTCGACTTTCAAGTATGGAATGGAACAAATCCGGTTGATCCTTTGGGTTGGGTTTCATATTAAAAAATAATTTAACTTTGCAAAAAAATTGAAATGTTAATATCAACAGTTATATTGAGTTTATCTTGGCAGCATATTGTGATTGTTGCACTTATTCTACTTTTGTTATTTGGAGGTAAAAAAATTCCAGAATTGATGAAAGGCTTAGGTTCAGGAATCAAAGAATTCAAAGATGCTGTAAAAGATGAGGATAAGAAAGACAGCAACTCATCCACAACCAATAATCCTTCTTAGATAAGTTTTATTGATGAGTTTTGCAGAAAATGCGTGGACAGTCTTTAACAGATCTGTTGAAGATTATCATGTAAAAGATAGTGTCGATTCACAAGAGAATAATCCATTCCCGGCTGATAGTCTGGAATGGATTTTGTATTCCAAGAACTGGATTGATACGGTTCAGTGGCACTTAGAGGATATTATTCGCGAAGAGGATATAAATCCTGTAGAGGCTTTGAAAATCAAAAGAAGAATAGACAATCTTAATCAAAACCGGACAGATTTAGTAGAGCAGATCGATTTTTGGTTCTATAAAAAGTTTGAAGGTATTACTTCAAATGATGATTCGAGAATCAATACAGAAACGCCTGCTTGGGCTATAGATAGGTTCTCTATTCTTTCGTTGAAAATTTATCACATGACGATTGAAGCATCAAGAGTCGATGCCACAGAAGATCATAAAATAAAATGTTCTCAAAAATTAAATGTCCTGCTTGATCAAAAGTCAGATTTGTCCACATCTATAGAGCAGTTATTAGCAGATATAGAAAATGGCAAAGTTAAGATGAAGCTTTACAAGCAGATGAAGATGTATAATGATGAATCCCTGAATCCAATCCTGTATCAAAAAATACGGAAGTGATGAAAAGTTTCTTAAAACTTTTAGCGATAATATTGATAGGTTTTTTAAGTTCGTGTTCAGCTAGTTCTGCAGCATCTGACGATTTGCATTCTGATCTGTTGTCAGATTCTTATGCATACCTTTCCCCAGAAGATATTGTGTATGCTTCATCTATCTCCAATCTTATTTCCACATTTCCAAAATTCAGAAACGATGATGTCAATCGGGAAATTGGATTTTTGAAGGAAGCATTGTCCGATTATTTGAATTCTGTAAGGCAGCTAAACGAAGTCGATAAAAAAAGGTCGATGGAAGAGTTTGAGAAATCTTACAAAAAAATTCAGAAGCTTCGTAAATTTATACCAAGTGAAGATGATGAGGTGCTTAACAGGTATATGGTAAAGATTAAAACAAATGTCAATCTTTTGGAGTCGTCTCAAACAAAAAGTGTCCAGACAACTACCATGTCCTCCAACTAATTTCTTTTATATTTCAATGTTAAAAGTACAAGCAGAAGCTAATGTTCCCACAGATTTTGGGGAGTTTAGGATGGTTGCCTTCTCCGAAGATGATAAAAACTGGATGCCGCATATGGCACTTATAGCCAAAGGTACAGATTATAGCCAACCAGTTAATGTTAGAATTCATTCAGAATGTATTACCGGTGAGGTTTTTCATTCGCAGAAATGTGAATGTGGTCAGCAACTCGATTCCGCAATGAAATACATGCAGGATAATGGGGGTATTATAATTTACCTAAGGCAGGAAGGCCGGAATATTGGCATTATCAATAAACTAAAGGCTTATGCCCTTCAGGAAAGGGGTTTGGATACGGTACAGGCTAATTTAGAATTAGGTTTACCCGCAGATGATCGTGATTTTGGTGTTGCGATAGAGATGCTAAAAGATCTTGGTGTAAAATCTCTTAATCTGATGACTAATAATCCTGAGAAAATTAATATTATTAAAAACAGTGATATTACTTTCAATTCAAGGATACCTTTGCAGATCAAGGCCAACGAAGCCAGCCAAGGATATCTTAAAACAAAAAAGGATTTTTTCGGACATCTTCTGGATGACGATAATGACTAAAGGATATAAAAAAACCCGCAATTTGCGGGTTTTTTATTTGAAAGTGTTTCAAACATTATTTTTTCTTAGCGCCTGCAACAGCAGTTGCTAAATCAGCACCAGCTTTAAATTTTGCAACTTTTTTAGCAGCAATTTTGATTGGTTTTTTTGTTGCAGGGTTAATACCTTGTCTTGCAGCTCTTTCAGAAACTGAGAAAGTACCGAATCCTACTAGGGATACTTTACCATCTTTTTTCTTAAGGGTTTCCATTACATTTGAAACGAAAGATTCCAAAGCTTTTTTTGCAGCAGCTTTTGTAATTTCTGCATCTTTTGCGATAGCATCGATTAATTCAGACTTGTTCATAATATTTTATAATTAAAGTTATGTTGTTATAGCAAATATAAGACTATTTTAATATCGTGCAAATAATTTATAAAAAAATAATAAAAACAATATATTTTTTTTTATTCTGATGAATTTTCCTTAAAACCAAATTTAACGAAAATAAGCGTTTTACAAACTTAAAATATTCTGTTTATCCAATGTTAATCAACAATTGCGCCAATTCGAATTTTTGTAGGCATTATTCATAAATTCATAAAATTTGATGTTTTTTATCCCTACCTGATCAATGTAGTTTTTATCATCTAATTTTTTAAACTCTTATTTAATTAATGTAAATTTGCACTTATGTTAATCGAAGTTTTTAAATCGAAAATCCACAGAGTCCGTGTAACTGCATCGGATCTCAATTATATTGGCAGCATTACTATTGATGAAGATCTTATCGAGGCTGCAGGGCTTATCGTAGGAGAAAGGGTCTATATTGTAAATGTTAACAACGGTGAGCGTTTTGACACTTATGTGATCAAAGGCAAGAGAAAATCCGGTGAAATATGCCTAAACGGGCCTGCTGCCAGAAAGGTGCAAAAAAATGATACAGTCATCATCATCGCCTATGCACAGATGACTCCAGAAGAGGCTAAGGATTTTCAACCTAAGATTGTGTTCCCGGATGAACAAACCAATCTTCTTACCTAATTTTTAAATCAAATTATCTTGGAGGAGAAGAAAAATTCTGTACTCAAAAATGTCCTTACCATTGTGGTTTCTCTGCTGATTGCTGGCGTTTTCCTTTGGCTTGCGCTCAAGGGTTTGGATTTTGAGAAAATTAAAAGTTCTCTCCAGAAAGCCAATTACCTTTGGGTAGCGGCGGCGGCTGTTTTTGGTATTTCCGCCTATATTTTCCGCGCCATAAGATGGAATCTTCTGCTGGAACCGATGGGCTACAAAGTTTCCAATAGCAACTCGTTGTGGTCTATTTCTTTTGGTTATTTAATGAATCTCACGATTCCAAGGAGTGGCGAAGTAGCGCGTTCCACGGCACTCTATGGTGTAGAAAAAGTACCTGTAGATAAATCTTTTGGGACAATTATTTTGGAAAGGGTGATTGACTTGGTTTGTATGTTGATCTTCCTCGGCTTGACGCTTATTTTCAAATTTGATGCGATATACAGCTTCTACGAACGTTCTGGTGTAACATTCAACCCGATTTTTATTATAGGGATTTTAGCAGGAGGAATATTAGGCCTTTTGACATTTTTCAGGTTCAAGGAACGATTCAGGAAGTTTGGCTTCATCTCAAAAATCATTGATTTTATAGAGGGTATCATTGCCGGTTTGATGTCTGTATTCAGGCTTCGTCAAAAAATAAAATTCATTATACTCACAGCAGGCATCTGGGTTTGCTATTTCTTAGCGTCCTATTTGGTGTGTTTTTCTTTGCCGGAAACTTCGGATTTTACGCTGGCAGACGGCTGTTTTATTTTGGTGGTGGGAACTCTTGGTATGATTATCCCGGCGAGTGGTGGCATTGGCGCATTTAATCTCGCTATGAAATTTGGCTTTACGGCTCTTTTCATCTCTATGGGAAAAGACGCTATAGAAGGTGGCGAGTTGGGGCTTGCTTACTCCTTTATCACGCTGCCATTGCAGATTGTTATTATGCTGGTGATGGGATTAATTTCGATTCCGATGTTGGCCAAAAACAGAAAAGTGGGTTCAAAACTTAGTTAAGAATCAGATCAATTTTACTTCCTGTTTCTTCATCTTTTGTTACGTTTAACGAGATCGGGATTTTTTCTTTAAGCTCTTCAACGTGCGAAATAATGCCTACAATCCGGTTCTCTTTCTGCAGATTGCTTAAGGTTTCAAATACCAGATTCACAGACTCCGGATCCTGAGTCCCAAATCCTTCATCAATAAAGAAAAAATTCTTGTCAGACTTGGACTGAGCCTGCACACTCTCTGCCAAAGCCAGCGCCAAACTTAGGGACACCTGAAAACTCTGCCCGCCCGATAAAGTCTTTACACTACGGGTTTTGCCTTCATTCAGATAATCGATGATTTCAAACTCGTATTTATTATTTACCTGCAGGCTCAGTTGGTTCCTGGTCATCCTATGAAAACGGATATTGGCATTGTCACAAAGTTGTTTCAGGTAAATGGAAGAAACATATTCTACAAATCCTGCACCTTTAAAGAGGCTAAAAAGTGTATCCAGGTTGGCTTTTCTCTGTTGTAATTGGTTTTGCGCGGTAAGCAACTCTTTTTTGATTTCAAAGTTTTTTTGCAGATCTGTAACCTGTTTTTCAAAGATGACCAACTGCTTTTGTAACTGCAAAATATGCTCTTGGGAAGCTAAAAATCTATTCTCTCTCGTCACAAAATCTGTTTCATCAAAGTGGGATTCCTGTAATTTTTCTTTTAAAGATTTGATGATTTCTTTAAGCGTGTTAAAGCTGATTTTAAACGCCTGAATTGCCTTTCTGGTATTCTGAATATCAAAATTCTTTTTCAGAATATTTTCGATTTCTTCAAGGTTTTCAAACGAAGATTTTTGCAACTCAGCTTCCAGTTTCTCTGTATTTTCTTTTTCCGATTGCCTGAGTTCATCGATTTGTTTTGCAATTTGCGCAAGCAAAGTTTCTTTGGATGCCACTTTTGGCGTAGTTTCCAGAAGGTCTTTCTGCAGTTGTTGGTAACGGGTTTCAACAGAACTGTTTTTAGAAGATAAGTTTTCGGATTCCATCAAAATGTCCTCATGGTTTGCGTTTTCAAAATCTTTGAAATCAAGGCATTTCAAACCATTTTTCAAATCCGAAATTGTTGTTTCTAGGCTGATTCTTTTATTTTTTAAATCAAGAATGGCATCCTCAAAACGCTTTGTTTCTTTCTGTTGTTTTTCTAATGTTTTTCGTTTCTCATCCAGTTCTTTTTCAGCAATATTGATTTTTCGTTCTGTTTCCAGTGCTTCTGTTTTTTGCGCAGTAAATTGGCTTTCATTATCCTTATCAAAGGCGTTCCAGATAAACTGTTCAAGATGAGATTCCAGTTTTTTTGCAGCTTCAGATTGGTGATGTTCCAGTTCTTTATTTTGCTTTTCCAAAAGCAACTTCAACTCCAGAATTTTCTCGATACTATTTTCATCAATTCTTATTTTTTCGATTAATTTCTCAATTTCGAGAATATCAATCTCCAACTTTTTCATCGGTTCCGAAACATTTTCCAAAGCTAAGACTTGAGGATGATCTGTAGATCCACAAAGTGGACAAGGCTGTCCTTCTTCGATGTTTTGAGCAAATTCTGAAAGTTTTTGTGAAAGTTCCAGATGGCTTTTTTGTTGTGCAAGCTTTCTTTTTTGATCGTTCAGGGAAAGGGTTTGTGCGGCAAATTCTTCTTTCCAATTCTCCGGGAATTCATTTAACAGATTTTGTTGTTTTGCAATTTCTTGATATTTTGAAATCAAACTCTGTTGGACATTAGATAATTCTGTTTGCAGGTTTTTCCTCACCAGAAACCAGTTTTCCACATCCATCAGGATTTTGGTATCGGTTTTTTTTAACTTTAAATCAGCGATATTTTTTGATTCCGAGTTAATATCAATCTGAATTTCGTTTTCTTTATTCTTAGATTGCTTAACAACTTCTTCCCCTTCATAGATTCTTTTGCCAAGTTTTTTTTCCTGATGATCTAAGTCCAGGATTTTAGCAATATTGGCCAGTTCAATAGCTTTTTGCTTATTGTTTTCAAGTTGGCTGATGTCTTTCTCCAGTTCAGACCTGTTTTTTTTGATCTGATCCAGAGTTTGAGAAAGCAAATGAAATTCGGTTTTTGCAGAAATTTCAGCTTTTTGGTTTTGAGTAATTTCACTGGTTAGGCGCACTTTCTCTGTCAACAAAGATTTGAAGTGTCGTTCCGCATTTTCAAAGGTTTCCATTTCCTTTTCCAGATGAGAAAACTTGTCATTCTCAGCAATTTTAACCTGAAACTCGGCTTCTTTCAACTTCAGTTGATCGGCATCACTTTTCAGATTTTTCAGTTTTTGAAAACTAATTTCCAGTTGGTCATGAGTCAATTTCTCTTTTTCATAATTAGTTTTGGAAATATTCAGCTCTTCCAGTTTTTGGTGAATTATTTCTTCAGAAACTTCTTCAAAATTCCCTAATTTTCCTTCCAGTTCCGCCAGTTGATACTTGGCATCGGATATTTGGGAAGACACTCTATCCTGTAGGTCATATTTCTGGAGTCCAAAAATTTCTTTCATCATTTTGGTGCGGTCTGTAGCTCCCAGTTCCAGAAATTCCTTAAACTGACCTTGCGGAATGATGATGGTTCTTTTGAAATTGTCATAGCTTAGTCCCAAAATTTCCGCAGCATTGGTATGTTCCATCGGAATCCATTGGCCGTCCTTCTCTTCATAAAAAACCGAATTGGAAAGTTTGACATCGTCAAAACGTTTTGAATTTCTTTTAAATTCCCGGCTCGCCCGGAATTTTCTGTTTTCAAAATTCAGGAAATCAAATTCAATATAAGACCTATTGCTGCGCAGGTTCATCATATTATAGGCGCGGCTGTCCTTGCTGTTCATCCGCTCCGTCTCGCCATAAAGGGCAAAACCTATGGCTTCCAAAATAGAAGATTTCCCCGATCCTACGGCACCAAATATCCCAAAAAGGCCGGCTTCTGTCAGTTCAGAAAATGGGATGGTCTGTCTGGTTTGGTAAGAATATAAACCTTCTATCGTAAGTTGGATCGGCAGCATAATGTCATGATTATTATAATGGCTAATTTAGTGTATTCAGCTAACATTTATTCTGTTTTAATACCAGAATTATCATGGCTGATTTGGGAGAACTGTTTTGTTTTTTAATTGGATTGATAACCGTAAAAGTTGATGAATCATTAATAATAGTCTAAATTTGTTAGGTCAATGTGATAATCTAAAATCCCGTAAATAATGAAAGTTCTTGTAAAAAATGCCCACATCGTCAACGAAGGAAAAATAATTCTCAGCGATCTTTTGATTGAAAATGATCTGATTGCCAAAATTGCTGAAAACATAACTGAAGTTGGGATCGATAGAATAATTGATGCCTCGGGAAAATATCTCCTGCCGGGTGTTATTGATGATCAGGTGCATTTCCGCGAACCCGGTCTTACTTGGAAAGGCGATATAGCATCGGAATCCCGGGCAGCGATTGCCGGTGGCGTAACAAGTTTTATAGACCAGCCCAACACCGTTCCTAATGCCGTTACACAAGAATTATTACAGGACAAATATGATATTGCCGCTCAAAAATCTTATGCCAATTATGGTTTTATGATGGGCGGAACCAATGACAATCTCGAAGAATTACTGAAAACCAATCCTCAGAATGTGCCGGGAATTAAGCTTTTTCTTGGTTCTTCCACAGGTAATATGTTGGTAGATAATCCCGAAACTTTGGAAAATATTTTCAGTAAAACCAAAATGCTGATTGCTGTGCATTGTGAGGATGAAGATACCATCCGTGCGAATACAGCTCTATACAAAGGAAAATATGGCGATGACATCCCGGTGAAATTCCATTATCTGATCCGCAGTGAGGAAGCCTGCTACAAATCATCGAGCAAAGCAGTGGAATTGGCGAAAAAAACGGGGGCAAGGTTACATGTTTTTCACCTTTCGACGGCTAAAGAAACTGAACTTTTCCGTAATGATATCTCTTTAAAAGATAAAAAAATTACAGCCGAAGTGTGTGTGCATCATTTGACCTTCACCAATGAAGATTATGATTCCAAAGGCAGTTTAATCAAATGGAATCCTGCCGTAAAAACGCAAAAAGATAAAGATGGCCTTTGGGAAGCGCTATTGGATGACAGGATTGACGTTATTGCCACAGATCATGCGCCACATACTTGGGAAGAAAAACAGAATGTCTATACCAAATGCCCGTCCGGTGGGCCGTTGGTGCAACATTCATTGCCACTGATGCTTGAGAATTATCACCACCAAAAAATATCTCTGGAAAAACTGGTAGAGAAAATGTGCCACAACCCGGCGATTTTGTTCAGAATAGAAAAAAGAGGTTTTGTGCGCGAAGGTTATAAAGCAGATTTGGTTTTGGTAGATTTGAATCAAGAGTGGACTGTTGAAAAGGATAATATTCTCTACAAATGTGGCTGGAGTCCATTGGAAGGCAGCCGATTTAGATCCAAAGTGTCCCATACTTTTATAAACGGGCACCTTGTTTATGACAACGGAAACTTTGCCGAGGAGCGTTTTGGAGAACGTTTGGAATATGTCGTTGAATAAACAGAAGAGATTTTGTAATAAATAATTGAAGTATTATTATTCGATCCATTTTTTCTTTGATATTTAATAAGCAGCTCATTTCTAAATTTGATTAAATTTACCAAAATCATCAAACATGAATTTATATACACAACCCATGTTGCGCGAAGGTGCTCTCAAAGATAAAGTGGCTATTGTTACCGGTGGCGGAAGCGGTCTGGGCAAGGCTATGACTAAATATTTTCTGGAATTGGGTGCAAAAGTTGTCATCACTTCCAGGAATTTGGAAAAACTGCAGGGAACTGCAAAAGAGTTGGAAGATGCAACCGGCGGAAAAGTGCTTTGCGTGGCCTGCGACGTTAGAAACTGGGACGAAGTGGAAGCTATGAAAGATGCTGCCATCAAAGAATTTGGTAAGATTGATATTCTTTTGAACAATGCTGCCGGCAATTTTATATCGCCAACAGAAAGATTAACGCATTCCGCATTTGACTCTGTGCTGGATATTGTTCTGAAAGGGACCAAGAACTGCACATTGTCTGTTGGAAAATATTGGATCGATCATAAAATTCCGGGGACGGTTCTTAATATTGTGACCACTTACGCCTGGACAGGTTCGGCTTACGTTGTTCCATCAGCCTGTGCCAAAGCAGGTGTTTTGGCCATGACCAGAAGTCTGGCTGTAGAATGGGCAAAATACGGCATCCGTTTCAATGCGATTGCGCCGGGTCCGTTCCCAACGAAAGGTGCTTGGGACAGATTGTTGCCGGGAGATCTCCAAGAGAAATTTGACATGAAGAAAAAAGTACCACTCAGAAGGGTAGGAGAACATCAGGAATTGGCAAACCTTGCCGCTTATCTGGTTTCCGACTATTCTGCTTATATGAATGGGGAAGTGGTAACGATTGACGGCGGAGAGTGGCTGCAGGGCGCCGGCGAATTTAATATGCTCGATCAGATTCCGACGGAGCTTTGGGATCAGCTTGAGGCAATGATTAAGGCTAAAAAATCGAATTAAGATTTTAATTTCTAAATATATTGATATAACCTACAGATTTGTTTTGTAGGTTTTTATTTATAAAAACGCATACTTATGTAACAAGTTGCAGTTTTTTTTCACTAATTTTATTTAACATAAAATTCTACCATCAATGAAAATTAAATTTCCTACTAAGATTTCCGTCTTGGCTGCTTTAGCTTTCACAGGCTTTATTTACGCTCAGGAAGTACCAAAACCTGCAGCTCCAAAGTACGACTACACAGAAGCCTTTAAGCCGTTTTTCTATCCGCAAACCGGTACCGAAACAAGATCCGCTAGTGGGCAGCCTGGGCATAGATACTGGCAAAACTCGGCAGATTATCAGCTTAATGTAAGCCTTGATGATACAAAAAACGAAATCACAGGCTCGGCAGACATTACTTATACCAATAACAGCCCAGATCAGTTGGGCTTTCTCTGGCTTCAATTGGATCAAAACCTTTTTGAAAAAGATTCGCGCGGTAATGCTGTAGTGCCTTTGTCTGGTAGTAGAAATGGCGCGCATGGCGAAACTTTTGATGGTGGATATAAAATTAAATCTGTTAAATATGACGGTAAAGATGTCAAGTACACCATAACAGATACCCGAATGCAGATTGATTTGCCAAAAGAATTGAAAGCTAATGGAGGTGTCGCCAAAATTAAAATTGAGTATTCTTTCATGTCTCCAAAATATGGTTCTGACAGGATGGGTGTAGAAGATACTAAAAACGGTAAAATCTTCACAATCGCGCAATGGTACCCAAGGATGTGTGTCTATGATGATGTGATGGGCTGGAACACTTTGCCTTATCTTGGTGCTTCAGAATTTTATTTGGAATATGGCACTTTATCCGCCAATATTACCGTTCCTGCCAATCATTATGTTGTGGCTTCGGGGGAGTTGTTGAACGAAAGAGATGTCTATTCCAAAGAGGAAATTAACCGTTGGAATTCTGCAAGAAGCAGCGAAAAAGCCGTCATGATTCATCCTGAATCGGAGATTGGAAAAAATACAGCTTCGGGCACAAAAACTTGGAAATTCAAAATCGAAAAAGCACGGGATTTTGCATGGGCGTCATCGGCTGCTTTTATCATTGATGCGGCCAGAATTAATTTGCCAAGTGGTAAAAAATCATTGGCCATCTCCGCATATCCTGTAGAAAGTGCCGGAGATAAAGCATGGGGAAGATCTACAGAATATACAAAAGCAGCTATCGAACATTACTCCCAAAAATGGTTTGAATATCCTTACCCAGCTGCAACCAATGTTGCCGGTAACGAGGGTGGGATGGAGTATCCGGGAATTGTTTTCTGTCATATGAAATCCAAAGGCGAGGCTCTTTGGGGGGTTACAGACCATGAGTTTGGCCATACCTGGTTTCCAATGATTGTTGGGTCTAATGAAAGATTATTTGCCTGGATGGATGAAGGTTTTAATACATTTATTAATGGACTGTCCACCGAGGCTTTTAACAAAGGTGAATATTATCGTAAGCAAGATATCGGGAAAATGGGGCAGTTTGTCCTTAATGATAATTTTGAATCGGTGATGGTTGGTCCGGATAACATGAAGGAAAGAAGTATTGGCGTTTTAGCTTATTTCAAACCAGGGATGGGTCTTGATATATTAAGGCAGACCATCTTGGGGCCGGAAAAATTTGATAAGGCATTCAAAACTTATGTTGACCGTTGGGCTTTCAAGCACCCAACACCGTGGGATTTTTTCCACACTATAGAAAATGTATCCGGAGAAGAGCTTAATTGGTTCTGGAGGGGCTGGTTTATGAATAAGTGGAAAATTGACCAAGCCGTTAAAGCGGTGAAACCGGTAAATAATGATTATAAAAACGGTGCACAGGTTACCATTGAAAATATTGGACAGTTACCAATGCCTACAACCGTTTTGGTTACTTTTAAGGATAATACAACCCAAACGGTTAAGTTGCCTGTAGAAATATGGAAGCGTAATACAGAGTGGACTTTCCAGTTGGATTCTACAAAAGAAGTTACTCAAGTAAAACTTGATCCATCATCTACTATCCCAGATATTAATGTGAAAAATAACGTTTGGCCTGCCAATTAGAAATTCATTGATGAAATAACAAAATTAATCCCTGATTTAATATTAAATCAGGGCTTTTTATAAAGTAAAATTTCTAAATTTCAGTTATTTTTTGGTGACCAATCTGTATAAAAATAGTAGAAGGACAGATCCTCCGATGGCTACCAAAAAGCTGGAAAAGTTAAATCCTGTTACGTCAACGCCAAAGATCATCGATCCAAGCCATCCACCTAACATAGAGCCCAGAATACCAATAATGATTGTTACAATCCATCCGCCAGGGTCATTTCCCGGGTGGATAGCTTTTGCGATTGCTCCGGCAATAAGACCGAAAATAATCCAAGTTAAAATACCCATAGTTTAAATTTTTAATTGTTAAAATTTGATTTGTTTATCTCTTTTTGAAGAAAGAGTTTACAAATTCCATACCATTAAAAATTTGCAAATCCTGGATTTTTTCACCAACACCAATATATTTTACAGGAATCTGGAATTGGTCGGAAATCCCAATTACCACGCCGCCTTTCGCCGTTCCATCCAACTTTGTAACGGCAAGTGCAGTCACCTCTGTAGCTGCTGTAAACTGCTTGGCCTGTTCAAAAGCATTTTGCCCGGTAGAACCATCCAATACCAACAAAACTTCGTGTGGTGCATCGGGAATGACTTTCTGCATCACCCTTTTGATTTTGGAAAGCTCATTCATAAGGTTGACTTTGTTGTGGAGTCGCCCTGCCGTATCGATAATCACAACATCGGCGTCCTGCGCCACAGCAGACTGTACTGTATCAAACGCAACCGAAGCTGGGTCTGAGCCCATGCCTTGTTTAACAATAGGAACTCCCACTCTCTCACTCCAGATGACAAGCTGATCCACCGCCGCAGCACGGAAAGTATCCGCCGCACCTAAAACTACTTTTAGGCCTTGTGATTTGAATTGATGCGCCAACTTACCAATAGTTGTGGTTTTACCCACACCATTCACACCCACTACCATGATGACATACGGTTTTTTGCTGGTGTCAATATTATCTGTGTCAATATGGGGATTCTCCAGAAGCAATGCAGAAATCTCTTCCCGCAATATATTATCCAGTTCCGCCACATTCACATATTTGTCTTTAGCAACACGATCCTCAATTCTTTTGATAATTTTGATGGTAGTCTCTGCGCCCACATCAGAGGCGATAAGGATTTCTTCCAGATCATCAAGAACCTCGTCATCTACGGTGTTTTTGCCAACTACCGCACGGGATATTTTGTCGAAAAACCCCTGGCTGGATTTTTCCAGGCCTTTGTCTAAGGTTTCTTTATCTTCTTTTTTGAATATTTTTTTGAACCAACTCATTTTTTGTAAATGATTAATGATAATTGATGAATGAAAATCCGTTAAAAATTTTAAAATTTCGGATACTGACTATTGTCAAAAACAAATATAACAAAAAAACTACCCTTTGTAAGAGTAGTTTTTATATTGTTATAGGTTGGGGGATTATTTTTTCAAATAACCTTCAACTTCGTCAGCGTTCAATACTTTTTCTTCAAAAACGTAAGCTCCAGATTTATTGGATTTTACCATTTTGATTACTTTTGTCATTTTTTTTGAACCAGCACCACCCTGAAGCGTTGCTACTACTTTTTTTGCCATTGTAAAATATTTTTATAAATTACTTAATTTCTTTGTGAACAGTATATTTCTTAAGAACCGGATTGAATTTTTTAAGTTCCAATCTTTCTGTAGTGTTCTTTTTATTTTTTGTAGTAATGTATCTTGACATTCCTGCTGCGCCACTTTCTTTGTGCTCTGTGCACTCTAGAATTACCTGAACTCTGTTACCTTTTTTAGCCATTACTTAGTAGTGTTTTTAATAAATCCATTTCTAGCAGCTCTTTCAAGTGCTTCCTCGATACCAATCTTGTTGATTACTCTCAATCCGTGAGCAGATACTTTTAAAGTAACATGTTTTTCTTGCTCAGGAAGATAAAACTTCTTCTCTAGTAAGTTAATTTCAAAACGTCTTTTCGTTTTGTTGTTAGCGTGAGAAACGTTGTTTCCTACCATTGCACGCTTACCTGTTATTTGGCAAATTCTTGACATATCTCGATGTTCTTTTGACTAATGAATATTTGAGAGTGCAAAATAAAGGATTATTTTTTACATATGCAACTGAATCAGAAAAAAACATTGGATATATATTACTTTTTTTGAGACTGAGTAACAACTTAATTATCAATAAAGAATTTCACATTCTCCAGTGGGTTTCCCTGCATTGCGATTTTTCCTTTGATCAGGATAGGGCAATTGATAACTTCGGGGTTCAGGGCAATTACTTCCAGTGCTTTCTCTTCGCTTACTTGTTCTTCTTCAGAGAAATATTTTTTGAATAATTCCGATGACTTTCTCAAGACCTTGCTTGGCTTTTTGTTCAGTTTTTTGAACAAAGTTCGCAATTCAAAAAGGCTTAGCGGATTTTTGGCGATATCAATAATTTGAAATTTGATATCGTTTTCGTCCAAATACTCCAAAATAGCTTTGGAATTGGGACAACTGTTATTATGGATTACTTTGATCATGATGAAGCTTGTTTTAGTCTGGCGTTAATAAAAATCTACGGTATTGTAAAAATTATCCGCCCGATTACTTAAAACAACCCGTTCAGTTCTGCATCAATCCTTTCTAAAATATAACCGAAATCTTCTGGTTTCTCTACAAAATCAAGGTTGTCAACATCTATGATGAGGAGCTTGCCTTCTTTGTAATTTTCTATCCAGTTTTGGTATTTGTTGTTGAGTTTTGACAGATAATCTATACTGATTCCAGCCTCATATTCCCGGCCTCTTTTGGAGATTTGCCTCACAAGTGTCGGGACGTCCGCTCTTAGGTAGATGAGCAAATCCGGTGCCGAAACAAAGTCTTTCATCAGCCTGAAAACTGATAAATAATTGTTAAAATCACGTTCGGAAAGCAGATTCATCTCGGCTAGGTTTTCTGCAAAAATGTGGGCATCTTCGTAGATTGTTCTATCTTGGATGACGTTTTTGCCACTCTCGCGGATCTCTTTTACCTGTCGGAAACGGCTTCCCAAGAAATAGATCTGGAGGGCAAAACTCCATTTGGACATATCACCGTAAAAATCGTCCAGATAAGGGTTGTGATCAACATCTTCAAACTGGGCTTCCCAGTCGTAATGCTTGGATAACATTGTGGTTAACGTGGTTTTTCCGGCACCGATATTTCCTGTAACAGCGATATGCATTTTTATATTATTGATAGATGATAAATGATAATTGATAACACGGAATTGCAATCATTTATCAATGACCGGTGATCAATTATTTTAGGTTGTAAAGATATAGTTTGTCCCCAATGAGTGCCAAAAATCCTGAACTGTTTTTATCCACAATTTTTGCGTCGGGATTTTGGAAGATTGTTATGACGGTTTTACCATCCAACTGACTGATGGTATTAGCAGTGAAAACCATTATAAGATCATTGTTTCTCCTTAGTTTTGCGGCATTCTCAAGATTGGCAGAGTAGAGCAAGTTTGCTGATGTATTGTACACTTCTAGACTTTTTTCTTTTAGGATATAGATCTTATTATTATAAACCAGAAAATCTTTAAGAGAAGACGTGTTGATGCTAAATGGAAATGAATTAATCACTGCATTGGTACGGAAGTTATACTGGACAAGTGTTTTGCTGCTGTCGTCCAAGAGCCATGCAAATTGAAGATCTTCTGCATAAACTCCTTTTACAAACCCAAAATCCTGACTCAGATTTATTTTCTGGATTTCGTTCAGATTTTGATCCAAAAATTTGATTTCCTGAGCATTTTCAGAAAACATGACAATGTTGAGAGGATTGTTCACGCTCTGTATTTTGTAAGGGAAGGTCATCATCGTTCTACCGATCTGGTTTCCTACAGAATCGTATTTGGTAAGGCTGAGATCTTTTTTGCTGTAAATGTAAATGTTGCCATAATCATCACCCAAAATATCCTGCGCATCTTTAAGCTGCGAGATGCCAATCATCGCCTGCTTTTGAGAAAATACCAAAATACAGGACAGCAATAATATAAGGGATAGAGTTCTCAATTGTTTTTAGTCTGATTTTATTTGCCACCGCTTAACGTGATGATCACATCTTTTGTAAAAGATTTGTTTTGATTATATACAGCATCGCAAATAGATGTCGAAACATTGTAATTGCCCTTGTCTACCAAGATAAAATTTTGACTGTTGGGAGGAACGGTAAGATTGTAGAATTTTTTACCACCAATTTTGATAAGAAGGTTACAGCTGGATTTGTTTACAAACTGAATGACTGCTTCATTCTTGTTGGGGTTGTTGTTAAAAAGGCTGGTAAGAATTGCAGCCGTATTTTTGGCTTGTTCCGAGGGTTGCCCTTTTGTAGCCACAGTTCCTACTTTTGATGTCTTTTCGATTTTATTTTCCGTCATTGGTGTGATGCTTGGCTTGGCTACCTGAGGGTTGCCGGCATAGCGCAGTGAGAGGGCACGCTGTTTTAGTTCGGGAACCGCGGGGTGGTTGGGGTTATCGCGGATAAATTTTTCCACAACAGCACGGTCAGTGGTTCTTTTAGCTTCAAAAACACTGATTTGCGAAAACAGGCTGACCGAGAAAAGGAAAAACGAAAGTAAAATTATCTTCTTCATTATGATATGGATAGGCTTATCTATTATAAACGTAAAAGTAAGGCAATTCTTATTGTGATGGATGTTTTAAACTCAAAAAATGTCGGCTTTTTACTGTTGGATGCAATTTTACAGACATCTTAAATTTTCGTCAAGATTATAAGGTGTTACTGTTAATTTTATAAAAATCACTATATTTGCACGCTGAAAATATGCAGGAGAAAACTAGAATTAAATAAAAAACAATCAATATTATGTCTTATACACCAGTAGCTGCAGACGTAGCAAAACTAAGAAACACAACAGGTGCAGGAATGATGGACTGCAAAAAAGCCTTAGCAGAAGCTGAAGGAGATTTTGAAAAAGCTATCGAAATCCTTAGAAAAAAAGGTCAGAAAGTAGCTGCTAACAGAGCGGACAGAGAATCTACAGAAGGTGCTGTGATCGCAAGAGTGAACGAAGATAACACTTTGGGTGCGGTAATCTCCCTTAACTGTGAAACTGACTTTGTTGCTAAAAACGAAGCATTTGTTGAGTTGGCTTACGAATTGGCAGAACAGGCTATCGAATATTCTAACAAAGAAGAATTCTTAGCTTCAGATTTCAACGGGATGACTGTTGCTGAAAAATTGATCGAACAAACTGGTATCATTGGAGAAAAAATCGAGATTGGTGCTTTTGAAAGTATCCAAGGTGCATTCTTAGGGGCTTACATCCACGCTGGTAACAAGATTGCTGCTATCACAGCACTTTCTGCAAACGTAGACGGAGCAGAAGAAGTTGCTAAATCTGTATCTATGCAGGTAGCTGCAATGAACCCAATTGCGCTTGATGAGACTCAGGTTTCTCAGGAAACAATCGACAAAGAGTTGGAAATCGAAAGAGAAATCCTTACTAAAGAAGGAAAACCAGCTAACATTATCGATAACATCTTGAAAGGTAAAATGCAGAAGTTCTACAAAGAGAATACTTTGGTACACCAGTCATTTATCAAAGACGGAAGCCAAAGCGTTGCAGATTATGTAAAATCTGTTAACCCGGATCTTAAAGTTACAGGTTTTGTAAGAGTTGCTCTTTCTTAATCCTGACTTCAATCTTATAATCATCCCACTGTTTTGCAGTGGGATTTTTTATGTCATAATTATTGAATAATTTCGTAGCCCATATTATGTTAAATGAAAGCAAATAATCTATTCTGTTTTTTCTCAAAGTTTTTGTTATTTACCCTTACTTTGTTATCCGCTAGTAGCTTGATGGCGCAATATATTTCTGTGGATACGTCTAATAATTCGGCATCTCAATTAGTTGCAAAATTTTTGGGTGCCGGCGTGGGTTGTATAAGTGTGAGTGATGAGAGAATAACCGGGTGGGATCAGAACTCCAATTACAGTTATGGTTATTTTGATAAAAGCAGCAGCAGTTTTGCGATAGATCAAGGTATAATACTTTCAACAGGTAAGGCCGCCGCCGCAGTAGGCCCAAAAGGTAGTGTCCAGAGTTTCGGAGGCTGGAGTGGAGATAATGATTTGTATAATGAGATTCACAAACCAACTGTCGATGCAACGTCATTAGAATTTGATTTTAAATCTTTAAGCAGTGATAAAATCAGTTTTGAGTATATGCTTTTATCTGAAGAATATGGCGCAAATTATTGTAAATATTCAGATGGGTTGGCATTTTTTATTAAAAAATCCGGAACTAGCGACGGTTATGTCAATTTTGCAAAAATACCAGGAACCAACAAACCTGTAACGGTATCCAATATCAATAATACTTGTGGAGATCCAACGTATTTCGGTGGATTTGTTGGACTCAATACACCACAAATAAGCCCAACCAATTTCTACGGACAAACGAAAGTAATGACCGCCACAGCTGATATTGAGATTGGTGTAACGTATCATATAAAAATTGTAGTTGCGGATGTAGAAAATTCTCTTTATGATTCTGCTGTTTTCTTAAAAGCTGGAAGTTTTGTGGGGAACAAAAATCTTGGTGCGGATCATACTATGGCCAATAATACTGCACTTTGTACATATGGAAGCTATACCATAGATGCTACGCCTGATCCTGCAACACAAGGGACTGCCAATAATTTTGTCTGGTATAAGGATGGACATCAGATCCTGAGTGGTAATTATCCAAAATATACTGTGGATTATCGAGATCCCGGTTACTATGAGGTGGAAATAGATCTGAATAGCGGATGCAAATTAAAAGGACACATAACCATTGAGCAGCAGATATTACCGGACGTAAGAAATACCGTATTTAATAATGTTTGTGATGATGATTTTGATGGTCATGCGGAAGTGTATCTTAATTATTATACCTCTCGCATAATCGAAAATCTTTCTCCAGATTATAATTATGATATCAGATACTTTGAGACTTCTCCAGTTAATATCAATAACCCTACAGAATCTCCTATTACCAAACTGGAATTCAGTGGTAATGCAAAAACAATTTATTTATGGGTAAAACCAGGACAATGTGATCCTATTCTTACACCAATAACTTTTAACAAAAATATACTGAGTCAATTTGATACTTCTGTCAGCGCAAAAGCTTTTGAAGTGTGTGATGATGAACTTAAGGGCAAAAAAGAGGTTGTTATATCAAGTCCGGATTTCATTAATCAACTGATACCTGCAGGATACGATGGCAGTCTTGGTTTTTACAAAACGATAACCGGCGCAAAATCGAAAGACTCTAATCAGTTTTTGGGTAATAATCCTACAATAACTCTGGATGCTCAACATGCGCTGCAAACATATTATGTTCGTTTTCATCAATCGGGAGCTTGTGATAATGTTGCAACCATTAGTTTTGAATTCAAACAGCCAAAAGAATCAACAGTGCTAAAAGATACATTAATTTGCAGAGGAACTTTTACCGATCTGGATGCAGGCGCTGGTTTTTCTTCTTACCATTGGAGTAACGGGGAAAGTGCGCAAAGCATTAAGAATTTTCCGGCAGGGGGTTATTGGGTAGATTTGGGCTTTAACCATTGTGTTTATCGGCAGCATGTCAAGGTTTCTGAGTCTGCAAAACTTGTCATTGATAATATTCTGATAGAAGACAGAAAAGTTACCGTTTTTGCTTCGGGAGGCCTTGCGCCCTATACATTTTTACTGGATGGTAAAACAATCTCAACAAACAATGTTTTTGAAAATGTAGCCGTAGGTACACATACCGTTAAGGTGCAGGATAAATGTGGATTTGTAATGGGGGATTTTTCTATTATTAATTTGGCTAATCTAATCACACCCAATGGAGACGGATACAATGATTATATCGATTATACAGATTTGATGGGAAAACAGGATCCTAAGTTTGAAGTCTATGACCGAAATGGTGTGCTGATTTTCAAAGGCAATAGCGGCAATCAGTTTCGGTGGGATGGTAAGTTAAACGGAAGAGATCTTCCAACTGCGTCATATTGGTATCTTGTGGAATGGACAGAGGGAGGCAATCCTATAAGAGTTAAGAAAAGTGGCTGGATATTATTAAAAAACAGAAACTGATGTGCCCAAATCATTGTTTTTTCTACATTTGTACAAACTGATTACGCGTGAAAAAAATTCTGCTACTTATTTTTCTTAGCATTTTTTGTACAAGATTATCTGCTCAGCTTGATACAGAGCATTGGTTTTCGGCAATGTATGATGGTCAAGTAAATACTGATCCCTATCAATATCTCTATCTATCCACTAATGACATCAATCCCTTCACGGTTTACATATATAGTAATAATGTAGTTATCAATCAGGTAGTCATTAGTAAAGGTAAGCCACAATATGTTTTTATTCCCAGGCAATACATTATTGTAGAAAATGGCGGTACCAACGAGTTGTTTACGCCACTTAGCAAAGGACTGAATGTGAAAGCCGATAGACGGTTTTTTGCAAATTTAAGATTTGGGATGACTAATCATGCCGAGATTATTACTTCAAAAGGTGCTGCAGCACTTGGTAAAGAATTTTTTACCGTAGTTGCCCCCAATCAAATAAAAACCTCGAATGCTATTTCTTATAATTATGGTTTCCAAGCCAGTGTTATCGCAACCGAAGATAATACCACGGTCACTATTAACCATTTTAATAAACCACTTGTTTTTACAGATGGCAATATTGCTAAGCCGTTAACTTTTAAACTAAATAAAGGACAGTCATATATAGTCGACGGAAGAGGAATTACTTCCGGTAATAAAGATGGCTTTATTGGAGCCAAAGTAACAGCGGACAAACCGGTTTCTTTAACTAATGGTAATATCAATGGGCAATATGTTTTTGAAGCCGAGCAGCTTGATGGGTCTGATATTTTAATGGACCAGTCTGTTCCTATAGAAAATTTGGGTAATGAGTTTGGTCTTATTAGTGGGATGGGAGATATCATTGGCAATGGTACAGATGTTACAAACGAAGGGATGGAAAGGGCCATTATTGTTGCAACTAAGAATAATACACAGATCTATATCAATAATTCTCCTACTCCTGTAAAAACTATTAATGAAGGTGAATATTATTTTGTACCAGATACATATTATTCAAAAAAGGCATCAAATCATTATAATCTGTTTATCAAAACAACAGAAAATGTTTATGTGTATCAGGTATTGGGTGGTGTAAAAGGAAGTCGTGCCACAGGAAGCATGAATTTTATCCCACCGCTGGGTTGTTATTTGCCATTAACCATAGACGAGATAGGACTTGTAGATCAATTAAAGCCGGGAGGAGGCTCTTTGACGGTCAAACTCAACATTATTACAGAGAGTGGAGCCAAGGTCAAACTAAATGGCGCGGAAATAAATCCTGCAGCCGGCTATGGTCCATTCCCTTTGGAAGGTAACAGTTCTTGGGAAACCTATTCTGTGCCGAATGTTAAAGGTAATATAACCGTAGAGTCTGACAAAGCGGTGAACGCTGGTTTGGCTGGAGGTGATGGCAAGGCAGTGGGTTATGCAGGATATTTTGCTGGTTTTTCCACAATTCCTTTTATCGTGAAAAAACATGGTATATGCATCCCTGATGTTGTTTTGGAACTTCCGGAAGGTTACAGTTCATATCAGTGGTTCATACGAAATGAGACCTCAGGTAATTTTGATCCAATAGTGGGAGCTACCTCCAACATATATCAGCCCACAAAACCGGGAGTCTATATCGCTGATGTGCAGCGGAGTGTCTGTAAAACAGTCACCACGCCGGAATTTACGTTGCTTAATTGCAGCACTATTACCAATGTTGACAGTAAAATTTGTAATGCGGCTCTACCCATTATACCCAAACTTACCAACAGTTCTCAAACGACCGATTGGAAAAGTATAAAAATCATGACCCCAGCGTCAAACGGTAGCCTCAATCTTGATCCTATAAATAAATTGTTTCAATATAGCTCACCCCCTGGGTTTACAGGTGTGGATACCTTCAAATATGGCTTTTGTGGTATTTCTTCGTTGCCAGATTGTGAAGAAGTAACGGTGAAGGTAACTGTTGGGATGGTTGCTAATGATGATATAGTCCGCGGCTGTAAAATAGATTCCATTAATGGGCGATTTAATCTTACAGATGCCAACATAACGACAGACAATTCCATCACTGGAAAAAAATATTATAAAACTCAGCTGGATGCCGATAATGATAGTGGTAACAACTTAATCTCTAATGCCGACATCAGTAATTATATTTCGGCAGAAGGCTTTGTATATGTCCGGTTAGAAAATGCGATCTGCACCAGAACAGTTAAAATTGAGCTTAAGTTTTTTCCTGTGGCTGAACTGATTACAGATAAATATGAAGTTTGTGATAACCGGCTGGAAGGACAAGTAAATATAGAACTCGATAAGTTGGTAAGCCACTTTTTGAAAGATTACACTTATTTTGGTAAAGTCAATTTCTATTCAGATGCCGGCGCAGTAGGAACAGAATTACCAAATAATTGGTCTTATTCGGATAATACCACAATTTATATGAAAGTGGAATCTCCCGATGGTTGCCAGGCAAAAGTTTTTCCTATTCATTTTATTATAAGCCCAAAAGTTGGAGTTAATAAATTGTCAGATTCAGAAGATATTTGCGATGATGAAGAGGATTACTTTGACTACAAAAAAAAGATCAAGCATCTTGATGATTACAAAGTTTTGTTTACATCAGATAATGACGTCTCAGCAAAATTTTATACAGAAAAAACAGATGCTCAAAATAATAGAGGCAATAATATTACCCAGATAACTATTCAAAATCAGCAGACGTTTTACGTGCGTTTATCAAAAAATGGCGTTTGCGACAGATTGGTGGAGTTAAAATTAAAAATTAAAATCCCCGAAAAATCTAATGTGTTGGAAGATAAAAAAATCTGCCCAGAAAAAGTGACCAACCTAGATGCAGGATCCGGTTTTTTACATTATGAATGGTATGCAGAGAAAAACCCGTCCGTATTGCTTGGTCAAGAACAGGTTTTGAAGGATGCAGGATTAGGTAATTATTTTGTCATTCTTACCGCTTCCAACGGATGTCTGTATAAACAAAATGTAAAAATAACTGCGGTAGAACTTCCCGAGATCTCAGAAATTTTAATTCAGGATAGAACAGTTACTATTACTGCAAAGAATGGGAATCTCCCTTATCTCTACAGTTTGGATGGTGTTAATTACCAGTCTTCTAATATATTTACTAATGTCACTCCCGGATTTCTCAAAGCTTATGTAGTATCAAAGGATGATTGTACCCCTTACATTCAGGAGTTTACAATCATAGACATTTATAACGTTCTAACGCCTAATGGAGATGGGCATAATGATGTTTTAAATATGTCCCTTTTAAAGACTAAGAAAGATGTAATATTTCACATCCATGATAGGAATGGCGTAAAAGTTTTTGAGGGGTCCAAAAGCAATCTATTTATCTGGGATGGAAAGCACAACGGCAGGTCTTTGCCCACGTCATCGTATTGGTACCTTTTACAATGGAAAGACTTTGATTATTCTGCGCCTGTAAAATGTACAGGTTGGATTCTTCTCAAAAACAGAAACTAGTAATTGGAATTGTTGATGATTAGCAAAGTGGACAGAAGTTTAATAAAACTTTAACCTTATCCCATTTTTTTTGTAGTGGACATGTTTGTATTTCTCTATAAATTTGTGCCACTATTATGAAGAATTTTATCGCAATGCTTCTGTTATTCTGTGCGGCAACTATCAATGCACAATATTACAGTGGTGAGATATTTATCCGGGACAAATCTAGCCTGTATCTCAATCAGGTTTATATTACCAATCTCAATGCACAAAAAAGTGTTTTGGCCAATTATAATGGCGACTTTAGGATCGAGGCTAGAGAAGGGGATGTTATCCGCTTTACGTCCATTGTGACCGAGCGAAAAGATGTTACGGTGACCAAACAAATGCTGGCGTCACCCAAAAATTTTATCGAGTTACAGATTGCATATTACGAGATTCAGGAAGTGATCATCAACTCCTTCCGTCCATCGGGTAATCTTCGCAAAGATGTGGCGATGCTCAAGTCGTCGGAGAAAGCATTTGAACTTAGAAAAATGATTGGTTTGCCGGAGCCCAAGGGAAATGGACTGCCGCCGGAGATTCCAGTGATGTCTTTTAATCAAGGGCTGAGTTTCAGTATAGACAGTATTTTTGATTTAATCTCAGGAGAGAAGAAAAAGAAAGAACGCTATCAGCAATACGAGCGCATGAACAAAAATATAGAAAACCTTCAGAAGTACTTTGGGGATGACTATTTTATTAATCTGAAGATTCCAAAGCAGCTAATTCCTAATTTTCTACAGTTTGTCTATAGCTCGGATAATATTACGGTTTTTCTAGAGTCCAACAATTACGAAGCAACCAAAATCTATATAGAGAAGTATTTGCCGATCTATCTAAAAAGGGTACAAAATTCCCATCTAATGGCTGTGCCCGAAAATCAAACAGTATCTAAATAATTTTGACGGAAAATTTCCGTTTTGATTTAGGTATTGCATCTGTCGGATATAGTTTTAGGAGTATTTAGGTTTGATATGCTTTGATAATAAAGATGTCAAAATACCATAGATCCACATTTCTTACTCACCTCATACTTCATCGTTGAGTTAATTAATATTGTCTATTTTTGTACCCGAAAAATTTTAAAAGAAGACAATCATAATGGGGAAAAATAAAATTGCCAGATTCGAGGAAAACAAAACATTGCCAAACGTTATTCAACCAACCAGGGAGCAGGCTATCAACAGTTTTGAGCACAAAGGAAAATGGGCAGAATTTTTTGGGAATGACAATCCTATTGTTTTGGAACTCGGTTGTGGCAAAGGCGAATATTCTGTTGGCCTGGCAAAATCATTCCCAGATAAAAACTTTATTGGCATTGATATAAAAGGGGCCCGTTTTTGGTTTGGTGCCAAAGAAGCCATCCGCGACGGACTAAAGAATGTGGCTTTTGTAAGAACTCAGATAGAGCTGATTGATCATCTTTTTGCAGAAAATGAGGTGTCCGAGATATGGATAACGTTCCCGGATCCTCAAATCAAATACAGGCGGACCAAACACAGGCTCACCAATCCTGAGTTTTTGGCAATGTATAAGAAGATTCTTAAAAAAGACGGCGTCATACACCTGAAAACAGATTCCGAATTCCTGCATGGTTATACATTGGGGCTTTTGCAAGGACAGGGACATCAGATTCTTACCGCTCACCACGACATTTATGGCGCTGCAGAATATATGCCAGATACGCCTTTGTTAAAGGATATCAGGACTTATTATGAAGAATTGTTTTCTGCCAAAGGCAAAACCATCACTTATATAAAATTTAAGCTGAAAGATGAATAAACGGCTTTTTGCTATCCTTGGTTTTTTGAGTCTTACAAGTTGCGCAGTCAGCAATGCGGTTTCGCCACTGCAGGCCAGCAGGGATTTTTCGGTCATCCTAAGAGCGGAAAAGCGACGCCGCATGCCCAAAACAATTGAGGACAAAGCGGTAAGCCTGCTTAATCAGTTATTCAATACAGATGCGGCCAATACAGATATGGTGCTGATGATAAGAAATGACTCGGATTGTGACTTTACCATGCACATCACGGGATCACATTCTTACAACATTCCTATAGCTTCCAAGAAAACGGAAAGTATTGTGCTAGAGCAAGGGAGTTACGATATGAGCTCCGAAGTTTGCAAAAGCCCTTATCATGTTTCCAGATCATTTTATGAAAATACAATGCTCAGCATTAGCTATAATATGATAAAACGTTCTGATACCATAGGACGAGTTCAATAAAAAAGCTTCAACCTTTTAAAAGGTTGAAGCTTTTTTTTAGTTAATTAAGAATTATCTATTTTAAAATAACCTCATAAATCTTGCTCCAGTTTTTACCGGTAATCAACATATTGTTTCCTTTGAAGGCAATTCCATTCAAGACATCTTCGCCACCAGTTGAATTTTGTTTTGCGATATTGGTAAAGTCAAGAATACCTGTCACCTCGCCGTTTGCCGGATTGATTTGTAAAATAATAGGTTTTTGCCAAACGTTGGCGTAGATAGAGCCATTGTGGTATTCCAATTCATTTACCTGGTCGTAGCTTTCCTTGTTGCTGGCAACTGCAATAGTTCTTACAATCTGAGAAGGATTGTCCGGGTTTAGGAAATAAATGTTTTGGGTACCATCGGATACAATAAGGTTTTTGCCATCATTAGTCATTCCCCAACCTTCAGCAATCACATCTGGATATTTAAACTCTTTAATCAGTTTAAATCCGGCATCGTAAATGAAACCTTTTTTAGCTTTATAAGTCAGCTGATAAACTTTGTCGTTTAGCATTGTAATTCCTTCAGAAAAAATATTGCTTGGCTGAGGAACTTCCAGAATGGGTGTTCTGCTGCCTAATGTATACTTGATGATTTTAGATTTTCCGTCAAGTCCTACGCTTTCTAGCACAGTGTCGCCATGCAGTTCAAAACCTTCGGTAAAATTGTTGACATCATGCGGATATTGATTGGCAATTTCATAAGAAATAGGCTTGGCCACGGCTTTTGCAAAAACGTTGATGGTAGCATCTTGTTGCAAAACCTCACCACTTTTTGTCTTGATGTTGAAGGTGACATCGTTTTCGCCTAAAGAGAAAAATTTTGGATCTATGGCAAGGTTTTTTGTTTCCTTATCTCCAAAACTGATGCTAATGGCCTCTGCATAATCCAAAACATCCTGCGGAACCTTGATACGGTCTCCAAAATGGTAACCTTTATCCTGTTGGCTGATATTGTAATCGTTAAGCGTGTTCAGGATATCTTTATCCTTGTTACAGCCGGTTAGGATGAGGAGAGCAAGAGCCGAAGCTAAAATAATTTTTTTCATTCCGATTATTTTTTTCATACTAATGGAGTAATTCACATTTATGAATGTATGATTTTATTTGTATTAATGCCCAAAAATACAAAATTATCAAAAGTAAATTTTCATAAATGTTTCTTAAATTAAGTATAAAACATTAGTTTTGTAAGTGATATGACAACATTAATTGCTGCTATTGGGAACAAAAATGCACTGGGAAAAGACAATCAGTTGCTTTGGCGCCTGCCAGCAGACCTCAAACATTTTAAATCAATTACCGAGAACCATCCCGTAGTGATGGGTAGGAAAACCTACGAGAGTATAGGAAAACCCTTGCCCAACCGTACCAACATTGTTGTAAGTCGTAAAGAAAATTGGTTTGCAGAAGGTGTCTTGATTGTATCTACGCTAAAAGAAGCACTGAAATTTGCTAAGAAAATCAATGAAGATTTTTTCATCATTGGCGGTGGCGACATATACAAACAAACCATTGATACAGCCGATCGCCTTGAGATTACGCAGGTAATGGGCGATTTCGAAGCGGATACATTTTTTCCAAAAATTGATCCAAAAATATGGCAAAAAACGGACGAATCTTGCCATCAGAAAGACGATAAAAACAACTATGATTACTGTTTCCAGACGTATCAGAAAATCAATCAAAAATAATTTGTAGGAGCAGATTCTTTTCTTGTTTCTGCCTCATTATTAATCATGGATTATCCAAGTAAAGTATTGTCAAAAGCAGTAGAAGAGATAGCGGGCCTCCCAGGTATTGGGAAAAAGTCAGCGTTGCGACTGGCACTTCACCTTCTCAGGCAGCCGGCTTCTCAGGGTGTTTCTTTGGGAACAGCCATTCAGACACTGGTGACTGACATCAAGTACTGCAAAGTTTGTCATAATTTTTCTGATTCTGATATATGTGATATTTGCAGTGATGAAAAACGGCATGATGAGCTGCTGTGCATTGTAGAAGATGTACGCGATGTGATGGCGATAGAAAATACCGGTAAGTACCGTGGCAAATATCTGGTACTTGGTGGCAAAATCTCCCCGATGGAAGGTATTGGCCCCAGCCAATTGAGGATAGGGAGCATTGAGAAAAAACTGGAAGAAGGCGTAGTAAAAGAGTTAATTTTTGCGCTCAGTGCGACTATGGAAGGTGATACTACCGCTTATTATATTTACAAAAAGTTCAAAAATTTCTCGGTGGTGTTTTCCAGCATTGCAAGAGGAATTGCCGTGGGCGATGAGCTGGAATATGCCGATGAGATTTCTCTGGGAAGATCGATAACCAACAGGACTGTTTATAACGAAGCTGGCTGATGAAAGTAAGTGTTATCATTGTACATTATCAGGTGCCCGATTTGCTGAAAAAGTGCATCCAGTCTATCCAGAATTATTTTCTGGATTTTGACTATGAGATTATCGTGGTGGATAATCATTCGCCGGATTCATCTTGGAAGTCGTTGATTAATGATTTTCCGGATGTAAACTTTATAGCTTTGGAGGATAATTTGGGATTTTCTAAAGCCAATAATTTTGGTGTAAAGCATGCGAAAGGTGACTATGTTTACATCCTGAATCCCGATACTGAGATAGAAGGTGATTACTTTAAAGAAATTCTGGATTTTGCCGATCAGCAGAGTAGATTTGGTTCTCTTGGGCTACGGATGCATAATGCCGAAGGTTTATTTTTGCCCGAAAGTAAAAGGTCTGTTCCAGCCTTGGTTAATTCTTTTGAAAAATTATTTACAAAACTTAGCAAAAATTCCAAAACCTATTATAGGAATGACATCGGCGAAACGGATATTGCTGAGGTAGAAATCATGACCGGAGCCAACCTGCTGATGAAAAAATCGGTTTATGAAGAAGTTGGTGGTTTTGATGAACGCTATTTTATGTACGGGGAAGATATCGATGTATGCTACACCATTCTCAAAAAAGGCTACAGGAATTTCTATTATGGTAGGTATGCGATATTGCACCACAAGGGCGAAAGCACGGTAAAAGATGAGGTTTACCTTTCCCGTTTTTTTGGTGCGATGGATTTGTTTATCAAAAAATATTACAGGAAACAGCAGCCAGTACAGTATTTGATAATGAAAATGGGTCTCAAGCTAAAGCATCAAATGGTAAGGCGAGACTATAGGAAAAGCTAAACCGTTTTCTCAATCGGGAAGGTAGATTCTTCTGCAAAATGCCTCAGTGCTGCCATTTCTTTCTTGGATTTCAGTTGTCCAAACCGGGCGGCAGCATAAGTTAACAGGATCAAAAACAATACGACAAAAGAACATGGCAAAGCCCAAGGGTAATTATGGGTGTTGATTTGCTTTTCTACATAATACAGTGTGAAAAATGTCATCCAGGCAATGGTGAACAGAAAATAAAGGAACATAAAAAACGTCCATACAGCCGAGCTTGGCCCAAATATCCCACGGATAACAGTTGTCCCGTCTTCCTGCTCAATCCTGAGTGCCAGATTGGGTTTCCAGTAGTTTTCTTCCTCTGTTTTTACAAAAATCGTAGCCACTTCCCGGTTGATATTTCCGAAAAAGCGATCCTTGTTTTTATCCAAGTAATTTCTGAGGTTTTCTTCATGTTGCTCCGGCGAAAGATGTGTGTAGAGTTTGAATCTTGGCCTATTCCGGATATTGTTTAAGGTTTCGCTCATTGTTAATTTTTTTCGTTTTTATTTCAATAATTATTCCTCTATGTAAGGGATGGGGTCTTCCAGGGTAATTTCTACCTTTACAGGCATATTATTTCTTTTAACTTCAATTTTTATTTTTCGGCTGTTATCGGTCTTTAAGATGCTGTGGATTTGATTCAGGGTCATATTTTTGGACGCTTTGTTATCGATGTTGATTAATTCATCATTTTTCAGGATGCCAGCTTTCTGCGCCGGAGAATCTTTTCTGGTCCCCGATACCATGAAAACAGGTTTTAGTGAAAATTTGTAATGGAAATTGTTGCCGTTGTCGATAATGTTGATTTCATTTCCTGCAGAATTCCTTTTAGCAGTTTGAATCTGCACCTGCTCTTTTTCCCATACAAGGCCTTCCTGTTTTATTTCCAGCCCGCTGCCGTCAATCAGGAAAGGGTCATCCAGATGCCGGTTGGGTTTTGTCAAGAACCTTTTGCCGGGATAATCGAACAGAATACTGAATCTTCTCAGTATTTCCGAACCTATCGAACCTTTTCTGTCTTTAACAATGTGAAGATGCTGGATAGAAAACTCGTCAGGCATGGCTGCGATGGGTTTGTTAAGCCGAAATTTCCCTATCGACAAAGCATTGATCCGGCTTCTCTTGCCGTAAATATCACCGCTAAAACCTCGTCCCAAAAAATCATCAATATTTGGTCTGTTGTAAACAAAATCCTTGATAAGAATAGGAAAGAGCCAAACCGAATCTGTATTGCCAAGATCCAGCAAAAGTTTGGAGCTTTGTGGGCTGCGTTTCATCTCCACATCGGCCATAATATAGGGTTTGTTCATCTCTACAGACATTGGCAACTCTTGGAATTTGCTAATTCGTTTTGGGAAGGCAGAAGCGTCTTTGTAAATGGTAATGGTCTTTTTCTGATAATTGATTTCTACCGGATGGTTTCTGAAAAAATGATAACCAATTATCCCGTTGACCGGAATGCCTATATCCTGAGAAATGTTGAAATTCTCATCCAATACAATAAAAACCGTATGGGATCTGTCTACAAAATGATTCCCGATGCTGCAGTTGTTTTTGATCGATTTTAAAGCTTCTACGCTTACCGTTTCTCCCAATCCGCGGAAAGTAATTTTCTCGATATTTTTAAAATCGACATCCCTATTTTCCAGGCTGAATAGCATAGTTTCAGAAATTCCAGAGTCCAGCATAAAGGTTAGTTCAGCACCGTTAATTTTGATGGGAATAAAGATAAGATTATTGATGAGCTTGAATTTAATCACCGTTTTATCAGTGTTTTCCAGCACAAACCCTTCTTGTCCGGCGGACAGAAAATTTATAATGATGCAAAGAAAAATAGCGAACCGTTTCATCAGTTTTAATATGAATGTTCTTATACAAGTATAAGAATTATTATGATGATGTTGATTATTTTTTATGTAATTCATAGTTTGTTTAAATATTTAACTATAAAAAGGAATGTTATTTGATGGTTGTTTATTTTAATTTAAAATATGTTATTAATCGTTTAATATTATTGGTTATGAAAAATCTATTACAATCATTTGGTAGAAATAATTTGGATGAAGTGGTTTTCGAGCATCGGAACAAGGCGTATGGCGCTTACATCCTTCGGAATGAATATTCTAATCAGTTGACAAAGGCACTTGTTGTCGGCGTTGCTTTGTTTGCCTCCGTGGCTGTATTGCCACTTATTATTTCTGCATTTAAAACAGAAATACCAATCCATATCAATCCGCCTTTAGTTCCGTTTGAAATGACTGATGTAAATGCGCCAGACCTTGTGAAACCTATGCAGCCAAACACTGCGCCCTCCAATATCAAAACAGTTGCAAGCCCAGAATATACGCCTGTGAGGGATGTGAAGAAGGAAGCCAAATTGCCAACCAAAGAAGATTTTGAAGGTGCCGCAGTTGGTACAGAAACCAAAGCAGGTGAAAGTACAGACATTACTTTTGCGCCGCCTGCTTTGCCAGGACCTCCCTCTGTAAGCCATTTTCCATCAGTTGCATCTTCCGCTCCGGCAATGGATCCTAATCAACTGATTAATCAAAATGAGGCAGATGTAGCGGCATCTTTCAAAGGAGGTATGGATATGTTTCGCCAAAAAGTATCTCAAAATTTTGATACTTCGGCGGTTGATCAATCTGGCGTTGTATCGGCTACAGTCACTTTTATTGTAGAAAAAGACGGCAGTATTTCTAATATAAAAGTAATGGGCAATAATTCTGATTTTAATCGTGAAGCCGAGCGTACAATTAGGTCTGTTAAAAGCAAATGGTCACCGGCTTTGCTTAAAGGGAAAGCCATGAGATCATCTTTCAGAATGCCTATTTCTATGCAAATAGAATAACCTGAAAACCAATGGATTGAATTTTATTTGATCTCGGATTAATATTAATTATCCACATTCTGCTACCGAATGTGGATAATTTTTTTATCAGTCAATCCATTAATTAACAATACTTTAACTGAGTGCAGTGTTTTTCAAATCTTTCTAAGTGGTAAAAAATTGTATTTTTGAGGATTAAATTAATGTTTATGGCAAAAATTATAGGTGTTGCGAATCAGAAAGGTGGTGTTGGGAAAACCACGACAGCCGTTAACCTGGCATCGGCGTTGGGCGTTTTGGAGAAAAGGATTCTTCTGATAGATGCAGATCCACAGGCCAATGCAACATCAGGCCTTGGTGTGGAAGAAGTTAATTATTCCACATATAATTTGCTGGAGCACAGTGCCGAGGTTACAAAATGTATCTTGCCAACCAGCTCGCCAAACGTAGACATTATCCCGTCTCACATAGACCTAGTGGCTGCCGAAATAGAACTGGTTGACCGAGAAAACCGCGAGTATATGATGCGTGAGGCTCTTAAAAATATCAGGGATCAGTACGACTATATCATTATTGACTGTGCGCCGAGTTTGGGTCTAATTACCATTAATGCTTTGACGGCTTCGGATTCCGTGATTATCCCGATCCAGTGCGAATATTTTGCTTTGGAAGGTCTTGGGAAATTACTCAATACCATCAAAAATGTTCAGAAAATCCATAATCAGGACTTAGATATAGAAGGCCTTTTGCTCACGATGTACGACAGCAGGTTGAGACTGTCTAACCAGGTTGTGGAAGAGGTTAATTCCCATTTTCCTGAGATGGTTTTTGAAACCATTATCAGCAGGAATGTCCGCCTTAGTGAAGCGCCTAGTTTTGGGGAAAGTATCCTGAGTTATGATGCCGAAAGTAAGGGGGCGATCCAGTACATTCAGTTGGCAGAGGAAGTTCTGTTGAAAAACGAAAAATTAGTAAAAAATTAAAAAAGCCAATAGCTATTAACCAGCAGCAAAATATGAAAGACAAAAAAAGAGCTATGGGACGTGGTTTGGGAGCAATTCTAAATGCGGAAAGCCGAACCAATATCAATTCTGCTACTGATGAAGGTGCAAAAACCCTTGTCGGGAACATTGTGGAGGTACCTATAGAAGATATATATCCCAATGCCGGACAGCCTAGGACTTATTTTGATGAAAAAGCTTTGAATGATTTGGCCGAATCCATTAGGAGTCTTGGCATTATTCAGCCAATCACGCTGAGGAAAGACGGCGAAAAATTCGAAATCATCTCCGGGGAAAGACGTTACCGGGCTTCCAAAATTGCAGGTCTAGCCGCTATACCAGCTTATATCCGCTTGGTAAACGACCAGGAATTGCTGGAAATGGCTTTGGTAGAGAATATCCAAAGGGAAGATCTTGACCCTATCGAAGTTGCGCTTACATACCAGCGCCTATTGGATGAAGTGGGCATGACTCAGGAAAATCTGAGCCAGCGTGTAGGTAAAGAGCGCAGCACAATTACCAATAGTGTCCGTTTGCTTAAACTATCACCAAGCATCCAAAATGGGATAAGAAGTGGGGAAATCTCTGCAGGACATGGCCGCGCCATTATGGGGCTTGATACCGATGAAAAACGTCAGATTTTGTTTGACAGGATTATACAGGATCACCTGAATGTAAGACAGGCAGAACAACTAGCCGGACTGATGAAAAACCCACAGGAAAAGGAAAAAGCAGTCAGACAAATCATTATTCCCAATCATGTAAAAAAAGCACAGAAAACACTTTCTGATATTTTGGATGTGAATGTGGAAATCAAAACAGCGGCTAATGGCAAAAAAGGGAAAATAGTCCTCGATTTTAAAAATGAAGAAGAGCTGGAAAATATCCTGGCGCATATCCGATAAATGAAAAAATTATTTTCAGTTTTCCTATTGTTAGCATTCAGTTTGGTTTTTTCTCAGGTCAATCCCAATGATACTATTCGGGTAGAGAATTTGCCTAAAGACAGTATTCCTGCTGCAAAACCTCAATCTGAGAGTCAGCTTTTGGGGGAGATTGACCAGAAAAATGCGCCTGCAAAAGTCCTTAAATTCAGTCCTACAAAAGCAGGGCTTTATTCCGCTGTATTGCCGGGGCTGGGGCAGTATTATAATAAAAAATACTGGAAAATCCCCATTGTCTGGGGTGCTGTGGGAACTGGTGTTGGCATTGCTTTGTGGAATGATAAACAGTACAAGCGTTATAGAAATGCCTTCATTGCAGAGCTTAATGGCTTGCCACATGAGTTTTCTGGAATAAAAGGTGTAGATAAAACTGTTTTGGGTAATGCACAAGACAGATCCAAGCGGCAACGGGATTACGCCATTGGCATCACGGGGCTTATCTATATTCTTAATATTATAGATGCGGTGGTAGACGCCCAACTCTACGAGGGGCGGCATGATCCGGATCTGGCTATTGTCCCATCGGTCATTAATGATCAATACAATTTGGGAATTGCAAAACCTGGGTTAACCTTGAGTTTTCGGTTTTAAATCAAAGAAATTTTAATTAATAAAGAATGAAAATTGCAATAGTAGGTTATGGTAAAATGGGAAAAATTATTGATGAAATTTCCCAAAACCGCGGTCACGAAGTGGTTGCAAGATTAAAAGAAACACCTACCAAAGAATCGCTCAACAATGCCGATGTGGTGATTGAGTTTTCCAATCCCGAAGTTGCTTTTGACAACATCAGCGTTTGCCTTCAGAACAAGATTCCTGTGATATGCGGGACAACAGGCTGGCTAGACAAAAAACCTGCTGTGGAGCAGTTAGCCATAGATAACGGCACTGCATTTTTATACGGATCCAATTTTAGTCTTGGCGTCAACCTTTTTTTTGCGCTTAACGAGAATCTGGCCAAAATGATGAGCAAATTTAATGAATATACCTGCCAAATGGAGGAGATTCATCATATTCATAAAAAAGATGCACCTAGCGGAACGGCGATCAGCCTGGCCGAAGGTATCATTGCCAATTCGGATTACAAGGCGTGGAAGCTGGATGAGACCAAAGATAAAGAATTGGGGATTTTTGCTATCCGTGAGGATGAGGTTCCCGGTACACACAGCGTTTTCTACAGGTCAGAAGTGGACGAAATCGAGATTAAACATAAAGCCTATAACCGAAGTGGTTTTGCATTGGGAGCCGTTATAGCAGCGGAATGGATTGCCGAGAAAAAAGGCATTTTCACCATGAAAGATGTTCTGGGACTATAAAAATTGTAACAAAACAGACTTCTTAAAAACTAATTAGAAAAATTAAGAAAAGCCGACAGCAATGTGCTGGGAGCTAAAAGCCAAACAATATGAATTATATTATTACTTATACGGTTTATGTCCTAATCATCAGTGTGCTGATGGGGCTTACAACCTGGAAGTTATATAAGAAAATGGGTTACAATCCGCTGTTTTCTTTTGTGCCTTTCTACAATTATCTGATTATCCTCAAGGAAACCAAACATCCAAAGTGGTGGGCTATATTGTCTTACCTTCCTATTGTTGGGCCCATTATGATGTCCGTCTTCCATATTTTCCTGATGAAAAAATTTGGTAAAAGAGGTTTTGTAAATGGACTACTGACGGTAATTTTACCATTCATTTTTATGGCGACTGTCAATTACAGCAAAGATCCGGAAATCGAAACCGAAGAGGAGGAAGACGAAGCCAAAAAGAAAGAAACATTTTTGGGTTCTGTAACGTTTGCGGTAGTTTTTGCAACCATTATTCATGCTTTCATTACGCAGCCATTTGGGATTCCCACTGGTTCAATGGAAAGGACCTTGTTGGTTGGTGATTTCTTGTTTGTCAACAAATGGGCTTATGGTTTCAGGATGCCGATGCGTCCGGTAGCTTTGCCGTTTTTACAAGGAACCATCTTTGACACCGGCGAGAAAGGGAATCCGAAAGATGATCCCAAATCTTATGTGGATGCCGTTAAGTTGCCTTATCTAAGGATCCCGGGTTACGATGAAGTGAAGCGTTACGACATTGTCGTTTTCAACTATCCTCAAGATTCCGTTCATACAGCGATAGACAGAAAAGACCCTTATGTTAAGAGGTGTGTCGGTATTCCTGGTGATGTTATAGAATTCCGCGCTGGCAGGTTGTTTATCAATAATCAACCTGAGAAAATTTTAGGCGATGAGCAGCAGCAGCACGGTTATCTGGTAACCACAGGTTCTCAGCTGGATATTCCGCAATTGTACAAAGCGTATGGGTTTCTCCCGGTTCAGGAAAATCAAACCGATACAGGTTTTGTCTATGCTTTTCAGGGCTTGACAGATCAGATTGCTAAAGAAATCAAAGCACTTCCTCAGGTGATTGACATGAAGGAAATGATAGAGAAAAAAGGTGAAGCTGCCGTGCGTTATAAGCTGAATGCAGACAAAACAGCCTATACTAAGCATATAGATACCACGCAGTCCATCTATCCCATCAACAAACCTTGGAATCAGGATTGGTACGGGCCGCTCCGCATTCCTAAAAAAGGGGATGTTGTAAAACTGGATCAGGAATCTTTGCCGCAATACCAATGGATCATCTCCGAGTACGAGCATAATAAACTCGAAAACAAAAACGGGAAAATCTATATCAACGGGCAGGAAACCAACCAATATACCATCAAACAAAACTATTACATGATGATTGGTGACAACCGCGATGCTTCTCTGGATGCCAGGTTCTTTGGTGTTGTTCCAGAGGAAAATATCGTCGGTCGCCCCATGTTTACTTGGTTAAGTGTTGAGGGATTATTCTCAGATGCCAGTTCTACGTATCAGGCACCGGGCAAGAAAATCCGTTGGGACAGGATGTTCAAAGCAACCAACACAGGCGAGGCCAACAAAACTTCTTATTGGTGGGTGGCAGTTGCCATTCTGGTGCTGTTCTTCGGCTGGGATTACTTTGCCAAACTCTTCAGGAAGAAAAAAGAAGAAGATTAATAAAAAAAATTAGGAGCTAATTCCCGCTATCCACTATATCTTTTTTGTTATTGCGAACAACGTGAAGCCGTCTGTTGAAGTTTTTGACAACCGCAATAACAAAAAAGGATGCCGTTCCTATCGGGGCTATGGGATTTGTCCTCCGGAATAAACATTCAACACTTTGTCAAAGCTTCGTATCTTTGACAAAGTTTTTTTTAAAATAGAATGAAAAAAGTTCTTTTACCTATATTTTATCTGCCGCCAGTCTCATGGTTCTCGGTTTTTTTGGATGATGAAAACGGGATTTTGCTGGAGCAGTATGAGAATTTCCCCAAACAAACTTACCGAAACCGGTCAGCCATCTATGGTGCCAATGGAAAATTAGCATTGATTATTCCGATAAAGCATAACGGCAAGCGGGGGATGAAAGATATTGAGGTTTCTTTTTCCGAAGATTGGAAAAAACTGCATTGGAAATCTATAAAGACGGCATACCAAAGCACACCTTACTTTGAGTTTTATGAGGATAAACTCAAAAAAATTTATGAGGATGAATCAGCATCTTTGAAAGATTTTAATATCAGGGCACTACAGATTATTCTCAATATCCTAAAAACAGAAAAGGATTTTGAACTTACCACAGAATATTTTAAAAATCCCGATGCAATAGATTTACGCGGGCAGTTTTCTGCTAAAACAGAATCTACAGCCACAATGCCGGAATATTACCAGAGCTTTTCTGACAAGTATGGATTTGTAAAAGATTTGTCTATTTTGGATCTCCTTTGTAATATTGGCCCGGAAAGCCTTACATATATAAAAAAAATTGATAGCCTTTAACTTAAAATATACGTGCCTTATAAGTAATTCTATTTTAGTAATAACAATTATCTAATATGAAAAAATTATTGATAGCGGCAGCTTTTTATGCCGGATTTTTAAATGTAGCGGCGCAGACAACCGCACCGGAAAAGGATAACGATCTCAAAACCTGGTACCACAAAGATTTTGCGACCACAAAAGTGTATGGCGTGAATACCGCCAATGCCTACAAATTTTTGGAGAGCAAAGGTCTTAAACCAAAACCTGTTATCGTAGGTGTTTTGGATAGTGGAGTAGAAGTGGATCATCCCGGTTTGGTGAAAAATATGTGGAAAAACCCTAACGAGATTCCAAACAATGGTAAAGATGATGACGGGAACGGTTATGTAGATGACATCCACGGATGGAATTTTCTCGGTGGCAAAAATGGTGACATTAGTGTAGATAATATGGAAGTCACCAGGATGGTAAAAAAATTCCAACCGGTGTTTGAAGGTACTGACTCTGCCAAAAACAAAGAAAACCAGGCCAAGTATCCTGAAGATTTCGCAATGTACATGAAATCGAAAGAGATCTTTACGAAAAAAAGTCAGGAAGCCAAGCAAAATTTGCAGATGTACACCATGATAGATGGCGTTATTCCTGATATGGTAAGGTTGTTGGGCAATAAAACCCTTACTAAAGAGAATCTGGCCACCATCAAACCTACTACGCAGCAAGAAGCTATGGCAATGCAGGTGTTGGCTCAAGTTGCCAATGATCCACAAGCTACTGGAAAATCCGGTGCCGAGGTAGAAAAATATATGAAGGCCCAGATGAAAGAGGCGATTGATTATTTTAAACCTCAGGCCGAGAAAGGATATAATCTCGATTTTGATCCAAGAAAAGAAATTGTGGGTGATAATTATGATGATTACTCCCAGAAAAACTATGGTAATAACCATTACGAAGGTCCTGATGGCAAGCATGGGACGCACGTTGCAGGGATTATTGCTGGATTGGCTAATGGTGCAGAACCTCAATATGGTGTTGCGTCCAGAGTGGCAAAAATCATGACCGTAAGAGCTGTTCCGGATGGTGACGAGCGTGATAAGGATGTGGCTAATGCAATCCGATATGCGGTGGATAATGGTGCCAAAGTTCTTAACATGAGTTTTGGGAAACCGGTTTCGCCAGGTAAAAATGTGGTTTGGGACGCCTTCAAATATGCCGAGAGCAAAGGTGTACTTCTTGTAAAAGCTGCAGGTAACGAGAATGAGGATATTGCCGAACACCAGTATTTTCCTACTAATTTTAAAACTCAAACTGATGAAAAACCGTTCATCAATAATATGATTGTAGTGGGTGCCAGTACCAATGATTCGGATAAGCTGAAGGCTAGTTTTTCTAATTATGATGCCAAGATGGTAGATGTTTTTGCGCCTGGTGACCAAATTTATTCTACAGTACCAGATGCTAAGTATGAATATCTTCAGGGGACATCCATGGCTTCGCCGGTCGTTGCAGGTGCCGCAGCAGTTTTATTAGCCTATATGCCGAATTTGAGTCCGGCTCAGGTTATAGAATCTTTGGTAAACACGTCAAACAAGTCTAATGCTAATGGATTTAATAACCTTTCTAGATCACAAGGTGTTATTGATGTTGAAAAGGCAGCTGAGTATGCATACAGCCATTTTTATAGACCTGATGCATCAACTAAGTCAATAAAAAAGCCGGCTAAGAAAGTGAGAGCTCGATAATATTACATTTTGATAAAAATTGAGCAAGTATCCAATTAAAAATAAAAAAATCTGAGTTTTCTCAGATTTTTTATTTTTTACAATTTGGCACAGTTTTTTATAATAACTTAGCGCTTAAATATAATACTATGAGAAAAATAATTTTTGGGCTTTTTGGGATCGCATTATTTGCCGGTTCCTGTTCAACAACAAAAACAGCTTCGTCTGATGGTAGTGTTACTCCAGGACAGGCTCAAAGTCTGAGAGCAGATGTAATGAAACTGAAAGGAGAATGGACAATCTCTAATGTGGATTACAATAAATCATATAGTATCAAGCCTTTTGACGAGGGTGCTGATATTAACTGTTTCGTAGGAAGCGCGTGGAAGTTGATTCCTAATAATTATACTGGAACTTATTCACTAAACGGTGGTGGTACATGCCCTATGAAAACTCAAGCTATTACTTTTAGCGTTGATAAATACAGCAATGTTTCTATCAAAAAAGTAGGCGAGGGCGAGAAAGCTAAGCATGTGGGTGCCGGTTATATGTTGAGACTCGAAAATCCAACAGATAACAGTTTTACCTTGGTACAGTCTCTTAATGCAGACGGTGCACCAATGGACGTAAGATATAACTTTGTAAGAACTTCTAAATAAATAAAACACTTAAAATGAAAATCAATAAAACAAAAATTGCAGCATTTTTTATCTCAGGATCTTTGTTGCTTACAAGTTGTGAGGCTGTTCAGAACGCCAATAATACTCAAAAAGGTGCCGCGATTGGTACTGCTGCAGGTGCCGTGTTAGGCGGTATTCTTGGTAATAATATCGGGAGAGGTGGCAATGCGCCTCTAGGTGCTGTTTTGGGCGGTGTTGTTGGTGGTGTTGCTGGTGGCGTTATCGGTAACAAAATGGATAAACAGGCTAAAGAAATCAAAGAAGTTTTGCCAGGAGCTGAGGTAGAAAGAGTGGGTGAAGGTATCAAAGTTACATTGCACGAGAATACAGTTAATTTTGATTTCAACTCATCAAATCTTACATCGCTTGCAAAAAATAATTTGGACAAATTGGTAACTGTACTTAAAAATAATCCAGACACTAATATCAACATCTATGGACATACTGATAGTGTAGGATCAGATGCAGTTAATTTGAGAATATCATCTCAAAGGGCAGCAGCTGTTAAAAACTATTTTGTAGCGAACGGTGTCTCTGGAAGCAGATTATTTACAGAAGGTTTGGGCAAATCTAGTCCTATTGCATCTAATGATACTGATGCAGGAAGAGCTCAAAACAGACGTGTTGAGTTTGCAATTACAGCTAACGAAAAAATGATTAATGACGCCAAGTCTAATTAATCTATTATTTAATCAGATATAATATAAACCGCAGTTTGCGGTTTTTTTATTTTAGTGCTACTTTTGCATTAATTAAACATTGGATGAAGACCTATTTAAAATTAATACGTGTAGAACAATGGGTTAAGAACTTTTTTGTTTTTGCACCTCTATTTTTTTCCGGTAATATTACTAATACGCATCTCTTTTACGAGAGCATCTTTGCCTTCTTTGTGTTTTCATTCACTGCGAGTTCTATTTATATTATCAATGATTATTTTGATATTGAGTCAGACAGGAAACATCCCGAGAAAAAACACCGTCCGTTAGCCAGCGGTGCTGTGTCAAAGGCTGCGGCAAGGTTACTTTTTGCCTTTTTGGTATTGTTATCAATTTCATCGGTTTTTATTGGCAGTTATGTGTTTCAAGAGAATTTGTGGAAGTTTGGGGTGATTATCGCATTCTACTTTTGTATCAATATTTTATATACATTTAAACTAAAACAGGTTGCCATTGTGGATATTTGCATTATTGCAATTGGCTTTGTGCTTCGTGTTTTGGCCGGTGGATATGTCACGGGCATTCCTATTACCAATTGGGCGGTTCTGCTCACTTTTGTCTTGGCATTAGTCCTGGCAATTGGCAAAAGGCGTGGGGAACTGATTAATGCTCAGATTTCCGGCAAAACAAGGAAAGCTTTGGATGGCTATAATGTTCAATTTGCAGATATTGCTTTATCCATCAGTTGTACGCTGGCCATTGTCTGTTACCTGATGTTTACGCTGTCTCCAGAAGTTCAGGCCAAATTCCATTCCAGGGTTTTTTATACGGTCATATTTGTGGTATTTGCATTTTTGCGCTATCTTCAGCAGACTCTGGTTTATAATAAAACCGAATCGCCAACCAAGATCGTTTATAAAGACCGTTATATACAGATTACAATAGTGCTTTGGGTAATCGTTTTTCTGCTTCAGATTTATTTCAAGTAAAAATCGATGTAGCTCAAAAAAACACAACACATGATGACTACTAATAGGCTTTTAGAAGCCATCTCAAAAAACAACAACAGATGAAACCGAATTTTATTCAAAAAGTAACCAATTGGGGCAATTTCCCGATTGTGGAAAAAGAAATGAAATCGGATGATTCTGTTTCTCAAATCAAAAAATTTGTCCGCGAAAATAACGAAGTCATTGCACGCGGAAACGGTCGTTGCTATGGCGATGCTTCTCTGGGCGAACATATTTTTTCAACAAAAAGGCTTAATAAGTTTATCTCTTTTGATCGCATCAACGGGATTATAGAATGCGAAGCCGGCGTGCTTCTATCAGAAGTTTTGGAAGTGGCAGTGCCCCAGGGTTATTTTCTTTATGTAACACCGGGGACTAAGTTTATTACCGTGGGTGGCGCGATTGCATCAGATGTTCACGGGAAAAACCATCATGCAGAAGGCTGCTTCTCAGAGTACGTAACCGAGTTCAAACTGATGGATGAAAATGCCGAAGTTATTACATGTTCGAGGGAAGAAAACTCCGACAAATTCTGGGCAACCATAGGTGGTATGGGATTGACAGGGATTATCCTTTCTGCCAAATTTAAGCTTAAAAATATAGAATCGGTATATATCCGCCAAGAGAGTATCAAGGCAGATAATCTGGACGAGATATTCCGCCTATTTGAGGAGAGCGAAGACTGGACTTACAATGTAGCCTGGATTGACTGTTTCCAAAAGGGAAAAAACCTGGGGAGATCAATTTTGATGCGTGGTGAACATGCTTTAAAAGCTGAGCTTCCAAGTAGGATGCAGAAAAAATCACTTAGGCTAAAGCCAAAATTTAGTCCCACAGTTCCTTTTTATTTTCCAGGGTTTGTGCTGAATACTTTTACAATTAAGATCTTTAATTATCTATATTATAACAAGCAGCGTAACAAACAAGTCAATAATTTTATCGATTACGACAGTTTTTTCTACCCGCTTGATTTTGTGAATGACTGGAACAAAATTTATGGTAAAAGTGGTTTTATCCAATACCAGATGATGATCCCAAAAAACCATGGTAAAGAGGGGATGAGGAAGATTTTGGAAACCATCGCAAACAGCGGCAATGGTTCTTTTCTAGCTGTTTTGAAACTGTATGGCAAAGAAAATCCTCTGGCCTACAACTCTTTTCCTTTCGAGGGGTATTCCCTGGCTTTGGATTTTAAAGTTAATAAAAAACTGAGGAAATTGGTTGACAGGCTAGACGATATTGTTGAACAATATGGTGGCAGAATTTACCTTACCAAAGACAGCATGAGCAGATCATCCTTAACCAGCTATCTTAGGAATGTGGATTCGTCTAAATTTGTCTCCCTACAACATAAAAGAATCCTAAATGGTTTATAATTGAATAGCATTATTCAAAATTATAATAAGGATTAACGAAATACTAAAAACCACACCTAACACCAAATATCATGATAGTTCTTGGTTCCAATTCTGAGGTTGCGCAGGCCTTTGTAGAAGAATGTCTTAAAAAAGGGGAGAAGTTTTCCACTATTTACCTAATCAGCTCCAACCCGGAGACTACGGAGAAATTTGCGGGTCATATCAATGTCAAATTCCTTCAGCATTCCGAGATTATCCCGATGGATTTGATGAACGACATTGATTATAAACCCTTGGAAAATATCAATTCTAATGTGTTGTTTTGCGCTTCGGGATACCTTGGCTTGGGAACGGACGAGGGCTTGTATGATGACCAAAATACGGAACGGATTATCGATATTAATTACGCCAAATTAATTCCGGTTCTTAATTTTTTTGCTAAAAAGATGGAGTCCAAAAGAAGCGGCGCGATGATCGTTTTGTCTTCTGTGGCAGGGGAAAGAGGGAGACAAAGTAATTTTATTTATGGATCTGCAAAAGCCGGGTTAACCGCTTATCTCAGCGGATTGAGAAATTACCTCTTCGATAAAAAAGTGAATGTCATGACGGTGAAACCAGGTTTTATGGATACCAAAATGACAGAAGGTTTGCCACTTAATCCGGCACTTACAGCAACGCCTGCAAAAGCTGCCGAAGTTATTTTTAAAGCTTACAAAAATAAAAAGGATGTAGTTTACGTTTTACCTATTTGGTCTGTTATTATGATGATTATCAGAAACATTCCTGAGTTTATCTTCAAAAAATTAAAACTGTAGCACAACAGTCATCAATTCCAAATGATTTGGTTATGAAAAAATTATATCTGTTCGATTTTGATGGGACTTTGACTTATAAAGACACCATGTTTTTGTTTCTTAAATTTTATGATCCGGCCAAATTTTCTGCTCAATTTTTAAAACATATTCCGCTTTTCATCCTGCTCAAATTGAAGCTTGCAGATGCTGAAGCGGTCAAAAAAAGTTTTGTATCATCGATGTTGAAAGGCGAATCCAGATACCAGCTGGAGAAAAAAGCGCAACAATTTTTTCAGGAAAATTACCCATCGCTTTTCAGGGAAAATGCTTTGGATTTTATTAAAAATATTGACCGCGAAACAACAGATTCCTACATTGTTTCTGCCTCATTGGATATCTGGGTAAAGCCTTTTGCGGAGGAATTTGAGATGACGCTGCTTTGCACACAGGCCGAATTTAAAGATGATATTTTCACAGGGAATTTTGTAGGCAAAAACTGCAACAAACAGGAAAAAGTCAACAGGATCAAAGCAGAATTAAACGGTAAGAAATATGATAAGATCATTGCGTTTGGTGATACTTCGGGAGACAAGGCAATGTTTCGGTTTGCCAATGAATCCCATTACCGATTTTTTCACTAATTTAGTGGTTTAATTTTTCGACCTTGCTTCAAAAGGCCACAAATCTTTATAGAAAATGGAAAGAATTTATCTGGATAATGCTGCAACAACACCTCTTGACACAGAGGTGATAGACTGTATGGTAAATGTTTTAAAATTCAACTATGGCAATCCCTCGTCCACACACAGCCTTGGGCAGGAAGCCAAAACCATTTTGGAAGAAACAAGGCGAAAGATTGCAGATTCTTTGAAAGTGACGCCGGCAGAAATCATTTTCACTTCTTGCGGAACCGAGTCCAATAACATGATTATCAAATCTTGTGTCAATTACCTCGGTGTTCAACGGATTATCACATCGCCACTGGAACACAAGTGTGTAGCAGAAACCTGTCTGGAAATGAAAAAACTAAGAGGTGTAGAACTTGTTTATCTTAGACCCGATTCCAAAGGTGACTTGGATTTGAGCAAGTTAGAAGAATTATTGAAAAGTTCTGATAAGAAAACATTGGTCACTCTTATGCATGCCAACAACGAGATCGGGAATTTGCTAGATATAGAAAAAGTAGCCCACCTTTGTAAAGATAGTGATGCATTGTTTCATTCAGATACTGTGCAGACCATGGCACACTTGGATTTGGATTTTTCAAAAATCCCTTTAGACTTTGCCTCTTGCAGTGCTCACAAATTCCATGGGCCTAAAGGTAGTGGTTTTGCCTTTGTAAGAAAATCGTCCGGGCTGAAAGGAATTATCACCGGAGGTCCACAAGAACGTTCATTGAGGGCTGGTACGGAAAATGTTACAGGTATCGCTGGTCTGGGAAAAGCCTGGGAACTTTGCCAAACAAATATGAAGGCATATACTGAGCATATTCTGGATATCAAGCACTATTGTATCAATCAGCTTCAGGAGAAAATTGCTGGAGTCAAATTTAATGGGAGAAGTGCAGGAGACGACAGTCTTTTTACGGTTCTTAACCTATTGTTACCATATAAAAACCCATTGATTGGACTGCAACTTGATATGAAAGGAATTGCTGTGTCTCAGGGCAGCGCATGCAGTTCGGGCGCTTCTAAACCATCCATGGTATTGATGTCAGTGTTGTCCGAAGAAGAATTGGATCACTGCACACCACTTAGGGTATCATTTAGTCATCTTACAAAACGATCTGATATTGATGCTCTTATAAAAGCGCTGGAAGAAATTGGAGAGCCCTTTGTCATAGAAAATGCTGATAGCGTACATAGATAATCAACAGATAAAAGCAATTTTAAATGTTGTAATTTTGTTTTATAAAAAATAATTAAGAAATAAGAAATCATGGCAGTAGAAATTACAGATCAATCGTTTCAGGAAACAGTTTTAAATTCGGATAAGCCTGTTTTGGTAGATTTTTGGGCAACTTGGTGTGGACCTTGCAGAATGCTTGGCCCAATCATCGAAGAAGTGGCCGCAGATTTTGAAGGTAAAGCTTTGGTGGGAAAAGTAGATGTAGATAATAATCAGCAGGTGTCTGTTGACTACGGTATCAGAAATATTCCTACGGTTTTAATTTTCAAAAATGGGGAAGTTGTTGATAAAATTGTTGGTGTAGCACCAAAAGAAGTTATCGCAGAAAAATTAAATTCTTACCTCTAAGAAAATAACAATATTGATAATGAACGCTTTTCCTTCTGAGAAGCGTTTTTTTTTATAAAAAATTTGGAGATGTAAATTATTGTTGTATTTTTGCAACCACAATAAACAAGGAATGTTTTTCTAGTTTGTTGGGCAAGAGATCCGGTAGTTCAGCTGGTTAGAATGCCGCCCTGTCACGGCGGAGGTCGCGGGTTCGAGTCCCGTCCGGATCGCAAAAGTTTTACAATTTTAACTTAGAAAAAATTGATCCGGTAGTTCAGCTGGTTAGAATGCCGCCCTGTCACGGCGGAGGTCGCGGGTTCGAGTCCCGTCCGGATCGCAAAAGTTTTTAACGATAGTTAAGGACTTTTTTGCTTTTAGGAATTGTTGTTTGTGTTTAGCCATTGATAAATAGTTTCTGATCTTTTTGAGTAGTGAGTTTTGGGAGTTTGTAAGGGAATAATCGGCAAAATTTGATATTTACAATTAGTCAAAATGGACTTAAACATTATAAATAAGATCAAAATGGATGTTTTTCCTGAATTTTAATTGCTAAAAAACGGTGGAGAAAAAGAGACTATCATATATTCAAAATTTTCTATCCTCGTAACTGTTCATTTTTGGTTATACTAAAAACCGAAACTCTCAAATTTCTGTCTTTTTTCTACAAACAGAGAAAACAGCGTAAAGTTTATACTGGCAAGACGATAAACGCCAAATAGAGTAGTGCAAAAAATTTATAACCGATGAACCAAGCCCAATCCGTTTAAAAATATTAACTATTAAGTTAAAGTATTTGTTAGCCTATGTTCTAAAAGAAGAAAATTACGATTTTGGCTTTTATTAACTAATGATTTCAAAGAAACACGTGTTTACCATTTAAACTGATTTAACTTACGAGATATAAATTATCGGCGGTTTTCCTATTATCTTCATGACATAGCCGATAATTGGATAAAGAACATTGCTAAAATATTCAAATAATTAAAAAAAATTAAGTTAAAAACCACTATCATTATTATACCAGAACAAAATCTTTATTTCAGAATTATCGTCAGAATAACCCAATAAAAAAGCGTTCATCTTAGAACGCTTTTTTTTAGTTTTGATTATTTGGTTACATTGGGCATTACTGCTTTTCTGTCTTTAAACTTTGATTGCCTTTCTGCCATTTTTCGCGCCTTCATATCCTGAAATTGTTTGTATTGCTCAGGAGAAAGAATTTTTTGCATTTCTGCATCATTCTCTTTCATTTTTTTCATCCTTTCTTGGCTTTTGTTATTCATTTCCTGCTTTCTTTCTTCTGCCTTTTTATCATGCAACGCTTTAATTTGACTTACCTGACTGTCCGTTAGATTGAGTTCTTGCTTCATTTTTTCAAGATGCTCGCCTTTGTGATGTTTTGGCTGTTCTACCTGTTGGGCAAATCCAAGGACACCAAGTCCCAAAAATGCCATACTTAATATTAACTTTTTCATTTTTTGATCATTTACAATTAATACTTCTATGATTCTTAGTGGAAACTAATGTTAAAAGATACGACTGCCAATTTTTTGTTAATGTTTTTATCTACTTCCAGAATTTCTGTAACCACCGGATCTAGATGTAGAGGAAGCAGCATCATTACGAGATCTGTCAGATACAGGGCGATCGAAACCGGTATTCTGCCTCATTCCACCAGCATTTCTGAAACCAGTGTTATCTGGTGCAACATAAGGCGTCCGGCGATCAGAATTCCCTGAATAATTTCTAAAACTACCATCATTGCCAGAACGTGTACCGCTAACATCTACAGACCTACCAGTACCAAAATTGCCGCTGCTGCCACTCCTTGGTGAAGTGCCTGCCGAATTATTTCTATAAGTATTGTTATTGGGATAATTATTAGCTCTCACATCTTGTCTAAAACTGCTCCTAAAATTATTTCTGTCAACTCTGTAAGTAACGATGTTTACATTCCTATACATGGGCTGAACAGGATAGCGTCTCGCATAGAAATTACTAAATCTGTTTTGGTAAAAAACAATGGGGCTTCTACCGTGGAAATAAGTATTTTGATAAACTACAAAAACCCGTGGGCCAAGGATGTTTTGCAAGGCAAAGAAGCGGTCATAATACCACCTATCGGGATTCCAACGGTAATAATTATTCCACGCTGCATAAGACGCAAAACGATTGTTAAGCATCATAATCTGATTGATCTGGTAAGGTGACAAACGAAACTGGATAAAAAACTGATCCCAGTTGACAGAGAAAATAGCTCTTCTGTAATCGTTATAGTAACCCTGATAATATTGATCTGGATAATAATCTGCTGGATAGTTGTAATAATAATTATCCGGGTAACTGTAAGAATCATCATAATACTCATCTCCATAATAATCCTGAGGATAAGTATCATAATAATCTTGAGCAAAAGTCATCGTCCCAAAAAATAAGGACATACTCAAAAATAATTTTGAAATAATATTTTTCTTTTGATAAATTAATGGTTTAATCACTTTTATTTTTTTAATAATTGGATAGTTAAAGATTATCTTGGCACATTCCTATTCTTTGATTTTCAATAAGGAGAAAAGTTAAATGATAACTACAAAATAGGATGAACAAAAAAAACACTTCCCATTTCTGAGAAGCGTTTTAATAATCTAGTATCTATCACTGTTTTCTATCCAACCGGCAATTTTTTGGTTAAACTCATTTTCGTTTGTGAGGTCTTCCAACTTCAGGTGCATCCTATAACGCCAATAGTGCGGGAAAACAGCCGGATTATTGATTCGTTCTTCATCCATATTATCATTCATCAAGCGATGATCTGTTGCCAAAAACTCTTGAATTGGGAAAATAGCAAGCATCGCATTGGTATACAGGTGCTGCTGCATTATAATTTCGGACAATTCTGGGGATAGATCCCATGGAGCCGTACCATATTGGTTTAACTGATGATTAAAATAATCCTGAGTCAAATTACGATCCTCGTGCCACCATTGCCGTAATGTGGAACTGTCGTGGGAAGAAGCTGTTACCACGTTAAGATACCCGGCATTGCGGGGATCGTAATACGGGATATTATCAGACGGCATCCGTTGAACTTTGAGCGCTGTAATAGCCAGTTTATCCATTACCACAGGCACCGAATCGGGAACCAATCCCAAATCTTCGCCACAAATCAACATACTTGTAGAGTTGAGCAAAGCAGGCAGTTTCTCCATCGCTTTCTGATACCAAAGCCCATCCTGGCGCTTGAAGAAATAATCATTGTAGAGATCCAGCAGTTTGGCCTTTTCCCAGTCGGGAAGGTATTTGTAAGACGTGGTTTTAGCGATGTTAAACCTTGGATGAAACACAGTTCCATAATCTGTCTCTTCTGTCAGAAACAATACATTGGCTGCTAAAGAAATTAATTTTTCTTCTGCCCAATCCCAGGTTTCTTTTTTGAAATAATTGGTTAATTTCCTTTGTGTATCAAACTCTGGCTTAAAAGTATAAACGCCATTGTGATGATTATCAAAGAAATGATTCTGGATCTTATCCTTGAACTCGCCAAAGTTTTCCCAAAGAATGGGATCATTCACAAATGGCTTCACATAGCGTTCGTAACTAAACGGAATCTGACGTTCCGCAAATTCTTGCTCAGTCACCGGGACGGCAGGATAAAAATAACCCAACAAACCTTGCGTTGCAGAAATCGGCATTCTCCATATCCTGAAAAAGCCAAGGATATGATCAATCCTCATGGCATCAAAATACTGCTCCAGGACTTTGAAGCGTTTCTTCCACCATTGGTAACCATCCGCTTTCATCACTTCCCAATTATACGTCGGGAACTCCCAATTTTGGCCCAAATCTGAGAACTGATCCGGCGGTGCACCGGCCTGAAAATCCATCCCGAACAATTCCGGTTCCGTCCATGCTTCCACAGAATAACGGTAAATACCAATCGGTAGATCACCCTTCACCGAGATGCCCAAATGATGCAGATATTCTACCGCATTTTTCAGCTGGAGATGTAACTGGTACTGGATCCAAGCATGCAGCATTATTTTGTAATATTCTTTATGTTTTGGAGAATACAAGGTGGCCACTTTTCCGGCGACATACTTTTTATGCGTTTTCCAATCGTTGAAATTGGGCGTTTTATACTTATCCCTCAAAACACAAAAAGCAGCGTAAGGCATTAGCCATTCTTCATTTTCTTTGATGAATTTTTTGAATTTTTTATCTTTTAGAATGCTTTCTTTATTCTCTTCAAAAACGGCGGTGGCAAATTTCCATTTACCGGCAATCATCTGCTCGTAGTCAATTAAAGACAAAGAATTAAGTTCGGCCTTTTTTGCCTGATAATCTTTAACCAAATCTTCTGGCAGCACATATTCTAATTTCTCAACCGAAAGGTATTGCGGATGAAGCGCATAAACCGAAATGGCCGCATAAGGATAAGAATCTGTCCAGGAATAATTGGCCGTGGTATCATTAATGGGCAAAATCTGAATAACGGAAAGTTTGGTTTCGCTGGCCCAATCGCCCAGTTTTTTAATATCAGAAAATTCGCCTACACCAAACCCACCTTCCGTTCTTAAAGAAAAAACAGGAACTGCAACGCCCGCAGCATGCCAAAGTGTTTCATTATTGAATTTGAAATAATGATCTGCTTTTACATACAACAAATCTTTGTTAGGATTAGCAAAAACCCAGCGGTTGTCGCCCGGTTCTATATAAATAATTTGCCCTGTATTTTTGTCTTTGATGGCATACTTATAAAGAATGGTCTGATGAGAGTCTATGTCAACGCCAACTTCCCAAATGCCATAATCAGTTTCATTCAGACGCAAGGCTCTGTTATAGTCCCAATTTCCCAAGGCATCAACGTTCCCTATCAAAACCAGTTGCCAGTTGGGGTGGTAAAGCGGCGCTTCTATCCGGAAAAGGTGGCTGTGCTTTTTAACAACAGAAGATTTGGCAGGCACAAAACCCTGCAAACGGTTGTTAAGCACTTTGTTATTAAGGTAATTTTCGGGGAAATTTTTGAGATTCCATTGGTCAAAGATCATAAACTCTTTGAAACTGTTGGGGAAATCAAGCTTATGGAACGGGATCTCCTCTTCTAGAATTTCGCCCAAATCATTCACCAAAAGGTATTTGTATAGAATTGATTTAGAAAAATAATCCAGTTCTGTGATCCAGTTATTATTTTCGGAATAATCCATATTGTAGTCCCGATGCTCATTTTTCCCGTCATACAGGCGCAAAACAAGCCTTTGGCCAACTTTGGTTCCAAAATTAACACTAAAGTATAGTTTCATTATTAAGGTCTGTTAATATAGACGCAATTTAATGATTTATTGGATATTTGGATAAAAATCTGAAATTTCCGACTAACGCTCTTGAATTGAGCAAAATCTACTTCTGATTATTAGACAAAACCCGAAGATAAGAATCGATGTGGTTATCCAGTTCTACGGTGATTCCTCCTAAATTTTTGGCTTTCATATACATCAGCACTTTTTCATCACGCAGGCAATAGGTCAAAAAATCATTAATCTTCTCTTTGTTGATGCCCGCATCTGCAAAGTATTGGTAATCTATATTATTTCTCATCCAAGCCAGACCTTCCTGCATGTCTTCATATTTATAAAGCCTTTTCAATCTTCTGGATTTCCCTGAAAGCCATTTGTATAGATTATCAATGTTTAATGAAGCACCCAATAAAGGCATTAGGACTTCTCTTGCACCAACTGGTTTCTCGCGCGGCTTTTCCGGAGATTTGGGCAACCCGATGGATTGCCGCAACTGCTCTTCTTGAGAATGGGAAACACTTTTGTTTACCAGTTTTACTTCTTCTATCTCCTGCGGGATCTTTTCCAGTTTTACCGTTTTATTCTCAAAATTATTAATGACAATCTTCGCCAACTTGTAACGTTCTTTGGCAAAACGGATTTCGTCACCAATTTTGGCATTGATAGTAAAATTTCCCTGCGGGTCGCTATAAGCCCTCTCATTGCTCGTCATATTAACGATCAAAACTCTGGGAATTAAAACATCGTCTTCGGATGTCACTTTCCCCGAAATGTTTTGCGAGAGTACAAATCCTGATAAAATAAGGGAAACAAGTAGTAAAAATGATTTCAAGCAGCGATAGTTTTTTCAAAAATAAGTCTCTTTCTTAAAACAGAAATACGGTTTAACTTTCGTTAACCGTATTTCTCAATATTTATGATTTTTTATCTATTACATTAGTTGATATGTGGTTCCGTCCCGGCCATCTTTCAGCTCTATTCCCTTTTCAAGAAGCTGGTCACGGATCTGGTCTGACAATTCCCAGTTTTTGGCTTTCCTGGCCTGATTTCGAAGTTCAATCAAAACCTGTAACGTTTGATCCAACTTATCATTATTGGATTCATCAATGGTTGTAAGCCCCAAAACATCGAAAACCAAAGCATTCAAGAATTGCTTAAGATCTTCAAAATCTTCTGTAGAGATGCTCTCCTTACCTTGTTTGGAGGCAATAATCACCTTCACCACTTCAAAAAGATGCGAAATTAAAATCGGGGAATTAAAATCATCCAACAATGCCTCGTAACATTTTTCTTTCCATGTTTTGAAATCAAAAGTTGAGAAAGCAACGCCTTCCACCGCCGCCTGCGTATTGAGAATTTTCACAGCTTCCATCAGTCGGTTAAATCCTTTTTCACTGGCCAGCATCGCATCATTAGAAATATCCAAAACACTTCTGTAATGGGCCTGCAAAAAGCAAAACCGGAGAACGCTCGGGTGGAATGGTTTTTCAAAAAAATCATTGTTTCCCGTAATCAACTGCATCGGCAGGATATAGTTTCCAGTGGATTTGCTCATCCTCTGGCCATTCATCGTTAGCATATTAGCGTGCATCCAATATTTTACAGGCTCTACGCCGTTGCAGGCTTTTCCCTGAGCGATTTCACATTCGTGATGCGGGAATTTCAAGTCCATCCCTCCGCCGTGGATATCGAACTGGTCGCCGAGATATTTGGTACTCATCGCGGTACATTCCAAGTGCCAGCCGGGGAAACCTTCTCCCCAAGGCGATGGCCACTTCATAATATGTTCTGGCGACGCTTTTTTCCAAAGGGCAAAATCCTGTGGGTTTTTCTTCTCAAATTGCCCATCCAAGTCCCGTGTGTTGGCAAATAGCTCTTCAATATTCCTTCGGGAAAGTTCCCCATAATTGAGGCCTCTCTTGTTATATTCCAAAACATCGAAATAGACAGAACCGTTGCTTTCGTAAGCAAAACCTTTATCCACAAGAAGTTTGGTAAGCTCCAACTGCTCGATAATATGTCCTGTAGCGGTTGGTTCTATGGTTGGCGGAAGGAGGTTAAATCTTTTCAAAACATCATGGAAATCAACCGTATATTTTTGTACAATCTCCATTGGCTCCAGCTTTTCCAATCTGGATTGCTTTATGAATCGGTCATTATTAATATCGCCGTCGTCTGTTAAATGCCCGGCATCGGTAATATTACGTACATAACGGACTTTGTAACCCAAGAACTGAAGCGTCCTGTAAATGAAATCAAACGATAAAAAAGTCCGCACATTTCCCAGATGCACGTTACTGTAAACTGTTGGTCCGCAGACATACATCCCGATATTACCTTCTAATATAGGTTTGAATATTTCCTTTTCACCGGATAGTGAGTTGTATATTTTTAGTTGCATTGTTAACTTAAAATTGAAAGATTAAATGATTTAAAAAAATTAGACATAAAGAATAATCAACAACAGATAATTGTTGTGATGAAAATCTTGTATGAACTATTTCTGTATTGTATCATTTTCAATCAAACTTCGCATGGCTTCCTACATAATGCAGAAATTCTTGTCTTGTTATAGGATTGGTTCTGAAAATTCCGCTGAGTTCTGCGGTGATGGTAGAACTGGCAGTATCCTTGATCCCACGGCAGTTAACACAAAGGTGCTTAGCATCAATGATGCAAGCTACATTTTTGGTTCCCAAAGCTTCCTTCAAAGCTTCTACAATCTGCATCGTCAATCTTTCCTGAACCTGTGGACGTTTCGCATAATAATCAACAATCCTGTTTATTTTTGAAAGGCCAATCACCTCCCCATTCGAGATATAAGCCACATGCGCTTTCCCAATGATGGGCAGAAAATGGTGCTCACAGAAAGAATACACCGTAATATCTTTTTCCACCAGCATCTGGCGGTATTTATACTGGTTTTTGAAGGTAGAAATCCCCGGTTTATTTTCCGGCAATAAGCCTCCAAAAATTTCGTTCACGTACATCTTGGCCACACGCTTTGGAGAATCCCGAAGGGAATCATCCGTCATATCCAATCCCAAGGTCTGCATAATCTCGCCAAACAGCGCTTCTATCTTCTCTACTTTCTCAGCAGGTGTTAGCTCAAAAGCGTCTTTTCTAATCGGGGTATGATCTTTGCCCGTAAAAAGATCGTCATCATTATCCGGAAAATCTTCCATAATTTGCATTAATAAGTCATGGCAAAAATAAACAAATTTGCGGACTCTTACGGGAGTATTTTAATGATTTGATTATAAAAAGGATAGAAAACCAAGCGCTTTAAAAAAGTAAAAAAAAATTGTAATGATTTGAAATTTTATATATTTGCACCAAATTAACATAATTAAAATAAAATACTATGTCAGACATTGCATCAAGAGTGAAAGCTATCATCGCTGATAAGCTTGACGTTGAAGAAACAGAAGTAACTCCAGAAGCAAGCTTCACTAACGATTTGGGAGCTGATTCTTTGGATACTGTAGAACTTATCATGGAGTTTGAAAAAGAATTCAACATCCAGATCCCTGATGATCAAGCAGAAAAAATTACAACTGTTGGTCACGCTATCGCTTACATCGAGGAAGTTGTAAACAAATAATATTATCAAGATAGAATAAAATTTATGGAATTGAAGAGAGTAGTTGTAACCGGCTTCGGCGCTATTACACCAATTGGAAATAATGCTAAAGAATACTGGGAAAACCTTATAAAGGGCGAGAGCGGTGCTGCTCCTATTACTCTTTTTGATTCCACAAATTTCAAAACTAAGTTTGCTTGCGAGGTCAAAGACTTTAACCCTCTTAATTATTTTGATAAAAAGGAGGCTAAAAAGATGGATCGCAACTCTCAATTTGGACAGATTGCGGCCAGAGAAGCCATTGCACACAGCAGACTTATAGAAGACAACGTGGACAAAAACCGCGTGGGTGTCATCTGGGGATCCGGTATTGGCGGTCTCGAGACTTTTGAAACAGAAGTTCTCGGTTGGGCTGCTTCCAATAACATCCCAAGGTTTAACCCATTTTTTATTCCTAAAATGATTGCCGACATTACGCCAGGCAACATCTCTATAGAATACGGTTTTCACGGGCCAAATTACACTACAGTTTCTGCATGTGCATCCTCGGCCAATGCGTTGATAGATGCAAAAATGCTCCTTCAACTTGGCAAAGCAGATGTAATTGTTTGTGGCGGCTCAGAAGCGGCGGTAACAGCCAGCGGAATGGGTGGCTTCAACGCAATGCACGCCCTTTCTACAAGGAATGATGATCCCAAAACAGCATCAAGGCCATTTGATAAAGACCGCGACGGTTTTGTCTTGGGCGAAGGTGCCGGATGTATCATCTTAGAAGAGTATGAACATGCCAAAAAAAGAGGTGCTACAATCTACGCAGAATTATCTGGTGGAGGGATGAGTGCAGATGCGTACCACATGACAGCACCACACCCAGAAGGCCTTGGCGCTTACCTGGTGATGCAAAACTGTCTTCAGGACGCCGATGTAACTGCAGACGAAGTAGACCACATCAATATGCACGGTACATCTACACCATTGGGTGACATTGCCGAGTCTAATGCCATTGCCAAATTGTTTGGAGAACATGCATTCGACTTGCAGATCAACTCAACCAAGTCCATGACTGGTCACCTGTTAGGTGCTGCCGGAGTCATTGAGGCAATTGCTGCGCTAAACACGATTGTAAACAGTATTGTTCCACCAACCATCAATCATTTTACAGATGACGAAAAGATTGACAGCAGACTTAACTTTACCTTTAACAAGGCTGTTGAGAAAAATGTTGATATTGCGATGAGCAACACCTTTGGATTTGGAGGACACAATGCCTGCGTACTTTTCAAAAAAATATAAAATGATGTTCTTATGGAGTTGAAGAATTATTTTTCTAGATTCCTTCCTAAAAACAGAACACAAAAACTTTCGGAAAAAGATAATCTATTTCGCAAAAAAATTTCTGAACTGGTTGGATATAATGTTCACAATTTGGAAATTTATAAAGAGGCTTTCTCACTGAAGACTTCTTCTAAAAATACGAATAAAAAAAATTACGAGCGCCTTGAGTTTTTAGGGGATTCTGTTCTAGGAACCATAATTTCCTGCCATCTTTTTCATATCTATCCTAATGAAAATGAAGGATTTCTCACGCAGATGAAATCCAAAATTGTCAACAGGAAAAACCTGAACAAACTGGGTGATGACCTCAAACTTTGCAGCCTTTTGCAGGTGGATATCAGCCATACGGTTTTGAGTGAAAATATATCAGGAAACCTTTTGGAAGCCCTGATAGGAGCAGTTTACCTGGACATCGATTATGAGTTTTGTAAAAAAATTGTATTGGAGCGTATCTTGACGCCAACCACCATTAACAAGCTCGAAAATAAAATTATCAGTTACAAGGGGCTTTTGCTGGAGTGGAGCCAGAAAAAGAAAATCCCTATCAAGTACGAAACCTGCGAGGAATTGCAACCGAACAAAATAGCCGTTTTCCGATGCTATGTTTGGTTACATAACGAGAAAATATCCAATGCCGTAGAAGCCAGTAAGAAAAAAGCTGAGGAAAAAGCAGCCCAGAGAGCTTTCTACGTATTAAGCAAAAAAGAAAATATTATTGAAAATCAAAAAACAGTTTCTTAAGCTAGAGGAAGATCTGACAGAGATCAGCATCGGGTTGGTTCGCCTTATCAAACCAATCCCGGAGTACGAATTGTTTTTTATGATTAACCAACTTAATAATTTTCAATTCAAAAGAACGGCCGATATCAAGGTTGAGGGAGAGTATTTTGACTATTATTTCTCAAGATATCAGGCCTACGATAAGTTTTCCAAAAATTGTTTCAGCTTTATTTCCAATAAATCAATCTCATCTGTAGAAAAAAAAGCACAAAAAGAACTCTTTCTGGATGAAGCAAATATTAAATTTTTACTAAATGTGCATCAGGACGCGGATTACATCTTAACAAATTCCGATATGTTTGCAGATTTTTCGTTAATTTTGCTCCCGGAAAATTTTATATTTCAAATTCAGGAATATTCTCTAAGTTCTGATGAGGAACTTTATCAATTAATCCAATATTATGAATAAAAACCTAAAAAAGACAAAAATAATTGCCACGCTGGGTCCGGCATCTTCCAACAAGGAAACGATGATCCAGATGATTCAGGCTGGTGTAGATGTATTCAGAATCAACTTTTCCCACGCGGATTACGAGCTGGTTATGAGAAACGTAAATACCATCCGTGAAATCAACAAAGAATACGGTTACTCTGTTTCTATCCTTGGTGACCTTCAGGGTCCAAAATTAAGAGTAGGCGTTGTAAAGGAAGGTTCATTCCTTAATCCTGGCGATATATTGACTTTTACAAACGAGAAAATAGAAGGTGATGCTACAAAAGTGTACATGACTTATGAAAAATTTCCGCAAGATGTAAAAGTTGGAGAAAGAATTCTTATCGATGATGGTAAGTTGGTTTTGGAAGTAATGGAAACTAACAATGTGGACACTGTACGTGCTAAAACAATACAAGGAGGTCCACTAAGTTCTAAAAAGGGGGTTAACCTACCTAATACTGAGGTTTCTCTGCCTGCTTTGACAGAAAAAGACATCCAAGATGCCAACTTTATGCTAGATAATGAATTTGACTGGATCGCATTATCATTCGTTCGTCATGCTCAGGACATCATAGACTTGAAAGAGTTGATGGCAAAGCATCCTTCCAACAAAGTTAAAACACCAATTGTCGCCAAAATAGAAAAACCAGAAGGTGTTAAAAATATTGACGAAATCCTGATGGAATGTGACTGCCTGATGGTAGCCAGAGGTGACTTGGGTGTAGAAGTTCCTATGGAGCAGGTTCCTGTGATCCAGAAAAACCTAGTAAATAAAGCAAGGCTATATGCGAAACCAGTGATTATTGCAACACAGATGATGGAAACGATGATCAACAGTCTAACTCCAACAAGAGCGGAGGTTAATGACGTAGCCAATTCGGTTTTGGATGGCGCTGATGCTGTAATGCTTTCTGGCGAAACATCTGTGGGAAAATATCCTGTAGATGTGGTAAGAAACATGTCCAAAATTGTTCAGAATATAGAGAAGACACCTCTTTACTCCAAACTGAACCATGTGATTGAGGAAAAAATCAATTGTGTGGATGAACGATTCATTACAGATAAAGTTTGTCGTTCTGCAGTTGACATTGCGAAATCAACTGGTGCTGAAGCTATTATTACGTTAACCACTTCAGGCTACACGGCTTTCCAGATTTCTGCACACAGACCGTCTTCGCATATTATCGTTTTCAGTTCTAACAAGCGAGTTATTACCATGCTAAACCTGCTTTGGGGCGTAAGGGCTTACTATTATGATATGCAAAAATCAACAGACGAGACAGTAATCCAAGTAAATATGTTAACGCATAACTATGGATTTGTTGAGCAAGGTGATTATGTTGTAAACCTCAACGCTATGCCGGTTCATAATGGTGGTAAAACCAATACACTAAGACTTTCTACGATCTAATCAATATCGTTTTTATAATTACAAAGCCATTGGAAATCATTTCTAATGGCTTTTTTATTGATTTTTGGTTTAGTTTAATTAAACTATTTCTATGTTAAACCAAGTCAATCTGTATTTTTTTTCTCTTATTAAAATCATAACTTTACGCAAATTTCTAACGTAGATGTATTTAGTTTTCGATACAGAAACCACCGGTTTACCCAAAAATTTCAACGCGCCGCTTTCCGATTCAGACAACTGGCCAAGAATGGTTCAGATTGCTTGGCAAATCCACGATGACAATGGAAATCTGGTAGAAAACCAAGATTATATCATCAAGCCGGAAGGTTATGATATTCCCTTTAATGCTGCCAGGATCCACGGAATAACTACTAAAATTGCGCAGGAAGAAGGCCGTGATCTACAGGAAGTTTTGGAAGAATTTTCTAAAGCATTGGAAAATATCCGTGTCGTTTCCGGTCATAATGTGGAGTTTGATTACAACATTGTAGGGGCAGAATTTTACCGAAAAAACATCAAGGACAACCTTCAGGAGAAACCGCGTGCCGACACGATGATTCTGGGAACGGACTATTGCCAGTTGCCAGGAGGAAGAGGCGGCAAGTACAAATCCCCAAAACTGGAGGAGCTTTTTGAAAAACTCTACGGCCACAAGTTTGACGAGGCGCACAATGCCGCAGCAGACGTTAATGCCACCGCTCAGGTCTTTTTCGAAATGATGAGAATCGGTGTTATTCCAGCTGAAGTTTTGAAAACTACAGAAGCGCAGCTAAAGGAATATCAAGCAGCAAATCCGAATCCAATACAACCATTTGGGATCGTCATCAGAAGACAGGTTGCAAGTTTTAACAAAAAGAAAAAACAAAGCGATTTTGGCAGTATTGATGAGATTGATTTGGGTAAATATTTTCATTTTAACAACCACACGGTGTTCTCTACACTTACGGCTACATCCAGCATTGGCGATCTTATCAACAAGGCCAAGCAAGATCATTTTAAAGCATTGGGCATCGTTGACATCGGCAACATGATGGGTGCTTTCAAATTTGTTACAGCTGTGGAAGGTGTGAATTCTGATATCAATAAAAAACACAAGGCTTATCTTGAAAAAAAGCAGGAAGCTGAAGAAAAAGGTGAGGAATTTAGTGATCCAGAACCAAGCCAAGAGCCGCTGATTCCCATCGTAGGCTGCGAGTTCTACATATCTGAACGTTACGAGCAAAAACAATTTACCAAAGATGATCCCGATAGGAGGACGCAGGTGGTTTTGCTGGCCAAAGATTTTGATGGTTACAAAAACTTGGTCAAACTCTCGAGTATAGGTTTCCAAAAAGGTTTTTATTTTGGTGTTCCACGGATTTCCCGAGAATTGATTTCTCAATATAAAGAAGGTGTTATTGCCCTAACATCCGGCATTAATGGTGATATACCAAGCACGATCCTCAATATTGGGGAGCAAAAAGGTGAAGAGTTGTTCCAATGGTGGCAAAAAGAATTTGGGGATGACTTTTATGTTCAGATTCAGAATCATCAATTGCCGGAAGAAGAGCACCTTAACGAAGTTCTTCTTCAGTTGGCCGACAAATACAATGTTAAAATCCTAGCACAAAACGAAACGTATTACACCAATAAAAGTGATGCCAATATTCAGGATATTTTAGGCTGTATAAAAGATGGCGAAAAACTATCAACGCCTATTGGAAAAGGATTTGGAAAAAGAAAAGGTCTAACAACGGACGAATATTATATCAAAAATACAGACGAGCTGAAAGAGACATTTCTGGCTTACCCGGATGCTTTTGAAGCTTATGAAGAATTTTTGGCCAAATTCAAACCTTATACATTGAAGCGTGACGTGCTTCTGCCAAAATTCGACATTCCTGAGGATTTTGTCAATTCCGAAGACGATATAGACGGTGGAAAACGTGGCGAGATGGCTTACCTGACGCATCTGACTTTTGAAGGTGCCAAAAAACGATACTTAGAAATCACTGATGATATCAAGGAACGCCTTGATTTTGAGTTGGACGTCATTGCCAATACAGGATATCCGGGTTATTTTTTGATTGTTCAGGATTTCTGTAATGAGGCAAGAAAAATGGGCGTTTGGGTTGGCCCTGGCCGTGGTTCGGCGGCAGGTTCGGCGGTAGCTTATGCTATTGGAATCACCAATGTGGACCCGATAAAATACGATCTCCTGTTTGAGCGTTTCCTGAATCCAGAAAGGGTTTCGATGCCCGATATCGATATTGATTTCGATGATGAAGGCCGTGATAAAATCATCAAATGGGTGGTGGAAAAATACGGGCAAGATCAGGTAGCGCAGATCATCACCTACTCTGTTCTCGGTGGAAAATCTGCCATCAAAGACGCAGGCCGCGTTTTGGATGTATCCATCCCCGAAACCAACATGATTGCCAAGCTCATCCCTTCTACACCCGGAATGAACATTGCAAAAGCGTTCTCCAAATATGATAAACTGAAACCGGAAGAGCAGCAATTGGTAGATGAGATGAAGAATATCCTGGATAATCCCAATGATTCCCGGTTCTCGGTGCTAGAAAGCGCCAAGAAAATGGAAGGCTGCATCAGGAATACTGGGATCCATGCTTGTGGAGTCATCATCACGCCGGAGCCGGTGAGCAACTTGGTACCAATCACCATCGCAGCCAAAGATGCGGATATTTTGGTTTCTCAGTTTGATAACTCGGTGGCAGAAAGTGCCGGGCTTTTGAAAATGGACTTTCTTGGCCTTAGGACGTTAACAATTATCAAAGATGCCGTCAACCTTGTGAAAGAGCGCCACGGTATAGACATTAATCCCGATGATATTCCGTTGGATGATGCAAAAACCTATCAGTTATTTAAGGAAGGCCGCACGATTGGGATTTTCCAGTACGAAAGTCCGGGGATGCAAAAATATATGCGCGAACTGAAGCCAACAGTTTTTGCCGACCTGATTGCGATGAACGCATTATATCGCCCGGGGCCAATCAAATACATCCCGAATTTCATCAACAGAAAACACGGCACCGAAGAGATCATCTACGATTTACCCGAGACTCAGGAGTATCTGGAAGAGACTTATGGCATCACCGTATATCAGGAACAGGTAATGCTGCTGTCTCAGAAACTCGCCAACTTTACCAAAGGTGAAGCTGATACACTGAGAAAAGCAATGGGTAAAAAGCAGATTGATGTTCTTAACAAAATGTATCCAAAATTCATTGAAGGCGGAAGGAAGAACAACCTGAATGAGGAGAAATTAGAAAAAATATGGAATGACTGGAAGGCTTTTGCTGAGTACGCATTTAACAAATCGCACTCCACCTGTTATGCCTGGATTGCTTACCAGACCGCTTATCTCAAAGCCAATTACCCGGCAGAATATATGGCGAGTGTGATGAGTAATAACATTAACAACACGGCTTCTATCACTATGTTTATGGAAGATTGCAAAGCCATTGGTGTAGATGTTTTGGGTCCTGATGTTAATGAATCTCAATATAAATTTTCAGTAAACGATAAGGGGCAGATCCGTTTTGGGCTAGGTGCTATCAAAGGGATTGGCGAAGGACCGAGTGAAGCCATCACAGCTATTAGAAAAGATGGGAGATTCAAAAATATATATGACTTTTTTGAGCGCGTCCCATCTTCTCAGGTGAATAAAAGAGTGGCAGAAAGTTTAGTGATTGCCGGGGCATTTGACGAAATTGATTCTTACCACAGAGGGCAGTATTTTGACATCGATGCAGCTGGAAGAACCAATCTGGAAAGGCTTTTACGCTATGGACAAAGTTTCCAGGATAGTAAAAATGAGATGGATAATTCGCTTTTTGCAGACTTTGCAGAAGAAGTTCAGATTGAACAGCCTAAACTTCTCCCTTGTGCAGAATGGCCGAATATGCATACCCTTAACAAAGAAAAAGAAATTATCGGCTTCTATCTTTCTGCGCATCCGTTGGATGAATTCAAATACCAATTCCAATTTATGCAAGGTGTTTTGTCCAAAAAAGCAGTGCTGGAAGAGAAAAAAGAAGACCTTCCTGTTTTGGATGAAATTGTCCCCGTCATAGAAGCAGACGACAGCCCGGCGGATGAAGAGACACCGGATATTGTGATTTCCGATGAAGGTGGACTAGAAGATGAGATTATAGAAGAAGTGACTGTAAAAGCTGAGGCCAAGGGGAATTTTAACTTCCTGAATCTGGATGAAGTGGAAGCTTACAAAGATGTGGCATTTCCCAATAAACCTGCAGAATTGTTTGAGGAGAAAAAGAGTTGGAAAGACCGCCAGCACGATAAAGACAACACCAAAGAATATACAGTGGCCGGTCTGATAACAGAATACCGGGTGGCAGACGGCTTCCGCAGTGGGGAAAAAGTTGCTTTTGTGATGCTGGAAGATTATACGGGATCCTACTCTTTCCGACTGGGCGACCGAGATTATATGAAACTAAAGGAAAAACTGGAAGTGCAACGTTTTGTGATTATGAAAATCAAATATTCTCAGGGGAAAGATGGCCGTGTTTTCGTAAACGTTAACGACGTTCTCGAACTGAAAGAAGCCTTTGATCTGTTTGCCAAAAGTCTATCCATTGTAGTTCCGCTGGATACGTTGAGAGAAAGCGACATTAGTTTTTTCAAAGAGAATATCATTGCCAACCAAGGCGAGCAAAAGCTGCAGTTTTTCATCAAAAACCCAGAAGACGATTCCATCTTGGAAGTGGTTTCTATGCAGCATCATATCAATATCAATGAAAACCTGCTGGAAGTGATTCATCAGATTAATAATTATGAAGTTTTTTTGAATTAAACATAATAAATACAAATTAAAACTCGTTTTAAATATTTTTTTGAATTATTTATATTTAAGTACTATTTAAATTTTATTAATTATTAAAAAAATACTATCTTCTGAGTATCATTTCTACTAAAGGTTCAAATTCACTTTTTTATCAGAAGGATTTGACAATTTTGCTGGTATAACTGCTGAGCATCTAAATGGGCAGAAGGAGGAGGATCGGAATTTTTTACATGGGCCACAAGCTGGGTAGCAACTTCTTTTACATTGTGTAATTTTAATAGCACAAAAGGATCGGGAACTACTTATCTTATAAAAAAATTAAAAAAATGATGCTGAAGCTGTCTTAAAATGAATGAAAAATTAGCTCATTTAATTCTATTTTATTATAAGTAATAAATTATAGTAAATTATTTTTATAAGTTGGTAACAAATAATACTTAATTAAGTAGGTTAATTGCCAGATTTTAATTTTCCAGTTGGCTGCCCAGGTATTCCCATTCCTGCAAAGTGAGATCCAATTCTTCTTTGGTTTTATTATAGCTTTCCAAAACCGCTTCTGATGGGTTTTCCTTAGTAAAAGATGACTCAAAATCCGCTATTTTTGATTCCAATTCGGAGATTTTTTCTTCGACCTTTTTAAGTTTATTTTGGATGTTTTTTTGTTCTTTGCTTATAATCGATGTTGCTTGCTTGTCGGCCTGTGGCTCTCGGATTTTTTCTTCTTTATTTTTAGGTGCTTCAGCGTCTTCCTTATGAAGTTTTGATCTCTCGGCAGAGATTTCACGGATGCTTTCCTTTTGTCGGTATTCTAAGTATTCATCAATGTTACCAAGAAATTCTTTCATTTTCCCATCACGGAATTCGAAGATTTTGTCTGATAAGCCCTGCAAAAATTCACGGTCGTGAGAAATGACGATCAAAGTGCCCTCATACTTCTGAAGAGCCAACTTGATAATTTCTTTTGACTGAATATCCAAGTGGTTGGTAGGCTCATCCATAATCAACGTATTGAACGGGCGCAACAATAACTTACAAAGTGCCAGACGGTTTCTTTCGCCTCCGGAAAGAACTTTGGTTTTTTTATTGACATCTTCCCCTTGGAAAAGAAAAGATCCTAGAAGATCACGAACTCTAGGCCTAGTCTCTTCGGTTGCCGAATCTTCTGCTTCCTGCAAAACGGTTTTGTCAGGCGTCAAAACCTCTTCCTGATTTTGGGCAAAATATCCGATGCTCACGTTGTGACCGAGATTCCATTCGCCAGAATAGTCTTTGATATCGCCGGCAAGGATTTTTGCCAAGGTTGTTTTTCCTTGTCCGTTTTGACCCAAAAGGGAAATCCTGTCGCCACGCTCCACAAAGAAGTCTACATTGTCAAAAATTTGTTTATTGCCATAAGCTTTACCCAGGTTTTTGGCTTCGAAAATCACCTTTCCGGGTGTAACAGACGGTTGGAAACGGATATTGAACTTGGACACATCTTCATTATCAATTTCGATTCTTTCGATCTTGTCCAGTTTTTTGATAAGTGATTGCGCAAAAGAAGCTTTGGTAGCACTCGCCCGGAACTTGTTGATGTTGTCCTCCATCTGTTTGATCTCCGCATCCTGATTTTTCTTGGCTTGAGCCAGTTTTTCGCGACGCTCTTTTCTCAGCTCCAGATATTTGGAATAGTTGGCTTTATAATCTTCGATTTTCCTGTTGTTGACATCAAAAGTCCTATTGCAGATTGAGGTCATAAACTGTTTATCGTGGCTTACCAATACAATGGAGCCGGGATAATCTTTGAGGAAATTCTCCAGCCAAATGATGGATTCCATATCGAGGTGGTTGGTAGGCTCATCCAACAGCATCAGGTCATTTTTCTGTAAAAGCAATTTTGCCAGTTCGATCCTCATTCGCCATCCTCCGGAAAATTCGTCCGTTATCTTTTGAAAATCATCCGCTTTGAAACCTAAGCCGAATAGTACTTTTTCAACATCACCTTCTAGATTGTAAGCGTCATAATGCATCAAAAGATCATTCAGTTCCGTCATTCTTACAATAAGATCTGAGTAAGCATCACTTTCGTAATCGGTCCGGGTCGCTAGTTGATGGTTGACATCTTCCAACTCATTTTTGAAAGCATTGATCTGCTCATAAGCCTGCATCGTTTCGTCCCAAACCGTTCTGCCTTTTACAAAATCAAGATCCTGCTTAAGAAAACCAATAGTGATATTACCTTCTGGAATCACATTGCCTTCATAGAAGTTAATTTCTCCGGATAGGATTTTAAGAAGTGTTGATTTGCCGGCTCCGTTTTTACCAACCAAACCAATTTTGTCGTCCTTTTTTATCGTAAAATTAACATCTCTAAAAAGATAGTTACCCGCGTGGTGCAATCCTAATCCCTGTGCCGAAATCATTATTATATGTTTAAAATTTCAATTTGCAAAAGTACAGAATTATTATTGATGTTTTTTTGGATGTTTCCACCGTTTAATTGATTTTAGATAAATGGGCTTTATTTTGTGGATGAGCAGTAATATCTGCTCGAACAAAAAAGCTTAACTTTGCAAAAATTTTTATAATAATGAATAAGCCTATTTCGGAATTTATAGAAAAGTATTATTTGCATTTCAATGCAGCGGCTTTGGTAGATGCTTCCAAGGGTTATGTGGCACACCTAAAAGATGGTGGTAACATGCTTATTTCTCTTGGTGGTGCTATGTCTACCGCAGAGCTTGGTAAAATCCTTGCAGAAATGATCCGCAAGGACAAAGTTCAGATTATTTCTTGTACCGGAGCCAATTTGGAAGAAGATGTGATGAACCTTGTAGCGCATTCGCATTACAAAAGAGTACCTAATTACAGAGATCTTACACCAGAGCAGGAGAGGGAGTTGTTGGATAATCACTATAACAGAGTAACAGATACCTGTATCCCCGAGGAGGAAGCTTTCCGAAGATTGCAAAAACATCTTGAAGATGTTTGGCACGCTGCCGAAGATAAGGGTGAGCGATATTTCCCACACGAATTTTTGTATCAGGTGATCAATTCCGGAGTTTTGGAGCAGTATTATGAAATTGATCCCAAAGATTCTTGGATGGTAGCTGCGGCAGAAAAAAACCTGCCTATCATCTGCCCCGGCTGGGAAGATTCTACAACGGGTAATATTTTTGCATCCAATGTTATTAAAGGTAATTTGAATGTACACACCGTGAAAAACGGAACCGAATATATGATCTTCCTTACAGAATGGTATCGTGCTAACTCTCATGGGAAAGGTGTTGGTTTCTTCCAGATTGGTGGTGGGATCTCTGGGGATTTCCCTATTTGTGTAGTTCCAATGATGTATCAGGATCTGGAATGGGAAGATGTGCCGTTCTGGTCATACTTTTGTCAGATTTCTGACTCTACAACGTCTTACGGATCTTATTCCGGTGCTGTCCCTAATGAGAAAATCACTTGGGGAAAATTGGATATTGACACACCAAAATTTGTGGTAGAAAGTGATGCAACTATCTGTGCACCATTGATGTTTACCTATGTTTTAGAGAATTAATAATTCTATACATATTTTTAGGAAGAGCCGTTTTTTTAACGGCTCTTTTTTTATATTTGAAAAAAAATTAAAGTTATGGTAAGCGATACAATTATCAGGTTAATGAATGAACAAATAACAAAAGAGCAATACGCCTCTCAGCTTTATCTTTCCATGAGTGCGTGGTTCTATTCTCAGGACCTGGAGGGTGTGGCAAACTATTTCCGCGTACAGTCTAAAGAAGAACTGATGCATGCTGATAAAATGTTTGATTATATCAATAATGTTGGCGGACAAGTAATGCTGGATGAAGTAGCAAAACCGCCACATGAATTTTCCGGAGCGCAAGATATTTTTGAAAAAGCCTTGGAGCATGAGAGACTTGTGACCAAAAGTATTTTCAATATTGTGAAGGCAGCCAATGACGAAGGCGATTTTGCAACCACCAGTTTTCTACAATGGTTTATCAATGAGCAGGTAGAAGAAGAGTCTAGCGCATCATTATTGGTTACCAAAATCAAAATGGTGAAGGATAATCCATCTGCACTTTATCTTTTTGACCAGGAGTTGGCGCAGCGTGTTTTTACCCCTGCTGCAGAAAATTAGAATGATTACTGAAAATTAAAAAGTCTTCTGCAAGTCAATAACTTTTAGGAGGCTTTTTTAATTTTTAAATATAAATCACATCGGTTTTCACTACTCGTTTACCAAATTGTTCCAATTTGACCTTGTAAAGTTCAACCTGCTTCTGGTCTTTTTCGTTATGCTCACCGGTTTTGAAATCGACAATGATAAAACCTTCGGGTGTTTCTATCAGCCTGTCCGGGCGGTAAGTTTTTGAATTTCCACTTTCTGTTACCAGCATTTCCCGCTCATTGATGATTTTCAGATTGTCTTCAAAATAAGCTGCGTATTCTTCCTGATGGAGTACAGCTTCTATTCTTTGCAGGATCGCTTTTTTTTCATCTGCAGTAATGATGCCTTCCAAAAAATAAGCGTTGAGTACTTTACCCAGATCTTTTTCCGTTTTGATTTTTGACAGGATCTCGTGGGTGAAAATCCCGATCCGTACGTGCTCCACCCGGTTTTGGTAACTTTTTGATGTGGTGGCAATTTCTATTTTGGAGGCTTTCTCTGCCTTCTGCGCTATTGTTTCGATACTCTCGGACAAATAAGCTGGTTGATCTTTGGTTTTTTGTTTGCGAAGATCCATCACAGGGAATATATCGAAAGAATCCTGTTGTTCGCCATTGTCACTAGGCTGAAACTGGGTCACAAAATCAAATAACTCCAGATGGTTGGCAGATTTGCTCGGTTTTTCCAGATAAAGGAAAAGTTGCTCCACAGGCCGTGTTGTCGCTACATACTGGATACAAAACCGGTCAATCCTATTGCGGTAAGAATTGCTGGAATTGAATTGGGCCAAGTCTTCATCATAATTTTCCAGCTCTGGGGAGAACTGAGTCAGGATAACGGTTTTCAGTTCGTCGTTACTTTCCAGGTTGTACCATTCCGAGAATTTGTTGTCATTATTTTTGTTTTCCATCGGGATAAAAACCACCGGAAATTCCAACCCTTTCGCTTTATGAATGGTCATAATCTGCACCGCATCAATATTGTCACTCGCCTGAATACTGATTTTTGACGCCTCGTCATCCCAGTATTTCAGGAATTCTTTCAGCGTTGCGCCGGCATTTTGGGTGTAGTTAAACAGCATTTCCAAAAAGTTGAGCAGGAAATCCGTTTCCTTATGGTCTACCGAAAATTGCTGGACATAATATTCGATGAAATTATAGAGATTAAGCTGCGGAATATCATTCTGAATTAATTTAACCTGATAATGAACATCGATATGTTCTTCAATTTCCTTTACCGACTTTAAATCCAAAATGACCCTGATTTCCGATGTAAAATCTGGCATTGTGATCCGTCCAGAAACCTGCAGGTAATACATCATTTTGACCAGAAACTGGCGGTTTTTTGGTGTGATATTCCATTTTAGGAACTCAATCAGCGCTTTAATGGTATATGATAAATCCAAAGTCAGCCCTTTCTCAGATATGGTTTTGATGTGGGTTTCTTTATTTTTATAATTCACTTTCAGGCTGCCCAACAGTTGGGAATAATTGAAAATATCCGTGTTGCCACGGCAAAGGATGGTGATGTCCGAAAAAGAAAACCCGTTGTCCACACATTCCTGAATATCCTGCCGCATTTTCTTCGCCGACTCTTCATAAAAAACCGATTTTACGGTATTTTCCAGCAGATGTATTTTCACGCGACCGTCCAAAGAAGACTGCGCCATCTGGATGGCATTTTCTCCAAAAATCTTCTGGTGTTCATCGCTGAGGTCTTTTGACATATAGTCGTAGAGTTTATTGTTAAAGTTCACGATGTTTTTTGCACTTCGCCAGTTGTATTTCAGGTTTTCTGCGGTTGCAAATTTGGGTGTGATTTCTTTTTTGTTGATAATGTCCAGCATTAGCTCGCTCTCGCCACCTCGGAACCTGTAGATGCTCTGTTTGGGGTCGCCCACAATAGTGAAACTGGTATTTTCTGATGTGATGCTGTTGTCGCGCAGCGGTAAAAAGTTCTGCCACTGCATTGCCGATGTATCCTGGAATTCATCAAAAAAATAATGCTGAAACTGTGTTCCTACCTTCTCATAGATAAAGGCCGAAGGTTCATTTTTAAGATTTTCATTAATGATAATATTGAATTTGGAGAGTAGAACCAGATCATTTTCTTCCTCAATTTCCAGTAATTTTTTCTGGATGTCGGCATTCACTTTCAAAGGGAGAATGGCTTCCAGTATTTTTTCTTTTTTTCGGGAATCAATATGGATTTGGATCAGTTGATTTCTCCAATCCAGCAATTGTTGCAATATGTCCTCGATGTCGTTTTGTTTGTGTTTGGCTTTGGCAGCTGCACCTTTCAGAAAAGTTGTTAAGGCAGAGTCTTCATTAGTGGGAAAAGGAAAGCCATCCCGTTTCTTTTGCAGAAAATCTGTGACTTTAACGAAAAATCCTCCCAACCCGTTTTTGCCCTGTGCAAAATCCTCAATCTCGATGCCTCTGGAATTTATTAGCTCCAAAGCTTGTCTTGCTATTTGGTCGGATTGTTTTTTGTTGTCATTAATACGATTTCGAAGTTCGTTCTTTTTATGGTCATAAGCGGTCCATTCAAAATCTTTATTATCCTGCAAAGGTTTGTAATGGATGTCATTAACGAATTTTTTTGCCGTGTTATAAAGGGTTTGGTTGAGGTTAACGCGCTCGTTATTGTCTAAATTATAATTCACAAAATCCATAAAGGCATCAGAAACGGCTTTTTGGTCACCAATCTCATCCAACATTTTGTCTACAGCTTCTATCAGGTAAGGCTCGGCCTGAATTTCCAGGTTGAAGTTCTGAGCAAGTCCCAGTTCGTAAGAGAAACTCTTCACCAGCCTGGCGTTGAACTTGTCTATGGTTCCGATGTTAAGCGTAGAGTAGTGGTGCAGGATGTAATCCAAAACTTTTTGGGAGCGCAGGTGGAGGTCTTCCAACGTAACGCAGTAGCCCTTTTCTTGCAGTGCTTCGCAGATGTTTTTGAGATCGCTGTTGTTAGCAAAATTGTCTTTCACAAACTCACCAAGGTAAAAGAGGATTCTTTCCTTCATCTCGTTGGCAGCCTTGTTGGTAAAAGTGAGTGCCAGGATATTGCGGATGGCATCTGGCTGATTGGGAAACCTGAGGCAGATCATTAGCAGCCTCTGTACCAGCGTGTAGGTCTTGCCGGAACCGGCTGATGCATTGATGACGGAATATGTGTTTTGCATAATAACAAATATAACGGAAAAGAATGAATGTTGCTAGGCTTAGAGCACTTCAAAAAACAATGATACTATATTATATACCAGTTTATTATATATCAATCTATAATCTAATCTTCTACATCATAATCCAGTCGGAAGGATTTCCTGTGATGTATATTTGGACCGAATTTTTTAAGCGCACGCTGATGTGTTTTGGTACAATAGCCAAAATTGGTATCCCAGCCATAATCCGGAAACTCGGCGTGGAGTTTTATCATCAGGTTGTCCCGGTAATTTTTTGCCAAAATGGATGCGGCGGCAATAGAAAGGAATTTGCTGTCGCCTTTTATGATGCATTGGTGCGGGATAAAATTGTAGGGATGGAACCGGTTGCCGTCTACCAAAATCAGTTCCGGTTGAATTTTTAGTTGATCCAATGCCAAATGCATGGCGTGGATACTCGCATTGAGAATATTATGCTCATCAATAAAAGCAGGCGAAAGCTCTGCAATGGCAAAATCAACGGCATTTTCTCGAATGTAGAGATCCAGGCTTTGGCGCGTTTTAAAATTTAACGTTTTGGAATCGTTAACCAAATTTTGCTTAAATTTTTTATCGATAATTACTGCCGCCACCACAACGGGACCCGCCAGACATCCCCTGCCCACCTCGTCGCATCCGGCTTCTATGTAGAGTTTTGAAAAAGATTTTTTTAATGGCATAGGGAGTTTTTTGCAAAGGTATACCGATAAATCTTCTATTTAAAAATGGGATAACATTTTTTTTGAAAATATGATATTATTAAGGTTAAATCATAGTCCATTAAGATCCCCTATTTTATAATTAATTTTGCTTTAAAATTTTTAATCATTTATGATATTTTATTATTTTTTGTAAAATATAACTTGCGAGTGTTAATTTTATTTAACATTTTTGTTTTATTAAAAATTTGATTTGATATGAAAAAATTAACAGCAAGTGTATTGGTTGTGGTTCTTTCCTCTTCTTTTGCAATGTTATCTGCGCAGAAGGTACAAGACTCTTCCAAAACACGTGATATCGAAGGAGTAGTTGTCACTGCTTTAGGTATCAAAAGAGAAAAAAAAGCGCTAGGGTATTCTACACAAAGTATAAGTGCTGAGGATCTTACCAAATCTCCTACAGCCAATTTTACATCTAATTTATCAGGTAAGGTTGCTGGTCTTAATATTAAGCAGAGTGGTAATGTTGGAGGGTCTATTGATATCACTTTAAGAGGATATAGATCTATGACTGGTAATAATCAGCCTCTTTTTGTGATTGATGGCACACCAATGCTCAACAACTCACCTACTACCAATACCTCTTCATTAAGAGTTGATACCGGTAATACTATTTCCGATATTAATCCTGATGATATTGCAGAAATGAATGTTTTGAAGGGGGCTGCTGCAACAGCATTGTATGGAGCTAGAGCTGCGAATGGAGCTATAATTATTACCACCAAAAAGGGAAAAGCAAATTCTAGTTTTTCCTTAGATGTTAATTCTGCAATCTCTATTTCTTCTATTAACAAAGAAACATTTGCAAAATACCAAACTTCTTATGGACAGGGTGAAGGTTATTTGTATGGTCCAGCCAGCAATCAGCAGTTTAGTGTCTATAATGGGCAACCACTTGCCCCAATGTCTGTTGATGCTTCATACGGTGCAGCTTTTGATCCAAATTTGATGGTTTGGCAATATACATCATTTGTTCCAGGAACTTCTAATTTTGGAAAAGCTTCTCCTTGGGTAGCTGCAAAAAATGATCCTTCCTTTTTGTTTCAAACGGGAGCGATATATAATAACTCGTTTTCAATAGCTAAAGGAAATGATGTGTCAAGTTTAAGATTATCTTATCAGAATGTTAACGGTAACGATATTTTGCCAAACACTAATCTAAATAAAAATGCATTAACAGGAACAGCTTCATATAAACTAGCAGATAATCTTACTGCGAACATTTATACAACTTTTGTTACTCAAAATACGGTTGGGAAAAACCCAACAGGTTATCACGGTATAACCGGAAACTTTCGCCAGTGGTGGGCTACCAATGTTGATATGAAAGATCAGAGGGATATGTATATGAATTATAGGAAAAATTATTCTTGGAATATATTATCTCCAACTAATACAGGCCCTCAATATTGGGACAATCCTTATTTTAAACTTTATGAAAATTATATTACTGATTCCCGTCAGAGATTTGCAGGTAATGCCAGTTTAAGTTGGGATGTAACAAAAAAAATTAATGTATTAGCAAGGGCTTCTCATGACGGCTATACTTATATGGTAGATGAGAGAAAAGCTGTTGGTTCTTTAGCAGATGCAATGGCTATAGGTCCCGCTTCCGGTAGCCAACCCTCTGGTTATGCGGTGAGAAACGATAGGAGAAGTGAAGATAATTTTGACGTTATAGGAACATATAAAGATAATTTTTGGAATAATACTGTAGATTTCTTTGGAGTGTTAGGATCTACTGTCAATATTCAAAAATTTTATTCAAATTCGCAAGGAACTCAAGGAGGACTATTCGTTCCTGGTGTTTACAGTGTAACTAATACAGCTGCTGCAGCACAAGCTCCATTGATTACCGATACGACAAAAAAATTGTTTGGTACTTTTGCACAAGCCAATTTTGGTATTTTAAAGACCTACTATATTGATGGAACCGTTAGAAGGGATGTTTCGTCAGCACTTCCAACCAATAATAATGCCTATTGGTATTATTCAACATCTCTAAGTGCAGTTATTTCTAACTGGAATTTCCTTAAGGATTCTAATGTTTTATCTTTTGGGAAATTAAGAGCTTCTTATGCTGTGGTAGGAAACGATACAGGGCCTGATCAATTGATCAATCAATACACTGTTTCCACAGCCTTTGGAACACCTGTTTATGCTTACAATACTACAGCTAAAAATCCAAATTTGAAATCGGAGCAAACTAAATCATATGAAGCTGGTGCTGAATTAAAATTTTTCAAAAATAGAATTGGCTTGGATTTAGGCTGGTTCAGGAATGATACATTTGACCAGATTTTAGCTTTGCCAGTAAGTTATGCTACGGGAGTAGCTTTTAAAGTTCAAAATGTTGGTAATATGAGGTCTGAGGGATATGAAATTGCATTAAATTTGGTACCAATCAAATCACAAGATTTTACTTGGGAATTAAATGCCAATTGGTCTAATCCTAAATCCAAGGTAACCGCTTTAAGTTCAGGTGTGGAAAATATTACATTAGGTTCATTTCAAGGGGGGGTAACAATTAATGCTTCATTAAATGACGATTTTGGAACTATAAAAGGTACTAATTTTGTTTACGATGGAAATGGTAATAAGATTGTTGATGCAAAAACTGGTAAATATGTTAAAACAAATACCAATTCTGTTCTTGGTAATATGCAGGCAGATTGGTTTGGTAGTTTAACAAATAGATTTTCATATAAAGGTGTTGAACTTTCTTTCCAAATTGATTGGAAGCAAGGTGGAGATATATTCTCTTTAGATCAATATTATGGACAAGCTACAGGTCTCTATCCCGAAACTGTGTATCTTAATGATTTAGGTAATCCAGTTCGTAATACCTTAGCAAATGGTGGTGGATTAATTCTTCCAGGTGTGGTTAATACTGGCACTTCTGCTTCTCCAGTATATACAGCTAATAATGTGAGAATTGATGCATCAAATAAAGGTGCTATGGGTTATGATGCTTACCCAGCTAAACAATTTGTATATGATGCTACTTATATTAAATTGAGAGAAGTTGCGTTAACTTATGTTTTGCCTAAAAAACTTTTTGCTTCCACTTTTGTTAAAGGTATAGCCCTAAGTGTGGTAGGAAATAATCTTTGGATTATAAAAAAGAATCTACCTTATGCAGATCCTGAATCTGGTTTAAGTGCTGGAAATGTTCAAGGATATCAAACCAGCCCACTTCCTACGACAAGAACAGTATCCTTTAATGCAAAACTTAACTTCTAATTTAATCGAAATGAAAAAAATATTAGCATCACTAACAGCTGTTTTCTTACTGCAGGCTTGCAATGGGGATTTTACGGATCTAAATAAAGATCCCAACAGTTACTATACAACAGTTCCTTCAACAGTATTAACATATGCTGAAAAGCAATTGGTAGATTATTTAACCACGCCAAGTGTCAATACAAACAATTTGAGATTGACTATGCAATATTGGAATGAGACTTCTTATTCTGATGAAAGTAATTATAATTTTGTAACCAGAAATGTTGCAGATAATGTATTTTTATATCTATATGTAAGATCAAATAAAAGTTTGATTCAAGCAAAACAACTTGTGCAAGCCTATAGCCCAACAGCTGCTGAGGTTCCAACGTGGGAGACCGTAAAAAAGAATCAGCTTGCTATCCTTGATATGTTGCAGATCTATACATATCAAACTGCAGTTGATACATTCGGTGATGTACCTTTTTCGCAGGCAGGCGATGTAGATGTAAACCCATTGCCGAAGTATGATAATGCAAAAGATATATATTCTCAATTGATCACTAATCTTAAAAATGATTTGGCGTCTATTGACACTACTGGAAAAAGTTTTTCTTCTGGTGAAAAATTCTACAATGGTGATATGACCAAATGGAAGAAATTTGGTAATTCACTGCTACTCAAATTGGGAATAGCTCTTGCAGACTCGGATCCTGATTTATCTAAAGCAACTTGTCAAGCGGCTATTTCTGGTGGAGTTTTTGCATCTAGCGCAGACGATTGTAATTTAGCATATTTGTCAGCATCACCCAATTTTAACCAGATGTATGCGAATCTAGTTAATAGTGGTAGAAATGACTTTGTTGCCGGTAAACCAATCGTAGACCAAATGAACGCTACAAATGACCCTAGAAGAAGCGCTTATTTTAGATTGAAAAACGGTAGTTATGTAGGTGGAACTATTGGAGTAATGACTTCTTTTGATAATTTTTCTTCTCCTGGTGATTTTGCTTATACAACTACAACCCCGGGTATTTTACTCAATTATACAGAAGTGGCATTTTATCTGGCTGAAGCATCCGCAAGGTGGGGCATTGGAGGAAGCGCAGAAACATTATATAATAACGCTGTTACGGCTTCTTTCTTGCAGTGGGGAAAAACTGCGGCAGATGCAAACGGTTATCTTACATCTAATGCTTATGATGCCACGAATTGGCAAAAATCTCTGGGCACACAGGCTTGGATAGCAATGTATAATCAACCTATGCAATCTTGGAATTTTTGGAGAAGATTAGATTATCCGGTTTTAACTCCTGCTGTGCAGGCGGTTCCTGAATCAAATGGTAAAGTTCCAGTTAGATTACAATATCCTGTTACTGAACAAACAACTAATCCAACAAATTATGCTGCGGCTTCAGCGGCAATTGGTGGTGATTACCTTTATACCAAAATATTTTGGGATAAGAAATAACCGATTTTTTTTCAAATCTATTAAATGGTTTGAAAAATTATAAATGTTAAGCAGTACAAATGTCAGAATTTGTACTGCTTTTTTTATTAAAATTAGTGTACAACATTTTAGTAACTGTTTTTGGTTTAATCTGTTATTCAGATTATAGATTTACTTGACCAGACCTCAAGTACTCTAAAACGATATTTACATCTGTGCAAAGTCCCTTAAACTAACGTAAAAAGTTTCCGTTCAATGATAATTTTTAACAGCTGCTCTTATTTGAGATGGTCTATGTATATATTACAAAGTGTTTTTTAAACGCTTTAATAATCGGTTATACAATTATTTTTTAATTGATTATATTTCTTTGTGTCGTCGTTATAAAGCTCGTATTAGTTATGAGAATGTGTAATATGTGGCTAGATTTGAAAGTTTTACCTCATTTATTATCAAGAGCACAACTTACATATGTTCATTTAAAAAAGTGTAAATTTTTAATGACTATTTTTAATCTAGTGAATATATATAATGCATAGAAAATGACTGGTATTTTCAAACGACTAAATTATGGATTTTGCGTCATGTTTGGATTGGCCAACATTTCTGCTAGCGGAATCTGAAACTTGAATCTAGGGACTTTGGCAGGTATATCGATTTTCTCTGATAATTGGACTTGGTTGGATGCTGGATAATTTCTTACTAAGGAGAAATTTAATCACTTCAAATCAGTCCAAGCACATCCTTCACCCCATAACTCAATTCTTTTTTGTAGTATAATTTCATTAATTAGTGTTGAACCAGATGCTGCTGTTACAGTATGAGAAGGGTTTCGTAGTTTAGTAATTTCAGCTAAAACAGCTTTTGTACCAGCTTCGATATAATATATTTCAAAAGCTCTCATAGACATATAATCTCCTCCATTACCCACGGATTTATCTCTAAATTTAAAATTGGCATATTTTGGTAAGCTTACATTATTTACGATGCTATCAGAAGCCAAATATGCTTCTTTTCTGTAATCAGTATCTGGAATTGCATCATATAATCTTTTATCTATAGACTTAATAAAAGATAGTCCGCCTGCATAACCTTTACCATATGTGTTATCAAAATGTACAAAAAAACTAGCTACAAAAGAAGTGGTTGCCTCACATATGAATTCCATCCAAATTATAAAAACCATTAAGCCACTATTTTTCTGTTGGTTGTGCAAAAGATTATCTAGCATTGTGAACCATCCCAGTTCGTAAGAGAAACTATTCACCAGCCGGGCGTTGAACTTGTCTATGGTTCCGATGTTAAGCCTAGAGTAGTGGTGCAGGATGTAATTCAAAACTTTTTGGAAGCGCAGGTGGAGGTCTTCCAATGTGACGCGGTAGCACTTTTCTTGCAGTGCCTCGAGGATGTTTTTGAGATCGATGTTGTTAGCAAAATTGTCTTTCACAAACTCACCAAGGTAAAAGAGGATTCTTTCCTTCATCTCGTTGGCAGCCTTGTTGGTAAAAGTGAGTGCCAAGATATTGCGGATGTCATCTGGCTGATTGGGAAACCTGAGGCAGATCATTAGCAGCCTCTGTACAAGCATGTAAGTCTTGCCAGAACCGGCCGATGCATTGATGACGGAATAGGTATTTTGCATAATAACAAATATAACGGAAAAGAATGAATAGCGATGGGCTTAGTGCACTTCAAAAAACAATGAGACTATATTATATACCAGTTTATTATATATCAATCTATAATCTCATCTTCTACATCATAATCCAGTCGGAAGGATTTCCTGTGATGTATATTTGGACCGAATTTTTTAAGCGCACGCTGATGTGTTTTGGTACAATAGCCAAAATTGGTATCCCAGCCATAATCCGGAAACTCGGCGTGGAGTTTTATCATCAGGTTGTCCCGGTAATTTTTTGCCAAAATGGATGCGGCGGCAATAGAAAGGAATTTGCTGTCGCCTTTTATGATGCATTGGTGCGGGATAAAATTGTAGGGATGGAACCGGTTGCCGTCTACCAAAATCAGTTCCGGTTGAATTTTTAGTTGATCCAATGCCAAATGCATGGCGTGGATACTCGCATTGAGAATATTATGCTCATCAATAAAAGCAGGCGAAAGCTCTGCAATGGCAAAATCAACGGCATTTTCTCGAATGTAGAGATCCAGGCTTTGGCGCGTTTTAAAATTTAACGTTTTGGAATCGTTAACCAAATTTTGCTTAAATTTTTTATCGATAATTACTGCCGCCACCACAACGGGACCCGCCAGACATCCCCTGCCCACCTCGTCGCATCCGGCTTCTATGTAGAGTTTTGAAAAAGATTTTTTTAAGGGCGTCATAAAATATGTGCAGAAGCATATTAAATATATTTTATAAAGTTTAAAATATTTTGGGTAAATATTTTATGAATTGTAATATTCATATTATTAGGCTGAAATTTGTCCATACTTAACACAAGAGTGCATTTTAAATTTTAAAGATTTAACATATTTAGTAAAATTTATAACTTTTTAAAAAAAATTACTTGTGAATGTTAAATTATTTTAACATTTTTGCGACATTGATTAATAAAAAATTTGATATGAATGTTAATTTAAAAGTTTTAAGTGCTGGCGTGCTTTTTTTTACAGGCCAAGCACTTCTCGCTCAAAAAACAGATACCACAAAGGTTTCTAATATTGAGGAGGTTGTTGTGGTAGCTTACGGAACGCAGAAGAAGGAAACGTTGGTAGGATCTAATACCCAGATATCTGCTAGTCAGATATCTGATAGACCAATCTCAAACGTGTTACAAGCTATTGATGGTGCAAGTCCAGGTGTTAAAATTAGTAGCAGTACAGGGCAGCCAGGTAGCTCCCCATCTATTCAAATAAGAGGTATTGGATCATATAACATCTCAACAGGTCCGTTGTATATTGTTGATGGTGTTATTTATACAGGATCTCTAAACGCTATCAACCCAGATGATATTGCAACGATGAATATTTTGAAAGATGCGTCATCAACTTCTTTATATGGTTCTAGTGCTGCTAATGGTGTTGTTTTGATTACAACAAAAAAGGGTAGAAGGAATTCTAATACTTTAAATTTTGGGATGTCAACTGGGTATGTTTCAAGGTCAATTCCTGAATATGATCGTGTGAATGCGTATCAATATTATCCTTTGGTATGGGAGGCTATTAGAAATGGAAGATTAACTTCAGGAGCAAATAATAATGTAGCTGATGCAAATACTTTTGCAAGCAACAACCTGATATCAGGGGTTCTTAAAAATAATATTTTTAATGTTGCAAACAATCTTCTAGTAACTAATGGCATTTTGAATCCAAATGCTTCCTTGAAGTATACAGATCTTGATTGGCAAAAAGCATTGATTAAAAGTGGTTTTAGACAGAACTACGATTTGAATTATAGTGGGGGTAGTGATAAGACTACTTATTACGCTTCGGTAGGTTATACAAAGGAAACAGGATATATTTTAAAGTCCGATTTTGAGAGGTTTAATGCAAAACTAGCAGTTGACTCGCAGGTTAAAAACTGGTTAAAAGTTGGTGTTAATCTAACAGGAACTTCCTCTAATGGAAACAACTCTGTAGATGGTGCTAATAATAACTCTGCATATATTAATCCATATTCTTGGACTAGAACTATGGGGCCAATTTATTCTCCATATGCCCACGATCCAATTACTAACGCAACATTGTATGATGCTAATGGAAATGTTATTTATGATGCTGGAAGTAATAGAGGAGCTAGTGCTGCTGCTGGGCGTAATGTTATCTGGGAAACCTTGCTGAATAGAGATATTTCTAAAAATTACTACGTAATTTCAAGAGCATATGCTGAGATCAAATTCGATAAATATCTGACATTAACAACTAATGTTGGATATGATATCAGAAATAACAGAAGAAGTCAATATACCAACAAATTGATTGGAGATGCAGCACCTGCAGGTGCTGCTGAGTTGAGCTCATTTACGGAGCAAACACTTACATGGAATCAATTGTTAAATTATAAGAGAAGTTTTGGAAGTCACAATTTTGATGTTCTAGTTGGACATGAGAATTATAAGTATATCTATGAATACATGGATGGTTATAAGCAGGGACAAGTTGCTGATAATAATTATGATTTAACCAACTTTGTAACAACAACATCATTAACATCACAAACAGATAATTATAGAAAAGAAGGAGCGTTTGGTAGATTCAATTATGATTTTGATCAAAAGTATTTGCTTTCTGCATCGATTAGGTGGGATGCATCTTCACGTTTTGCACCAGATACAAGATGGCATTCTTTCTGGTCTGTCGGCGCAGGGTGGAGAATCAAAGGTGAAAATTTCTTGAAAGATAGTAACTTTATAAACGATTTGAAACTTCGAGGTTCATATGGTGAAGTTGGTAATGATCAAGCTAATAATTACTACCTTTATCAAAGTAACTTTGCATTAGGATATAATAATGCTACAGAAGCGGGTATCTTATTTAATAAATTGTCTGACCCACTTGTAACATGGGAGTCTAATAGACAATACGATGCTGCTGTTGATTTTAGTTTTTGGAATAACAGAATAACTGGTACAGCAGAATATTACAAACGAAATACTGATGGATTATTATTTGCTAAACCATTACCAGTATCAGCAGGTGTTCCTAATAATACAATTCTTCAAAATTTAGGGAATATGTATAATCAGGGTTACGAGTTCTCTTTATCTGTAGATGTTTTGAGAAATGCTAATTTTGGATGGAGCCTAAATGCAAATGCTTCAACACTAAAGAATAGATTTACAAAGTTACCTGAAGGTCAAACAGAAATCATCAATGGTACAAAGAAAATAATGGTTGATCATTCTATCTATGATTATTGGTTAAGACAATGGTATGGTGTGGATGCGGCTGATGGATCACCTTTGTTTCTTGTTGCTGATGCTTATGCTAATACAACGGCTTCAGATATTCGTACCGTTAATGGAACTTTAGTGACAACTAATTATTCAAAAGCAAAATACGATTATTCTGGAACTGCTATTCCTGATTTGTTTGGTTCTTTTGGAACAACAATACGCTTTAAAAATCTAAGTTTTAGTACTTTGTTTACTTATCAGATAGGTGGTAAGACTTATGATAGTAACTATGCCTCTCTGATGTCATCTTATACTCAAGGTGGTGCTTTGAGTACGGATATACTTAACAGATGGACAACACCTGGTCAAATTACAGATGTTCCTGCACTTAACTCTTCTACTTATACAAGTTCTGATGTAGCAAGTACGAGATGGTTGGTTAAATCTGATTTTATTAGTTGGAGACAGGCTACCGTATCTTACAATTTAAACAAAGATTTTGTAAATGATTTAGGTTTTACGGCATTTAAACTTTTTGTATCTGGTGAAAACTTGTGGAGTAAAACAGCCCGTAAAGGTTTAGAGCCAACTCAGTCTTTCAACGGAACTACAACTAACAGGTATACACCTGCGAGAATTATTACTATGGGACTTAATGTATCATTCTAAAAATTAAAAAATGAAAATAACTAAAAATAAATTAAAAAATATCTTTCTTGGGGCTTTATCGATAGTCACTATAGCATCCATCAACTCTTGCTCAAATGATTATTTTGATGCTAATCCTACAGATGCAGTCTCAGATAAAGATGCGTTTTCAACATCAGATAATTTGGCAGCTGTAGTAAACGGTATGATAAGAAATATGTATCGTAATCAAAATAGCAATCAAGGCCAGTCTGGACAAAGTGGAATCATGGTTATGATGGATGCTTTGGGTGAAGATCTTGTGTTTCCATCTACTGGTAATGGATGGTACATAAGTACTGTAAGATGGCAAGATCAAATTAATGAAAATGGAGCTAATGATTTTTTTCCTTACCAGTTTTATTACGCTTTAATAAGAAATGCTAATTTAATTATAGCTAATGCTCCATCTGTACCTGCACCAACCGAAGCTGATGCTCTTAAAATTAAAAAAGCTACAGGGGAAGCCTATGCATTTCGTGCATTCTCTTACTTTATGCTTGTACAATTATATGGGAAAAGATATGTAGCAGGCACTACCAATTCTCAGAATGGGGTGCCATTAAAATTGACGGCAGATGAAATACCGATGAAGAGAAACACAGTTGAAGAAGTTTATAAGCAAATCAATCAAGATTTAAATGCGTCACTAACTTATCTTACAGGAAATGCGAGAGCCTTTAAGTCACATTTTAATGAAAATGTTGTAAGAGGTATGATTGCTAGGGTTGCATTAACACAAGGTAATTACTCTTTAGCAGCAACACAGGCAAAGGCTGCAAGGGCAGGCTTTACTCTTATGTCTAACACAGCTTATACCTCAGGATTTAATACATTGGAGGGTAATGCTGAATGGATGTGGGGCAGCTCAATTATTTCTGAGCAAACTGAATATTTTGGAAATTTTGGAGCTTATATGTCCAGAAATTATAATTCTACCAACATTAGACAAGCACCAAAGGCTATTAATAGTTCCCTTTATGCAAAATTTCCATCTACTGATATAAGATTAAAGAATTTTGATCCAACAGGTGCACACACTTCGCTAGGATTACCATCAACGTATTCTAAATATCCTTATACAAGCCAGAAGTTTTTAGCAGTTAGCCAATCTGATAGTAGATGTGACGTTCCTCTTATGAGATCTGCAGAAATGTATTTAATTGAGGCAGAAGCTTTGGCAAAATCTGGTAAAGAAGCTGATTCTAAAACTGTTTTCAATGAGTTTGCTAAAAATAGAAATCCATCATATGCAGGAGCTACAACAACTGGAGATGCATATGTTAACGAGATTTTATTAAGCAGAAGGTTAGAATTATGGGGCGAAGGCTTTAGATTTTTAGATCTTAAAAGATTGGGCGTGAACCTTGATAGAACCGGAGCTAATCATAGTTCTACAGTAGTTAATAATGTGATGAGCGTGCCAAGTACTGATAATAGGTGGCAATATTTAATTCCTAGAAGCGAAATTAATGCAAATCCATTAATAGAACAAAACCCACTTTAAAATTTTTAAAATTAAAAATTTAAAACAGTCGGCTCAAAATAGAGCCGACTGTTTTTTTATTTTGAATTGTAAATGGATTCTTAGTATATTACTTTATTATAGATATAGTTTTTAAATCTATTTCTAAATAGTCTAATCAGCTGACATCAAAAAGAGTTTTTTTAAGCGCTTTAATAATGTGTTATAAAATTATTTTTAACTGATTATATTTCTTTGTGTCGTCGTTATAAAGCTCGTATCAGTTATGAGAATATTTAATATGTAGCCAGATTTGAAGGTTCTATCTCATTCATTATCAAGAGTATAATTGCATGTCTCTATTGCAAAATGAAAAAATTATTGATTACTAGTATTAATCTAAGGAATCCTTATATTACGCATATAAAAAAGGTTGTCTGAATAGACTGCCTTTTTTATGTAATGTGTCTCTTCCTAAAATAAATTGACACAAAAAGACTTAATTATGGGAAATCGAGAAAATGTAAGAGAAAAACGGACACAATTGGATTACATGATGTCTTTTAAATTAGGCATTGTCACTCGGGTAGGAAAAGGGCGAATTTACTTACAGGCAGTCATAAAAGCATTATGGCATCCAAGCAAGAAGCTCCGTTTTGATTTGGCTTCGGAAATGTGGTAACTTTGATTGGATCAAACCTATTATTCATACGATGCCAAAATCCAAAGTAACAACCGCCGAGACAAAAAAAAATTAGAGAAAGAATTGGCTGATGAAAAACTGAAAACCAAAGTTCTCAATATGATGATTGATATCTCCGACAAGCATTACGCCACACAGATTCGAAAAAAGTTTATCCTGATTCAGGCAACTAAAGGAAGAAAGATTGAGTTTAAAAACACTGGAAGCAAAGCATAAAAAATCCGGAAAAATGAAATCTTCCGGATTACTATATTAATTGAAAACTTGTGAACCTATTTTAGGCTACTCAATGTAATTAAAAATAACTGGTATTTTCAAACAACTAAACTATGGATTTTGCGTCATGTTTGGATTAGCCAACATTTCTGCTTGCGGAATCTGAAACTTGAATCTAGGATCTCCGGCAGGTATGTCGATTTTCCCTGATAATAGGACATGGTTGGATCCTGGATAATTTCTTACTAAGGATACATTTAATCTCTTCATATCAGTCCAAGCACATCCTTCACCCCACAATTCAATTCTTTTTTGTAGTATAATTTCATTAATTAGTGCTGAACCAGATGCTGTTACAGTATAAGATGGGTTTCTTAGTTTAGTAATTTCAGCTAAAACAGCTTTCGCACCAGCTTCATTACCAGTTTTTGCTAAAGCTTCAGCTTCGATATAATACATTTCAGAGGCTCTCATGTATATGTAATCTCCTCCATTCCCCACAGATTTATCTCTAAATTTAAGATTGGCATATTTTGGCAAGCTTACATTATTTACGATACTATCAGAAGCCAAATATGCTTCTTTTCTGTAATCAGTATCAGGAATTGCATCATATAATCTCTTATCTATAGACTTAATAAAAGATAGTCCGCCTGCATAACCGTTACCATCTGTGTTATCAAAATGTGCAAAAAAACTAGCTACAAAAGAAGTAGTTGCCTCGGATATAATACCACCCCACATAACGTCTGGCACTCCATCCAAATCATAAAAACCATCAAGCCACTGTTTTTTTGTTGGTTGTGCAAAAGATTGTCTGGCATTGTGAGCCATCTCTGCTGCTTTAGCATAATTACCCATCTCTAAGGCTACTTCAGCTAGGAAACCTTGAGCAACGCTCTTATCAACTTTTTCTTTATTAGTTCTAGTATATCCTTCTAGATTAGTAATACCTACTGTCAAATCCTTGTCAATCTGAGTGTAAGTGTCAGCAACTGTAGAACGGCTTTTTCCATCAAGTGAAACAGTTGTGTATACAGGAATTGAAAGTTCAGAAGTATGACCTACATATGTGGGTCCAAAAATACGAGCTAACATAAAATGCATATAGCCCCTTAGAGCCAAAGCCTGACCATACATAGCTTTATTCTCTGCATTTACACCAGCTTTATCAATAGCTGCAATAACATTATTAACTGCTTTTATTTGCTGATAATAAGTTTTCCATATCGTAATTGGTCTATAACCTGTTTGTATTCTTCCCTGATAATTGTAAAAGCCGCCAAACCAACTTCCTTTGGTTTGCACTAGATCATTTGACATCATATCCATTCCTGATAGAACAGCCTTGTGTCCAAAATCTTCATGATTGCCATCATAAGCTAGTCCATAAGTATGAAGACTAGTATAAACACCATCTAGTAAACCTTGTAGGGCTGAGGGAGATGTTGATAATTGGTCTTCATTAATAGTCGATTTCAAGTCTGTATCTAGATAATCTTGATTACATCCTGTAAGTAGTAAAGTGGAACAAAATAATATTCCTAGTATTTTTTTCATTGTAATTAAAATTTAACTGTTAAACCTAAAGATATTGATCTTTGCGCTCCATATCTATTTAATGACTGACCATTTGTTCCTAGAGAATTACCTACGGAATTCAATCTAGGGTCTAAACCTTGTCTTTTAGACCAAAGAGCCAGATTTGTTGCGTATACTCCGAAATTTAACCCTGAAATTCCCTCTGGTAATAACCCTTTGTTGAAATCATACGTTAGAGATACATCTTCAAGACTGATGTAGTCAGACTTTATTAGAAATAAATCTGAAGTTCCCATATTGTTTGGTCTAACTCTGTCTACTGCAGGCAATTCTGCTGTTGTGTTAGTTGGAGTCCAAGTCTTGTAGATATCCTTGTGGAAGTTTGTTATATCTCCAGAATCTCTAGAGCGCAGCATGTCAGCATAACTTCCATCATACATATAACCTCCAAACTGGTACGCAAAGTTCATCGTTAGGTTAATGCCTTTATATCCTAATCTTGTACCGAAACCTCCGTAATATTTAGGGTTAGCACTTTTATCTAGAGAATATAAAGTTGCATCCGTATAAACTTCAGTTGTTGTTTGTCCTGTAACATTCCCATTAGCATCAGTTACATCTTTATACCATTTGCCATTCCCATTGGTAGCATCTACACCAGCAAATTTCCTCATGAAATATGTGTATGCTTGTTTACCCTCTTCAAACTTAAAAATTTCTGAAGTAAAAGAGTTTGGTAAATAAGTGACTTTATTTTTATAATAAGTACCATTTCCATAAACCGTCCAATTGAAATTTTGTCCCTTTATGATATCTGCAGAGATATTTAGTTCTAATCCAGTATTTTGCATATTACCAATATTTCTGGTAATAAATGATGTTCCTGTAGATGAAGCGAGTGGAAAGTTAAATAATAGATCATCAACCTTTCTCTGGAAATATTCAGCATCAATATTAATTCTATTAAATAATTCCAATTCGAAACCTGTATTTAAGTTTTTGGATGTCTCCCATTTAATATCGGGATTTCCTTCATATACTTGAACAATAGAAACGTTACCATTTGCGTCGGGAATATTTTCCCACTGGGATTGGTAAGCTTTATAATTTCTAGCCCAACCAAAATAACTTCTGTGGTTCATGCTCACTGAACTCGGGTAGAAGAGAGCGTCATTTCCTTGCTCACCATAACTGCCTTTAAGTTTTAAGCTTGTAATTGCATTATTTCCTTTAAGGAAGGATTCATTTGATACCATCCATGCAGCTCCAATACCGAAGAAGTTACCCCATCTATTATCTGGGCTAAAAACAGAAGAAGCATCTCTTCTGAAACTAGCATTTAAAAAGTATCTATTATCGTATCCATAATTAATTCTAGAAAGATATCCTTCAGTAGTATAGTTATCATTATAGCCATTTAAATCTACATATCTAGATCCATTACTAACATTTGTTTTCCCTGGAATTACTATGTTAGTTCTTGTTCCAGAAAGCATTCTAGAGGTGAAATCATTATTTTCATGACCAATCATTATGTCAATATTATGATTTCCAATAACTTTTTTCCAAGATAATAATTGTTGGTTATTAAATGTTTGATCAGTAGAAGTTGAAGTTCTAACTTGACCATTCGTTTGACCGTAATAATCACCACCTATATTGTTTCCATAAGAATTGTAGTTACCACTTACTATATCCAAACCAAAGTTATAGCTAAAATTAAAGCCATCATAAAAATCCCAAGACAAGCTAGCTCTGCCACTTACGTTATCTTCAATGTTTCTAATCTGATCCAATTGAGCTTTAGCGTAAGTATTTAATCCACCACCATATGGCCTAGCTAATCCCATTCCACTAGGATTTCCTAAACTTCCAAAGTCATACATTTTACCATAACTAGCAGATTTTATACTTCCATCGTCATTTCTTGCCCATATTGGATAAATAGGAGCTATATTTCTTCCCCATCCTATCAGGTTAGAGTATGTATTATTTCCGGTTAATGAGTTTGGCGCTCCTTGGTCTGTTCTTGCGTAGTTTAAACTTGTACTTAACTTTAAATTATTTGATATTTGGTAATCTACTTTTGATCGCCCTGAAAATCTTTTAAATCCAGAGTTCATCAAAAACCCTTGATCATTAAGATATCCCAAAGAAAAATAAGTATTTAATTTTTCTGAGCCAGCTTGAATGCCAATATTGTACTCTTGTCTAACACTAGGTTTAAACATTTCTTTTTGTCAATCATCATGATAAAGAAGCTTAGCATTTGGATTTAGCTTTCCTGTTAATGGATCAATTAGTTTATCGCCCGCTACATTATAATTATTGTAAGCCAATCCGTCTGATCCACTAATTAAGTTAGCTGCGGCATCAGCAGATGCATCAGCATAGCTCATACCAGAGAAAACGTTGCTTATTCTAAGTCTCTCAAAATATGCTTGATAGAATTCTCCTGGATCTGTAATTAAGTCATACTCTTTGACCGCTCTGGTGTTAACTCCAAATTTAGTATCGAAAGTAATATTCATCTTACCTTTCTTACCTTTTTTAGTTGTAATCAAGACAACACCATTTGCTCCTCTACTCCCGTACAAAGCATTAGCTGATGCATCTTTTAAGAAAGTAATGCTTTCGATGTCATTATTGTTTAATGAATTTATACTACCTCCGAAAGGCATTCCATCCACAACATACAAAGGATTATTAGATGATGATAATGATCCTAACCCTCTAAACCTAACTTGGGGAGGATCACCAGGCTGTCCTGAGTTGGTAGTAATCTGGACACCTCCAACTTTTCCAGATAGAGAAGTAATGACATTACTAGATTGTGCATTTGCTAAATCTTTAGCATCAACCTTTGCAACAGATCCAGCTATTGCTTGTTTTTTTTGTGATCCAAAAGCCACCATTACAACTTCATCAATTTCTCTTGTTTGAGGAATTGTATCGTTAGTTTTTTTTTGTGCTTGCAATGCTTGCCCTCCAATAAAGAACAAAACTCCTGCTGATAATACACGTAGTTTAACATTCATATTAACAATTTTTAATATTTTAAGAATGCAAAGGTGTTAAAAAATATCTAAAAAAAAAAGTTAAAACATTGGTGGTGTATGATATACGTTAGAATTTCTTCATTTTTTCAGCTTTGGGAGATTTGATTTTTGTGGTTTTTTTAGTTAATTTTTTATTAAATATTTATTATGTGGTTTGTGGTTAATTACGTCTGATTTCCAATAATAACTATCTAGCAGTTTAATTATTTTTCATTAATATTAAATTTACTTCATATAATTTTTTGATTTGGTATAGAAATCTTAAATGCAGACACTTTTTTCTTGTGCAGAAAAAAGTACTTTTTTAACCTGTATGATGCAAAACATTAATAACAATTTTAAGTTAAAACTTTGCAGTTTTTTTTCTTTTATATTTCAAAACACATTTCATTTTTCATTACTTCTCTTACTACATTCTGTATAGATGATTGATATTTAAGAATTTTAACTAACAAAAATGTAAATGTTAGTTTATTATTATATTCACGTAAAAGTATTTTTTTAACATATTTTTGGATATTGATATTGGATATGTTAATAATGTTTTGCATATTTGTTCATAGAAAAATTTGATTTGATATGAAAAAATTAACAGCAGGTGTTTTAGCAGTTGTGCTTTCTTCGTCTTTTGCAATGGTTTCTGCGCAAAAGGTTAAAGATTCTGCCAAGACACAGGATATTGAGGGTGTTGTAGTAACAGCTCTTGGTATCAAAAGAGAGAAGAAAGCCTTGGGTTACGCAACCCAACAAATTTCAGGGGATAATATTTCTGATGCTGGGCAGAGTAATGCGGTAAGTGCTTTGTCTGGAAATGTGGCAGGTGTTCAGGTAACTGCTACATCATCAATTGGTGGTTCTACAAGGATTACAATGCGAGGTATCAGTTCTATTACAGGTGAAAACAGACCTCTCATTGTTGTAGATGGTGTTCCCCTCGATAATACAAATATCAATAACACAGATACACAAAGAGGTGCTGGTGGTAGAGATTATGGTGATGCCTCTTTTGATATTAGTCCTGATGATATTGAAACTGTAACTGTTCTGAAAGGAGGGCCGGCTGCTGCTTTGTACGGTGCTAGAGCTGGTAATGGTGCGATTCTCTATACTACCAAATCAGCTAAAAAGGGGCGTGCCTCAGTAGAGTTGAATACTGGCGTAAGTTTTGAAAATGCATATATTAAACCTAAACTGCAAAAATTTTACGGTGGAGGTTCTAGTACTACCTTACCTACAGAGACAATTAATGGACAAGTTTATAATGTCATGGATTATGGTACTGACGCTTCTTGGGGTCCAAAATATAATCCTAATTTAATGTATTTACCTTGGTATGCATTTGACAAAGAATTTGCAAATGACTATATGAAGCCTGTTCCTTTTGTGGCTCCTAGAAAGGATGTTGATAGTTTTTGGAATACAGGAGTAAATTATACCAATAATTTCTCTGTTTCTCAATCATTTAATGATACAAGTGTCCGCTTATCCTATACCAATACTCAACTAAATGGTATAGTTCCAAATTCTAAAGTTAATAAAGATAATGTTTCAATCAATCTAAATACTAAATTATCTGACAAATTAAAAGCAGAAGCTAATATTAATTACATTGTAACAAGGGGATTTAATAGGCCTGAAACCGGTTATGGTGATAATTCTGTAGCTCAAAAATTTTATCAATTTGGACAGAGAAACTTGGATTTTCAAAAGTTAAAAGATTATAAATTATCAGATGGTAGCCAAAGAACTTGGAATAGAACAGCCTGGGATGATCCAACTCCTAACTTCTCTGATAACCCATATTGGACAATTAATGAGAATATTTCATTAGATAAGAGAGTTAGAACATTCGGTTCTGCCGGCCTGACTTACTCATTTAACAAACATTTGTCCGCAACAGGTAAAGTTTATTCAGACACCTATTCCCTAACAAGCTCTACGAGAGTTGCTGTAGGATCAGCTGCTATTCCTGGTTATGCCTTGAGTAAAAGAAATATCTCCGAGTACAATTATGAAGGTAGACTTCAGTACGATAATACTTTTGGAGATTTTAGCCTAACAGGATCTGCTGGTTTCAATTATAGAGATAACAAGAGTGAGCGTTTAACTGGTCAAACTAATGGAGGACTTGTTATACCTGGGCTATATAATTTGAGCAACAGTTTAGGTGCGGCACAAACTTCAAACTATGCAAGCCACTTGGCCGTAAAAAGTTTATTTTATTATGCTTCCTTAGGATATAAAGATTATTTCTTCGTTGAAACTACTGGTAGAAATGATTGGTTCTCCAACCTTAATAATAGCCAATTTTATCCTTCTGTTACGGGTAGCTTTGTTTTCACAAGGCTAGTTAATGCAGACTGGTTGAGTTTTGGTAAAATTAGAGCTGGATGGTCTAAAATTGCACAATCTTCACCTGATGCGTATATCAGAGAAAATTATACAGATGTGGGTTCAGCACCATTTAACGGAGCACCACAATATAGTAATCCTAACACTAACAATGATCCGAACATTAGACCAGAGTTAAAATATACAAAAGAGATTGGGTTAGAATTGAGCTTATTTAAAAGTAGGGTAGGCTTAGATTTTACATATTATGATGTTAGCTCAAAAGATCTTATACTTCCTGTACCGGTTGATCCATCTACCGGATTCCTATTTACAAGAATTAATGCAGGGGAAATGACTAATAAAGGTATTGAAGCATCTTTGAGTGTAACACCATTAAAGTCTGAAAATTTCTCATGGACTGTTAATGCTAACTTTGCTAAAAATGTTAACAAGTTGGTGTCCTTATATCAAGATCTAGAGAGATTTGTTATTACTAATGCACCTTTTAGAGCTCAATTGGCAGCCGATGTTGGTTCTGCATATGGTGCAATTATGGGAACTGATTTTGTATATGATGCTAATGGAAATAAAGTGGTTGACGAAAATGGATTCTATAAAGCTTCTGCGCTTAAAAATTTAGGTTCTATTTTACCAGATTATAATTTGGGTATTAGATCAACTTGGAAGTTTAAGAGCATAACTCTTTCGGCTTTACTAGATATTCAGCAAGGTGGAAAATATTTTTCAACAACAAACATGTGGGGACACTATTCTGGTATGTTAGAAGATACCGGTTTGGGTGGGAATCGTGAGGCTGGAGTTGTTCTAGATGGTGTTAAAGAGAATGGCGCTAAGAATGATATAAATATAAAAGCTGTTGATTGGGGACTATCTTATTATGGCGGAGTTGATGCGTTGAATGTTTTTGATGCCAGCTATGTTAAACTGAGGGATGTTACCATTTCTTACGATTTGCCAAAAACTATTGTTGGTAATGTATTCCAAGGCATTAGGCTTTCAGCTTTTGCGCGTAATCTTTTTGCTTGGAATTTAAGTAATAAAGGGATTGATCCAGAAAATACATCTTATGGATCTGGAAACATTCAAGGTTTAGAAGGTGGTTCACTACCATCAACTAGAATCTACGGATTTAATGTTAATTTTAAATTTTAAAAATAATGAAAAAGATATTATATATAGTTTCGGTAGTAGCAATGCTTTTTAGTATAACTAATTGTGCCGACAATTTTGATGAGATTGATGTAAATCCCAATCAAACAAGTAATCCTTTGACCTATGGGATTTTTAATAATACAATGAAGGAGTACTTGACTGAAATGAGAGGTTCTTTCTCTTCGGGTAGGGTTGCTTTACCTTGGGTCCAATATTCGGCACAGCGTACTTATACAGAGGAGGATAGATATCAATATCGTTTGACAAGTGGTGTTGCAATATGGTCTGTTACTTATCGAGTAGCTCAGGACTATAAGCAAATTATAGATTTAAATACGGATCCAGCAACTAAGAGTAAAATGAGTATGTATGGTCCAAACAATAATCAAATTGCTGCTTCCAGAATTATGTTATCGTACATTTTCTCAAATCTTGCTGATACATTTGGTGATATACCATACTATTCTTATGGAAATAAAGATGCTGACTTTCAAGCATTATCTGTAAATACTAGCTTACAGCCTAAGTTTGCAAGTCAAGTAAAAGTTTATGCAGATATTCTAAAAGAATTGAAAGAAGCTTCTGCTATGATTGTGCCGGGAGATGTATTTACGTCAGGCGATAATTTGTTTGGATCTTCAGATAAATTGAAAAAATTTGCTAACTCCTTACGATTGCGTATTGCTACAAGGGTTAAGGGAGTAGTCCCTGGGGCAGAAGGTCATATCGCAGATGCCATCTCCTCAGGAGTAATGACTTCTGAAGACGATACTGTTGGACTTGCATTTGAAGATAATTTAACTAATCCATCACCAATGTATAATGATTTTAGGACTAGATCTGATTTGGCGATATCTAAAACATTTGTTGATTTATTAAAAGGTAAGAAAGGCAATTTTGGTTTAGATCCAAGATTATTTAAGTACGCTACACCTAAGGGTATTGTAAAGAAACAAATTCTCGATGGAGTATCTCCTGAGTCAACAAATCCTGATGATTTCAACGGAATGCCATATGGTGTTTCCAGTTCTGCGGCACCTAGTCAAGCATCGTCTGGGAATTTCTTTAGTAAAAATGTTTATAAAAAGAATTACACTGAAATTCTAATGGAATTCTCTGAAGTAGAATTTTTGTTAAGTGAAAATAACGGTTGGTCACAAAACGAATATATCAATGGTGTTAAAGCTTCACTTAGTAGATGGGGAGTTGATGACGATGCCGCAAATGCCTATATTGCTGCACTGCCTCCAGCTTCAAAAGAAAATGTTTTAACACAAAAGTACATTGCTTTATATATGCAACCTTATGAAGCTTGGGCTGAATATAGAAGAACTGGTTATCCAAAAACATTATTGTTACCTGGTCAAACTGGTACATATAATGTTCCTTACGAAGGCTCTAGTACTTACACTTTCACATCTTTGATAGCAGGTTTGACAGATTTACCAACAAGATTATTTTATCCAACTTCAGTTCAATCTCTAAATAGAGTAAATTATGAAGCTGCATCTGCTAATATTGGCGGTGATAAGATGAGTTCCAAACTTATTTGGGATAAAAACTAAAATCAGCTTAGTTTAAAAAACCGCAGTAATGCGGTTTTTTTCCTAAAAAGTAAAAAGCCTCGTCATTTTCTAATGACGAGGCTTTTTGAATTTTGTATATTGAGCATATAATTTAATCAATAAAAAAAGGAACTCAATTTTGAGTCCCTTTTTTTTGTTTTATTCTTCGTCTTCCTCGTCGTCGTATTTTGCAAGTTCTTCATCACACCATTTAAAGGCTTCTTCCACAACTTTTGTAGCTTCTGTGGCTACAGTTTCTTCATCGTCACCTTCCAAGTCATCCAACCATTCTACATCCTCTTCTTCTACGTTAAGGATAAAACGTGGATACTCTGTGTGTACTACAAAAAGATCTTCCGGAAAATCAGAATTGTCGGCTAATAAAAACTTAGGTAATTTCATAACAAAAAAATTTAAAATAAATAGAGTGCTGTTTGTTACTCTGATGGTTCAAAGATAGAAAATTTCCTGATAAACCAGGATGATAATTATTTTTTTAGGGCAGATTTTTATAAAGCCTTCTTTTTATTTTTTTTGAAACATATCAGAGACTTTTTCGGCTTTTTTACCGGCGCTGTAATCATAGAATCCTTCCCCCGATTTTACGCCTTTTTTACCAGCCATCACCATGTTTACCAGTAGTGGGTTGGGCGCATATTTAGGATTTTTAAAACCATCATACATTACATTAAGGATGGCTAGGCAAACATCTAATCCTATAAAATCAGCCAATTGCAGTGGTCCCATTGGGTGTGCCATTCCCAGTTTCATCACGGTATCGATCTCTTCTACGCCGGCTACGCCATTGTACAGTGTTTCGATAGCTTCGTTAATCATCGGCATCAGAATCCTGTTGGCTACAAATCCGGGATAATCATTGACTTCTACAGGCGTTTTTCCTAGTTTTTTGGACATTTCAAAAACAGTATTAAATGTTTCCTTAGACGTAGAGTAGCCTTTGATGATTTCTACAAGTTTCATAATAGGCACGGGATTCATAAAATGCATACCAATCACTTTCTCCGGCCGTTTGGTGGCTGCCGCAATCTGGGTGATGGATATCGATGAGGTGTTGGTTGCCAAGATACAGTTGTCTGGTGCAAGTTCATCAATCTGTGAGAATATTTTAAGTTTAAGCTCCAGGTTTTCTGTGGCCGCTTCTACAATCAGGTCTGCATTAGGAACAGCATTTTTAAGATCCTGATGGGTAATAATATTTCCCAACGTGGCGGCTTTTTCTTCTTCTGTCAAGTTGCCTTTTGCGATAATCCTGTCCAGATTGGTAGCAATGGTTTGCAGTGCTTTTTCTAGGTTTTCCGGTTTTACATCAACCAGATTTACAGTGAATCCGCTCTGTGCAAAAGTATGTGCAATGCCGTTGCCCATGGTTCCGGCACCTATTACGACGATATTTTTCATATTGCTATTTTAAATATTTTGGGATGGGTGATTTTATTTTAATTCATTTTTGTGATCAGCCTCATAATCTCAAGTGCCACTTTCAAAGCTTCGGTTCCGTCCTGAAGAGAAACCTGAACAGGCAGATTATTTTCTATGGCGTTGGCAAAACTTTCCAGCTCATCCAGTATCGCGTTGTTGGGATGGATGCTTGGATATTCAAATAAGATCTGATTTTTTTCACCTTCTGCATTTTCTATAATCATATCAAAGTCAGACGGATGTTCAGGTGCCGGTTTCATGCGAATAACTTCCGCTTTTTTCTCTAGAAAATCTACAGAAACATAAGCGTCCTGCTGGAAAAACCGTGATTTTCGCATTGCTTTCATTGATATTCTAGAAGTGGTAAGGTTGGCGACGCAGCCGTTTTCAAACTCGATCCGCGCGTTGCAGATGTCTGGCGTTTTGCTCACTACAGATACGCCGCTGGCATGGATTTCTTTAACTTTTGATTTGACAATGCTCAACAATATGTCCAAGTCATGGATCATCAAATCCAGAACCACAGAAACGTCTGTACCGCGCGGATTAAATTCGGCAAGCCTGTGAATCTCAATAAACATCGGGTTTTTGATGTAATCTTTGGCTCCGATAAAGGCGGGATTGTAACGTTCTACATGGCCAACCTGCGCCTTGATGCCAAATTGATTACACTTAGACAGTAATTCCTCGGCTTGTTCCAGGGTTTGGGTAACGGGTTTTTCTATAAAAAAATGAATGCCTTTTTCAATCGCCTTCATTGCATAGTCGTAATGGTAGATGGTGGGCGTAACTATATCCAGCATTTCAATTTCGCCGAGCAAATCCTCAAAACTCTCAAAATATTTGTAGCCCAATTCCGCTTCCAGCTTTCTCCCGTTTTCTGCGTCTTTATCATGAAATCCTACCAGTTCGTATTTTTCGGATTGATTCAATAGCCGAAGGTGGATCTTTCCCAAGTGGCCTGCTCCCACAAGTCCTGCTTTTATCATAGGTTTTTTCTTAAAGGGGTAAATTTAAGAATAATCCAAAATCAACATAAAAAAAGACTCAGAATTTTTTTAGCTTTCTGAGTCTTGTCATTTTTTGAATTGATCAATCGTTATCCCATAATATGGAAACCTCCGTCTACATGGCGGATTTCACCGGTAATCCTAGTCTCAGGACGGAAAAGGTGTACAATTTCGTGTGCCAGATCTTCTGGCAAAGCATTCCCCAAGGGACTGATTCTATCGGCTCTTTCCACATCTTCAGTTTTCAAAGTGGCATTTCCGGCTTTGCTTCCCATATAAGGCGAGAAGCGGATGGCATTGGCGCGGATGCCATATTTTTTTCCGAGTTCATAAGCCATTTCGATGGTTAGCCTTTCCAGTGCGGCTTTGGCAATACTCATATTGATATAAGGGAAAAATGACACTTTTTCTGCCGCAATATAACTTAATGAGACAATCGATGCGCCGTTTTGCAAAACGCCATTGGCAAGCAAAGCGTGGCAAAGGGTAACCAAAGAAAATGCGGAAACATTCATCGTGTCATTAAACTCTTCCGCCGTTACTTCCAACATTGGTTTTACCGCTTTGTTTCTGATGGTTTTATCCATTGCGATAGCGTGTAAAAAGCCATTCAACGCAATATTTTTTGATTTCAGGTCATCGGCAAAATAATTGAGGCTTTCGGGTAAAGTCACGTCTAGCGGTGCGGTGTAAACATCTTTGCCTAATACTTTTTTGCAGGCATTTTCAAAATCATCATAATTTTTATGGAGAAAAGACGCTGCTTTTTCGGAAAGGTTTTTATGAAACGGCGTAACACCCAATCCCGTACAAACAACTTTTCCGTTGTGTTCGAGGATTTTTTCGGCTGTTTTCATCGCCAGAGAGTTTTCATCTGCAATACCGGTAATCAGGAAAGTTTGGTTGTCTAACATAGTTTTTGACTTTAAATTATGGACCAATAGCTAACAACTTATTGTCCTAAATGATTGTAATCCAATTGTTTTTAATTAGTTTTTTATTAATCAATTATCAATTATCAATTATCAATTATCAATTATCAATTATCAATTATCAATTATCAAT